>CAMKDH010000023.1 GCA_946411215.1 uncultured Treponema sp. | reverse complement strand
GATGCATAAAAATACCCCCTTTCTGTTTGTCCAGAAAAGGGGGTACATATCATTTACACCATCGCGTTTTTTTATTTTTCGCTACCCCTTCGCCTAGGGGCTTTGCCCCTAAGACCCCGACAATCTATTCTAAGTTTCCAATCAACCAATCTTTAAACTTCTTATAGTCATTTTCCATAGGAATTGCATGATCAGGAAGTCTAAGAACTTCTTCAAGACGATCCGGCATTGGAGGTTCGCGGCCAATTGCCTGTGTAACAATTGAACCAAACTTTGCAGGACTTGCAGTTTCAAGAATAACACCAACAGCCTTTTTGTCTGTAACTTTATTTGCCCAGTCTGGAATGTTTGGTGTAATACCAGGAAGATTAAAGTCTGGTTTTTCGCCTGCAATAAGCTTTTCCATACCGCCATTGTAAATATCTTTCCATGCTTTATAACCGATTGCTCCGTGTGGATCAATAATATAACCAGTCATACGGTGACAGTCTTCTATAGCTTTCATAATTCCATCGTTATCAAGCCAGTAAGAACCAAAGAGCTTACGAACTTCATCAAGAGAATACATTGCCTTAATGCGTTCATAGTTACTTGGAGCACCAACATCCATAGCGTTTGCGTATGTTTCTACAGATGGACGTGCGTTATAGTCACCAGTTGCAATCCAGTCTGGGATTGTTTTGTTTGTGTTAGTTGCAGCAACAAAGCCTTCAATAGGACCACCCATTTCGCGGGCAATAAGACCAGATGTAAGGTTACCAAAGTTTCCGCTTGGAACAACCATGATAATTGCAGGATCTGTAATTTTATTTTGAAGTGCTGCACGATTACGAACAATAAGAGCTGCATACATGTAGTAGAAGCTCTGTGGCAAAAGTCGTGCAATATTGATTGAGTTTGCAGAAGAAAGACGGAGTTTACCGCGAAGCTCTGTATCTGTAAAGGCTGTTTTTACAAGCTTCTGACAGTCATCAAAAGTTCCCTTTACTTTAAGGGCACGAACGTTTCCTGTAAATGTAGAAAGCTGTTTTTCCTGAAGCGGACTGATTTTTCCATCTGGGTAGAGGATAGTTACATCAAGACCTGGAACTCCGTGGAAGGCACTTCCTACAGCAGAACCTGTGTCGCCAGAGGTTGCAACAAGAATGTGCAAAAGTGAATCTTCATTTCTGTTGAAATAAGACATTGTACGAGCCATAAAGCGTGCACCAAAATCCTTGAATGCACAGGTTGGTCCGTGGAAAAGCTCAAGAATGTAAGAAGTGTGATCAAGTGGAGCAACCTTTGGCGAAAATGGATATGCATCCTGAATAATTGCAGCAAGGTCAACATCCGGAATTTCACCTTCTACATAAGGCTTAGCCATATTAAAAGCAATATCTCTAAATGAAGGTGCTGGATCTTTATAAAGTAAAGAAGAATCTATTTTTGGAAAACTTGTTGGAATGTACAAACCACCAGTTTTCTGGTTCATTCCGTTCATTACAGCAGTTTTAAAATCAACCTGTACGCTGCTGTCTCTTGTATCTGTGTAAATCATTTATTACACCTCCTGTATTCCATAAAAAATTATAGTCCAAACATGATTGCATCTGTTACGATTTTTGTCAGGTTAGCCTTGCAGTTTGTAACTGCTGTATTCCAATTGGCTCCTGTTGCAGATGTCTCATGTTTATTTTCATAAATTACTTCGCCAGTTTTCATATCAATTCCATAAATGTCGGCGCAGAGAGTTGCTTTGTATTCATCTTCAATTTTCTCTACCGGACAAACAAACTTAATTGTTCCGCCAATTAAATAGCCGATTTCGGAACCAACATATTCATAATTTTCTTTATAGATTTTTGCTTTAGATGCATTGATATATTCTGTATCGCTTATAGGGGCATTACCAATCTGATAAACTCCCTTTTTTCTAAGTGCCGAAAGAATATCATAAGAGTTTTTTGAAGGCTTACCACTTTCTGTAAACTCAAAAACAAACATGATTGCACCGCGTGTAGTAATATCTGATTCAATTAAAAAATCAGCCTCTGCAGTAAATGTTGCAAGCTGTTCTTCTGTGATATTCAATTCAGGATCATAAGCAGGTAAAGCACTGATTTTTGATTTAGTCGAAAAAGCTGTGTCTGATGGCATAAAGCTTGCAATACCATCCGAATTAGTTGTAATTGTAGTAGTTTCAAATACAAGCTGTGAGCCTGATTTTTTTGCAGGGTAAGTAAAGCATACATTAAAATCAGATACAGGAGCCTCGTCTGCGTTTGTTACAACAACATCAAATGATGACTTAAATTCTTTTCCTTTTTTGATTTTTCCAGGAACATTGGAAAATTTAAGTGAAATACCAGAAAGTTTTTCTAAGAATAATTCTTCTGCAGTAGGTTCAACAATGATTTCCTCTGGTTCTGCAGAAATTTCTTCTTCAACTTTTGTAATGTCGGTTGATTTTGTCTGTTCCTGATTAGTTGTAGCACAAGATATTAGAGTAAAACAAATGATACTTGTAAATAGCAAAGATTTTATAAACAATTTCCTTTTTTTCATAATATACTATAATACCATAAAATAATAGGTTTTTACAATGGGATTTTGATAAATTTAACTTGTAAAAATCCCATATAAAAAATAAAATAGTATTATGAACAGATGTACTAAGGCAATAATTTATAAAGAAAACTTAAAATATAATTTACAGCAGATAAGAAAATATGTAGATAAGAATGTTAAAATCTGTGTAGCGGTTAAAGCCGACGGGTATGGTCACAACGCAGTGCTTACTGCCCAGATTGCCCAGGAAGAAGGAATTGATTTTCTTGCGGTTGCCACTGTTGATGAGGCACTGGAGCTTAGAAATGCGGGTATTAAAACTAATATCCTTCTTTTGAGCATTTGTACACCGCCTGAAATGAATGATCTTTTTGAATATCAGATAACTCCGCTTGTTTTCAGTAAGGAATATATAACTCTTTTAATCAAAACTGCAGATCTTTTTTGCGAAACTCATAATTTGAATACAAAGTTTAAGGTTCATCTTGCAGTTGATACCGGTATGGGACGAATTGGATGTTATCCGGAAGAAGCAGGGGAACAGGCCAAATTAATTGCAGATTCAAAACATCTTGAGCTTGGCGGAATGTGTACTCATTTTGCAGTTTCTGACAGCCTTTCTGATGATAACCAGAAATATACAATGCAGCAGTATGAACAATTTAAGATAGCTGTAGAAAACGTAAAGGCTCAGGGAATTAATCCTGGTATCTGTTCTTGTGGAAGTAGTGCAGCACTTTTAAATAATCCTGAAGTTCATTTTGACATGGTTCGCCCGGGAATCATCACTTACGGCTATTATCCTGATGAAATTACTCATGAATATTTGACTTCAAAAGGAAAAAGCTTTGATATAAAGCCTGTTCTTACACTTGAAACAAAGGTTGTGGCAATAAGACATTTTTATAAAGGAAAATCAATTTCTTACGGCCGTACATACACCTGCGAAGAAGATACAGATATTGCAGTTTTACCAATTGGTTATGCCGATGGCCTTTTGCGAAGATATTCCCCAGGCCTTGAAGTAACAATAAATGGTAAAAATTATCCTGTTTGCGGAAGAATCTGTATGGATCAGTGCATGGTAAACATAGGCAAAGACAACAAAGACGTTCACCTGTGGGATAAAGTTCTGATTTTTGGGCCAAAAGAAAGCGGTGCCTCAAATACTGCTGATGATCTTGCAAAGCTTGGAAAAACAATTTCGTACGAAGTTCTTACATCGATTACAAAGAGAGTTCAAAGAGTTATAATTTAAATTAAATCATCATAAGAATTTTAACTTCAGATACCAGATAGAAGGAACCTGTAACAAGAAGAATGTTGCCAGCCTCTGCTGATTCGGCAAAGGCTTTTTGAATCATTTTTTTGTAATCGGCATCGGCAGTAAAGTCTATGCCCGCATTCTTAAATGCTTCAATTTCTGCATTAATGTCAGACTGCTTTTTCTGGCCAGGTTTTGTTACATAAACGTGATTAAACCTATAGCGGAATTCCATTGAAATATCTTTAATGTCTTTGTCTGCTGCACATGCAAAAAGAAGATTTACTTTTTTATCATCATACATGCGGCCCAAGGTTTCCAGCGTCAATTTAATGCTGTTTAATGTATGAGCACCGTCTAAAACAAGATGAGGAATGCCTGTATAACCTGGAACTGAATCAATAATTTCAAAACGTCCCGGAAGCTTTGCCTTTGCAAGACCTCGTTCAATTATAGCTTCATCAAGATTTGGCAATACTTTACGAATTGAAATTGCAGCCTGCGCCGCATTCAAAACCTGACATTTACCAAGCATGCTGAGCTTTGTTTTAATTGGTCTTGAGAAAATATCACTTTCGAGCTTAAGGCTCATTGTTTTTTCATCTTCATTAAAGCAATAAGTTGCCTTTTTAATTATTTCATCAACAAAATAGCATGGTGCGTGGCGGGTAAAGGCCTTTTCCCTTAAAATAATCTTTACATTTTCTGTCTGCTGACGTGCTATAACGACAGGAGTACAGTTTTTTATAATGCCAGCTTTTTCTGCTGCAATTTTTTCTAGAGTATCTCCAAGAAATTCTGTATGTTCAAGTTCAATGCCTGTAATACAACAAAGCTTTGGTCTTATTACATTTGTTGCATCAAGTCGTCCACCCATGCCAACTTCAAAAACAGACCAGTCAACTTTTGCTTTTCTAAAGCACAGGAAGGCATACAAAGTAACAAGCTCAAACCATGTAATAGGGCGGTCTGCGGGCAGATTAATGATTGAATCAATATTCGGCATTATTTCTTTTACTGCTTCGGTATAAACTTTTTCATCAAAGAATTGTGTCGCTTTTGAAATGCGTTCTCTAAAATCGGTTATGTGTGGTGAAGAATAAAGGCCTACATTGTATCCTGCTTCTTCAAGAATACAAGCAATCATTCTTGAAACAGAACCTTTGCCTTTTGAACCCGCAACATGAATGCAAGGAGCAAAATCCTGGGGATTATCAAATCTTTTACAGAGAAAATCTATTGTGTCGAGCCAGAATATGTCTTTTTTTGGATTGTTTTCAAAATTAAGGTAGTCGTCAAGCCAGTCCTCAAAAACCTGAATTGCATCCATAAAGAATATTATAAATCATTTATGAGAATTAGTCATTATAATTATATCTTAAAGCGGTCACTTTTGATAAACTTTTCGAGTGATGTTTGCCAAGGCGTAAGTTTGATTTTTAGTTCGTGGCAGATTTTATCTTTGCTTAAGACAGAGTAAGCTGGACGTTCAACCTTTGCTCCAAATTCTTCGGTTGTACATGGATTTACAGTACAGTTTTGTGTAATCCGTCCAAACTTTTTGCCAAGACGATAGATTTCACAGGCAAAATCGTACCAGGTTGTTTCGCCGCCATTTGTAAAATGATAGATTCCAAAAGATGGAGCACTGTGTTTTCCAAAGGCTTCTGTTGCGTTGTCTGATTTTTCAATTATCTTGAGAATTGTGCTTGCAAGATCAACTGCGCAGGTTGGTGTACCTTTCTGATCATTTACAACTTTAATCTGATCATGAGAGTTCATAAGATTTGTCATAGTGTATACAAAATTTTTACCATTGAAACCATAAAGCCATGCTGTGCGAAGAATATAGAACTGTGTCATTTCTTTTTGGATGGCTTCTTCTCCAGCAGCTTTTGTTTTTCCGTATACACCAAGAGGCTCTTTTTCCATATCCTCAGTATATGGTTCTTTGCCTTTTCCGTTGAAAACATAATCAGTTGAAATGTGGATTAGCTTTGCGCCAATTGAACGGGCAGTACGTGCAATATTCAAAGCGCCGATATTGTTTAATTTATCTGCAAGTTCAGTTTCTTCTTCTGCTTTATCAACATTTGTATAGGCAGAGCAGTTGATAATCCATTTAATGTGCTTATCGTTGCTTGTAGTATCAAGATATGAAGAGGTTTCTACAGATTTTTCAAAAGCAGAAAGTGCTTCTCTATCTGTAATGTCTACTTCTTTGTCGGTTCCAACCCAATGATATTTTTTTTCATCAAGCTGACGTGCAACCTCCTGTCCAAGCATTCCTTTACAACCGATAAGCCAAATCATCTTATGTATTCTCCCTATGTCATTATCGGGCTTGACCCGATAATCTCAGTTAAAATTTCGAAAATATAAATGTACAGAATGTTTTTATTCTGTTTATAAATGAAGTTTCAATTCTCTCCGTAAAAAATGGAATTCTAGGTGCATTTACGCCACCAATTCCATACAAAATCCAGTTATCTCCGTCTCTAAAAAGAAGTATACAGATTTTAAGTTTTCTAGGCCATATACAATCAAATTCATCAAGATATCTGAGTTTATTTGTATTTACAGATGAATAATAAACTGAATTTTTTGTTTGTGTAAGAGAAATTGTTTCGTAAACTTTATCAAAAGGTGCCATAACAAAAAGTGCTTCAATTTCTTTTGTTGTATCTGTAGCACTTGATGCAATAACAGTTTCTTTCAAAATCTCAGCAGAATCATAAAGATTCCAGTAAGTCTGATGTCTTTCAGAATAATATGGAATATCTTTATAGTCAGAAACGGTGTACAAAAGCTTTGTAAGAACTTCTGGTAGGTTTTCATTACCTTTATAAGGTTTTACCTGAATGATTTCGGCCAGATATTTAGGACTAAGCTTCTTAATTTCATCTGTGATTGCTTCACAATAATGATTATAGTCTCTATTTATGCACATATTCTTTTGATACGTGATATTTTTAATAAGAACTTCACCATTATCAAGTTTTTTCTGTTCCTCAGCAGTTAATTTACTGTTAAAAACCCCCGCAAAAAGCCCATTTGAGAATAAACAAAACAAAACTAATGGAAAAAGTGATTTTTTGAACACATTAAAAGCATTTTTCATATTGTATACCTCCATTATAGTCAAAATAAAAGTTCTATTCAATAAACATTTTCCACCCGGATTAGTTTCATAAAAAAAATTTTATAGGAAAAATATATGCTACTCCCGTGGAAAAGTGTGCGCGTCTGCAGGCTGATTATTAAAAAGACATAAAATATTGCATTGAATCTTAAATTATAAAAAATGCGGAGCGTAGGTTCATGTTTTGTGGAGCGTCCTTTTCGTTTAGCGGAGCAAAACATGGTTCTACGCGGGAGCATTTTTTATAATTTATACATAAATTAATGTTTTTATGACATTTTAATTTTTTTGTGTTATAATTGTTTCTATGATTAGTAAAAACATAAAATCGTTGGTGGAAAGTCCTTCTGCTGGAGTAATCCGTAAAATGTTCGAAGAAGGCGCTGTTTTAAAGCAAAAATACGGGGAAGATAAAGTATATGATTTTAGCCTTGGAAATCCGGATCTGGATCCTCCACAGGCTGTTGTAGATGCAATAAAGGAATATGCCCAGGATACATCTCATAATTGCCATGGATATATGCCAAATGCGGGCTATCCTCAGGCAAGACAGGCAATGGCAGACAAATCTGCAAAAGAACAGGGCGTTTCTGTTCAAAAAGAATGCGTAGTAATGGCTGTAGGCGCTGCAGGAGCCCTGAACTCTACCTTAAAGGCACTCTTAAATCCTGGAGACGAAGTTGTAGTTCCATGTCCATATTTTACAGAATACGACCACTATATTCATAATCACGGTGGCGAAATTATTCGTGTAAAAACAAAGGCCGATTTTGGACTTGATCCACAAACTATTAAAGCAGCCTTAAACGAAAAAACAGCTGCAATTATTATAAATTCTCCAAACAATCCAAGTGGACGCATTTATACAGACGAAGAAATCCTTGCAGTTGTAGATGTTCTTAAAGAGCATGGTAAAAAAACAGGCCGCTATCCATATTTAATTTGCGATGAACCTTACAGAGCAATCACTTATGGAAAAAAAGTTGCTGCTGTATTCCCAAAATATGAATATTCAGTTGTGGTAACAAGCTTTGCAAAAAATCTTAGCCTCCCTGGAGAAAGAATCGGATATATTTGTGTAAATCCTGCATGTCCTGAATCAAAGGATTTTATTGCAGCAGCTGTATTTGCAACAAGAGTTTTAGGCTATGTTAATGCACCTGCATTCTTCCAGAAGGTAATTGCAAAAACATGGGATTGTGAATGTGATTATTCACTTTATGAAAAACGCCGCAATGAACTTATTGAAGTTATGGATTATGCAGGTCTTGAATATGCTATGCCAGAAGGTGCCTTCTATTTGTTTGTAAAGGTTCCACAAGGCTGGAATGATGATGACCTTGCATTTACAAATCACCTTAAGAATTTCAATATTTTGTGTGCCCCGGGTTCTGCCTTTGGAGGGGCTGGCTGGTTCCGCATTGCATATTGTGTTGCCGAATCAACAATTATAAACAGTAAGCAGGCATTCTATAATGCTTGTCATTCTAAATAACAAATAAAACAGGAGTGTCTTATGAAAATCTTGATGGTAACTTCCGAAGCTGTTCCTTTTGCAAAAACAGGTGGCCTTGCCGATGCAGTGAGCGCCCTTGCAATAAACTTACGCAAACAGGGACATGATGTAAAAATTGTAATGCCACGTTTTTATAAGATAGACCGAAAAAAATTAAAGGCAATAGATGAGCCTGTAGCAGTAGCCGCAGGTCAGGTAGAAACCTGGGTTAAGTTCTATTATGCCGATTTACCTGGTACAGACGTTCCTGTTTATTTTATTGATCATGAGCAGGCATTCGGACGCGACGGAATCTACGGAACAAAAGCAGAACCAGATTTTCATGATAACCCATACCGTTCTGCAGTTTTGTGCCATGGTGCATTCCAGTTATGCCGTTTCTTAGGCTGGTATCCTGATATTATGCACGCACATGACTGGTTCTGTGCATTAGTACCAGTTCTTTTAAAACATGTTTGTCGTAACGGATATTTTGCACATACTGCAAGTGTATTCACAATTCATAACCTTGGATATCAGGGCTGGTATCCAAAGGATTCTTTCCCTGCTTTAGGAATTGACTGGAACCTTTATCACGGTGCAGGCCTTGAGCGCAACGGAAGCATCAACCTTTTACAGTCAGCAATTTCTTGTGCCGATATGATTACAACAGTTTCTCCAACTTATGCAGGAGAAATGCAGACAACCGAAGGCGGCTTTGGCCTTGATGGACTTTTGCGTGTTCGCTCAGATTGTGTTCGCGGTGTATTAAACGGCTGCGACTTAGAAACCTGGAATCCTAAAAAAGATAAGCTTCTTCCAAAGAATTTTGATATTAAGGATTTGTCTGGAAAAGCAGTTTGTAAGGAAGCGCTCCAGAAAAGAATGGGCCTTCCTGTAGATCCTGATGTTCCTTTAATTGGAATTGTAACTCGTCTTGCAGAACAAAAGGGTATTGCAGAAGTTTTTGCACCAACTTACGGTTCAATCTTTTCTATGTGCGTAAACATGAATATTCAATTTGCAATTCTTGGAAGTGGTGAAAAATGGTGCGAAGATGAAATCAACGCAATTCAGTCACGTCTGCCAAACCTCAGAGCATACATCGGCTATGATGAAAGCCTTAGCCACCTCATAGAAGCTGGTTCCGATTTCTTCCTCATGCCATCGCGTTATGAGCCTTGTGGATTAAACCAGATGTATTCTATGCTTTATGGTACTTTGCCAATTGTAAGACGCACTGGCGGTCTTGCAGATACAGTAGAACAGTACAATGAAGCAACAGGAGACGGAACAGGCTTCCTCTTTGATTCACTTACTCCTGGAGCAATTTATGACACCGTAGGCTGGGCTGTATACGCATACTACAACAAAAAAGACCACATCAAAAAGATGCAGCTAAAAGGCATGCAAAAAGACTTCAGCTGGGACCGTTCCGTTGACGGCTACATGGGAGTATATTCCGAAGCCCTCATGCGTGGTTGTGGGGTAAATACCAACGATTGGCGTTAAACTCATACCACGAGTTTTTGCGGTTTTTGCGAAGCAAAAATGCGAGCCTTCTGCGAGCAAGCAAAAATCTCGCAGGTATGAATTTTAATCAGCGAAGCTGATTAAAATTCATACCACTGTTCATCAGTTGTGAGATACCAGTCTGCAGTAATGTTAGAGTTTGATGTTCCGCACCACGAAATAGAACCATTGTCATTCAAAATAACTACACGGTTACCATTCTGTGCAACACTCTTTGGAATAGACGCAGAACGATTATAGGAACCATTCTTCTTTGTAGTTGTGTTATAAAAATACAGTTTGTTTTTTCCAATGTTAGTGTAGACTATCGAACCATAAAGATATGTAAATGCTTCGGCATCTTCTTCCTGGAACTTCAAAAGGTTTGTAGGTTTATTTGTAGAAGTGTTGAAAGAGTAAACATAAGTTGTCTGAACATTATCATCAGATTGAAGAACAATACCGTAAATCAAATGTCCGTTTGTGCTAAGACCAAAAGAAACGTTTCCGTTCAAACTAAGCGGTACGGTTTCATAAGTTTCAAGGTTTACACAAATAAGTGGAACCTGCGGATTTGAAGCAGCAGACTTTGCAATATAAAGATTTCCGTTATCGCACAAAACTGCATCCTGAATACCAGTTCCTGAATATACTTCTTTAAAAGTTTTATTTGTAAAATCATAAAGATTGATAAGCGAGTTACTTTCAATTTCAATAAGATAATTCTTTTCGCCAACTTTTCCTAAACGAAGATTCTGAATATTTCCTGTTGGTGTAAAAAGTGTTGTCTTTGATTTTGCATTAAGGTTTACAAGTTCAACAGCAGACCGTGTAGATTCAGACCAAAGAATAACTTCATCATCGTTATAATTGATAATATTTGTCTGGCCGTTAGTTGTATACATTTTGTTTACTACACCAGAATCATAAGAAGATTTGAAAATTGCTTTATCTGTAAGGAAGTAAAAATCAGTAGGTGCTTCGCACATATCATTAATCTTAGCATATGTATTCTGTGTAATTTCTGTCATGTTTGAAGTTGTAATTGAAGGATCTGTATCAAGCTTATAAACAGAACCAGCCTTGCTTCCTAAAAGGATTTCTGTATAGTTTTTAATACCGTTATTTATAGCAGCATTTCCTCTAGGACCTCTGAATGATTTTACGATTCGTGGATTTGAAACTTTTCCACCATCAAGGTTTTCAAGCATTTTGAGGTCGTAGTTATTTTTGCCATCATACTCAAGATAGTAAAGGTTTGTATCTTTATGAGTAGAAAGGATAATAGGATTTTGAGATTTAATAGAAGTTACTGAAGTTCCCTTATATGCATTGATAATGTAAATTGTATTGTCCTTGATACCTGCAAGAAATTTATTGTCATTATACAAAAGTGTCTGACTCAATCCCTGGATTACAGAAAACTTTTCTTTGAGCTGACCGTTTTGCATATTGTAATAAGAAAGGTTTCCGGCAGGAGAGTAGAATACTGCAGTTTTTTCTGTATCGCTTGTATGAATATAATTTACAATACCTGTGTTTGCTTTAATCTTATTTATTTTTGACCAGTTTGATGTGTTATAAAATTCAACGCCATCTACAGACGCAGTTCCTACAATTAAATAATTTCCACGTGCAGAAAATTTAAGCGATGTAATTGAATCCTTATAGCGCCAGAACTTTTTGCGTGATAAAGTTCTCCAGTCCCATACACTTACTTTATTTACAGAACCACCGTCGCTTTCGTAAACTGCAATAAGATTTCCGCTAGGAGAAACTGCAATCTGTTTAATTCCAACATCCGAAATCTGATAATGTTCACCTTCGTTATCTTCATTCCAGCGGATTAAAAAACCGTCATCACCAGCAGTAAAATATTCAAAATCGTTTCCAGCTGTAACAGGCACTGAACAAACTGCTGTTACCTGTGACTGATGTGACTGAGTTGAAATATGTGCTTCTGCAAAAGCAAGGCCTGTACACGTACAAAAAATCAGATATGTAATAATATTGCGAATAATCTTTTTCATTTTAATTTAGCTCCGGAAATAAAATAATTTATATCACCGATTAATCCTATTATAAACAAAATTGCAATAAATGCAAAACCGATAAACTGAATGCGGTACTGAACCTTTGGCGGAACTTTTTTGCGGGATATAGTTTCAATCAATGCAACTAAAATCAATCCGCCGTCAAGGACAGGAATTGGAAGAAGATTCATTATAAAAAGCGAAATGCTTATTACAGCCATCAGTTGTGAAAGACTTATAAAGCCGATTTTAAAACCTGCAGAAAATCCTTCCTGTGCAGTTGAACCAAGCATCTCTGTAATTCTAGCAGGTCCGCCTACAGCATTTTTAAGATCTACACCTTTAAACAAAATTGCAATACTTTTGAATGTGAGTCCAATATATTCGAATGTGTCTAAAAATCCGTGGCCTATTGACTGGAAGAAATTATAGTCGGGAGTGCTTTGTTCAAGTAAACTGTTCGTATCAGCTGCAACACCAATTTTACCGGTTCCGGTTTCTTTATCCATTTGGGTGTGGACTGTAAAAGTAAGTTCTTTATTGTCTCGCAAAACTGTAACGTTAATATTTTCTGCAGGACGCACAGAAACTTCTTCAATAATCTGACTAAAATCTAAAATCTCTTTTCCGTTGATTCTGATTATTTCGTCGCCGGTAAGAAGACCCGCATCGCGTGCTGCAGTACAACTGTTTTCATAAAGCTCATCAGCAAGAATAATTTTATTTGAGTAAGTATAATAATTGTAGCCGATTCCATTGATTAAGGAAAAACAAAAAATGGCAAAAATGAAATTAAAGAAAGGACCTGCAAATCCAATAGCCGCTCTCTTAATTGGATGAACACCATAAAGAGAATCTGGTTCACCATTTACTTCCTTAAGATTTTTTTCCATTGCTTCGCGAAAATCATTTTCACCTTTCATTCCGCAGTAACCGCCTAGAGGAATAAGAGAGAGTCTGTAATCTGTACCTTTAATTGTGCGATGAAGAAGGATAGGGCCAAAGCCTACAGAAAAGGATTCAACCTTTACACCAAAAAGTTTTGCGGCAAGAAAATGTCCGAATTCATGAAACAGAATTAAAAAGAAGAGACATAAAATTCCGTAAAGCCATTTCATATAAGCTCCGCAGTATATTTTCTGGCTTCTTCGTCTGCTGCAAAAACATCATCAAAGTTTTTGATTTTGTGATTCCAGTTTTTGTCTAATACAGAACGAACAACTCTTGAAATTGCCTGGAAAGAAATTTTTTCTTCAAGGAACGCATTGACCGCAACTTCGTTAGCTGCATTAAAGGCAATAGGATATGCCTTGCCGAATTTAACACATTCAAACGCATAGCTTAGCATCGGGAAATCCTGAAGTCGTGGCTTAAAGAAAGTCATTGTCTTGTCAAACAAATCAAACGGCTCAAGATAATTCTGTTTATTTTCTGGCCATGTGAGAGCATTCAAAATAGGATGCTTCATATCTGGTTCAGAAATCTGTGCGTAAAGCATTCCGTCATTTGTTCTTACAAGCGAATGAATAAGACTCTGCGGATGAACTACAACTTCAATCTTGTCTGCAGTAACATCAAAAAGCTTTGCGGCTTCAATAACTTCAAGACCTTTGTTTGCAAGAGTAGCAGAATCAACTGTAATTTTGCGTCCCATCTGCCAGGTTGGATGATTCAAAGCCTGCTCAATTGTTACCTGTTCAAGCTCTGCTTTTGTTAAAGTTCTGAATGGTCCACCACTTGCAGTAATTACAATTTTAGCAATATTTTCTTTTCCGATTTTTTCAGTAAGACAGAAAATTGCAGAATGCTCAGAATCAACAGGAATAATTTTTGCACCCTTATCGTAAGCAAGCTCTTTAATTAAATCTCCTGCCATAACGATTGTTTCTTTATTTGCAAGTGCAAGAGAAATACCGTTTTCCAAAACAATTTTTGAAGGAAGAAGACCAGCCGCGCCAGAAATACCGTTTACAACAATATCAGGTTTTGACTCGTCAATAAGTTTTTGGAAAGCTTGGGCAGAATTGTCTTCACTTGTTAAAAGGTAAGGACATTTAGATTTTTGCGCAATATCTAAAAGTCTTTCTTTATTGGAATGAGCCTGAACACCACAAAGAACAAAATCTTCTGGCATATATTTAATGATATTTAAGGTATTTGTTCCTATAGAACCTGTTGAACCTAAAACTAAAACTCGTTTCATGATTTTGCTATGAGATAAAGGAAATGTACTCCAATATAGAAAATCGGAGCACCCAGAATTAGTGAATCAAGACAGTCAAGAAGACCGCCACGGCCAGGAATAATCGTACCGCTGTCTTTTACACCTAAAGAGCGCTTGAAAACTGATTCTATTAAATCTCCGATTATAGCAGCAAGTGAAGTTCCAAAACTTACAAGCACAATTTTCCAGATTGAACCAAAGAAAATTGTTGGGAATATAAGCTTAAAAAGAATACCACAGGCTATTGCAGTTATTATTCCTCCAAAGAATCCTACGATACTTTTATTTGGACTTGCTTTGAAAAATCCTCTTGTTGTTTTTCCAAACAGAACTCCAAAGAACCAGGCTCCGGAGTCTGTCATAAATACAAGAATAAAATAAAGATAAAGGAAAATTGTTGCATTTTCTTTTATGGCTGTCATTCTTGTAATGAAGGTAATCATAAATCCGCAGTAGAACAGAATAAGAACTGTTACTGCAATTTTGGAAACAGAATCTGTAAAGTCTTTTCCAAGAATTGATTCTGAGCCCATAAAGAAAAATATTTCAAGGACTAAAAACCATGCAAGGTTTGAAAAGTCCATATCTACTAAAATTGAATTATATGCTAAAAAGGGAAGTGCACATGTGAAAATTATAACAAGGGTTTTTGGAAACATCTTAAATTTGAGTTTAGCCATGTTATAGAATTCATGTGCGGCAAAAGCAGAAGCAAAAATAGCAACAATATTTAGAGCAATGTGATTGTAATAATCAAGAGTAGTTATTCCAATTATAATTGGAAGACCTATAAAAAATACTAAAAGTCGTTTTGCTACTTTGTTCATAAATTACCTTTTTACTTTGATGCTTTTTCTGCACCAAACCTTCTGTTTCTAGTCTGAAACTCTTCTATGTTAGCATAAAATTCTTCTACTGTGTAGTCAGGCCAGAGCGTATCTATATAAATCTGTTCAGCATAAGGAATATGCCAAAGCAGGAAATTGCTAAGTCTTTTCTCGCCGCCTGTACGGATTAATAAATCAACGTCAGGACTTTGCGGCATATCAAGCGATTTTGAAATAAGCTCTTCTGTAATCTGATCTTCGCTTGTACCGTCTTTAATAATTTTTTTAATTCCACGGATGATTTCATCACGGCCACCATAATTGATTGCAAGGTTCAAAATCATTCCCGGAAAATCTTTTGTATCATTAATTGCGTCTGTAATGTCAGACTGAATGTTTTTTGGAAGTGCACTCAAATCACCAATATGATTAAGCTTAATTCCATTTTCTTTATAAAACTCAAGCTCCTGCTTTAAGTGTGTATGAATAAGATTCATCAAAAATCCAACTTCTGCTTCTGTACGCTTCCAGTTTTCTGTCGAGAAAATGTAAAGAGTAAGATGTTTAATGCCAAGATCTGAGGCTGCTTTTACAATTGTTTTTACTGTATGAAGGCCTTTATCGTGACCAGCAGAGCGGGGGAGTTTTCGTTGAGTTGCCCATCTTCCGTTTCCGTCCATCGTAATGGCAACATGAAACGGAAGATTGTTTTTATCCAAAGACACTAGTTCAGGATTTCCTTTTCTTTTGCATCGTAAATCTTGTTGATTTCATCGATGTATTTGTCTGTAAGTTTCTGGAGCTTGTCAGTTTCTGTCTTAAGGCCGTCTTCTGTTAAAGCTCCGTCCTTCTGCTGTTTTTTAAGGTCATCATTACCATCACGGCGGATATTGCGGATTGCAGTACGGCTGTTTTCGGCAATTGTCTTTGCCTGTTTTACAAGTTCCTTACGGCGATCAGCAGTAAGAGCTGGAATAGTAATGCGGATAACCTTTCCATCGTTAGAAGGATTGAAACCAAGGTCAGCAACCTGAATTGCCTTTTCGATTTCGGTTATAAGAGATTTATCAAACGGCTGAATTATTACAGATCTTGCTTCCGGAATCTGAATAGTGGCAACCTGATTAAGCGGTGATTTAGTGCCGTAATAATCTACGCGAACCTTATCAAAGATTGCAGCGTTGGCACGTCCAGTTCTGATAGTGTTTAAAGAATCCTTCAAAGACGCAATAGTCTTTTCCATTCTTTCTTCTGTGTTTTCAGCCATTTGGTTTCTCCTTATTTTCCTAATACAAACAACTTAGCTGTAACAAAAGCAAGAGTAGCTCCTGCTTCTTTTCCAACTTCTGCGAGTTTTGCAGTTACAGTCTTTTTGTCGTCCTTTACGAACATCTGGTCTTCGAAACAGATTTCTGCAAGGTGCTTGTTAATCTTACCCTGTAAGATTCCTTCCTTAACATTTTCTGGTTTAGCAGCCATCTTTTCATCCTGGTCCATCTGAGCCTTGAAGATTTCTTTCTGTTCATCAATGTAGCTCTGTGGAACATCTTTCTTAGATGTGTAAGCTGGTGTAAATGCTGCAATGTGGAGACAGCAGTCATAAGCGAATGTCTTAACAACATCAGCCTGTGAACCACTGATAACTACAACAGCACCTGTCTTGTTGTCTGAGTGAATATAGAAAGAAGCTGTACAGCCTGCTGGAACATCAATAACTTCTACCTTTGCAACGTTCATGTTTTCGCGGATAGAAACCTTGAGTGGTTCGAGCATCTTTGTGTGTTCTTCTTCTACCTTTGTGTAACCCTTTTCAATTGTTACGTCGAGCATCTTTTCACCAAGAGCGATGAAATCAGCGTTCTTTGCAACAAAGTCTGTTTCACATGTAAGTTCAACAACATATACTTTGTCTCCAGTATTGCGGATGAAAAGACGTCCTTCAGCAGTTGCACGGTCTGCACGTTTTGCAGCAGCGGCAAGTCCTTTTTCTTTAAGATATTTTGCAGCCTCGTCAATGTTTCCGTCGCATTCTGTAAGAGCTTTTTTACACTCCATCATACCTGCGCCAGTCATTTCACGAAGGTTTTTAATGTCACTTGCTGTAAATGCCATATTATTAGTCCTTATAAATTTTATCTTCGTCTACAAGACTTTCAGCTTCATCAGCTTCGCGGTCTTCTTCTTTAATTTCTGTAGGCTGATAGTTTGAGTAGTCTACAATTTCTTCATCTTCTTCTTTGTTAGAAGCGTCAGTTGTAACATCTTCATCTTCATTAAGATTTTCAAGAATCTTAAGACCTGCTTCATTGTCTGATTCAATTACAGCGTTAGCAATGATAGATGTGAACAATGAGATAGCGCGGATAGCATCGTCGTTACCTGGGATAGGGTAGTCAATACCTTCTGGGTTACAGTTTGTATCAACAACAGCAATAATAGGAATACCCATTCTGCGAGCTTCTGCAACTGCAAGCTGTTCCTTGTGTGTATCGATAATGAAGATACATCCAGGGAGCTCTTTCATTTCCTTGATACCGCCAAGGTTCTTTTCGAGCTTAGCCTTTTCCTTCTGGAGAGCAGCTACTTCTTTCTTTGTAAGATTTTCGAATGTGCCGTCAATTTCCATCTTTTCGATTTTCTTGAGGCGCTGAAGTGATTTTTTGATTGTAGAGAAGTTTGTAAGCATACCACCAAGCCAGCGGTTGTTTACATAGAACATTCCACAGCGTTCAGCTTCTTTCTGTACAGCCTGCTGTGCCTGTTTTTTTGTTCCTACGAACAGAACTGTTTTTTCTGCAGCAGTAACACGACGAACTTCGTCGTAAGCATCTTTAATTGCAGCGATTGTCTTCTGCAAGTCAATAATGTGGATTCCATTGCGTTCTGCGAAGATATACTTCTTCATACGTGGATCCCAGCGTTTAACCTGATGACCGAAATGTACTCCGGATTCAAGCAGGTTCTTCATGGTAACAACAGCCATGATTAACTCCTTCACGGGGACTTCTGTCCCACCAAACTCTGTTTCTCGATACGCAATTCCCAAAAAGGGCAGCGCACGGAAGATTAATTTGAGCCGACGGCTCTATTCAAGGATTTTGTATCCCTGTTCTTTTAATATATCGTAAAGCTCCGAAATAGGCAACCCGATGGCGCCAGAATAAGAGCCGTTGATATGCTTTATAAACATAGATGCAAGACTCTGGATGCGGTAACCTCCTGCAGCTCCATGCCATTCACCTGTGTCTACATACCATTGAATTTCTTCATCTGTAAGGCTGCTGAATGTAACTTCGGTTTTACAGATTTTAGAAGTAGTGGAATGTGTTTTTCCGTTATAAAGGACTAAAGCTGTAAGAATTGTATGTGTGTTTCCCTGAAAATCCTTTAAAAACTGAAATGCTTCATCCTGATTTTGAGGTTTTCCGTAAAGAGAACCGTTATATGAAATTATTGTATCTGCACCCAAAACCCATGGAATCTCCTGTCCTGCAGGCAATGAACGGATAACAGCAGTTACCTTTTCTCTTGCCAGCAATTCCGGGATTTCTTCATGCGCAAGCATTGTTGAAATAGTTTCATCAATGTTTGGAATAATAACCCTATAAGGAATTTTGAGCATTTTTAGAATTTCTTGTCTGCGAGGCGAGGATGAAGCGAGAATTATTGGTTCCAAAGATTACTCCAGGTTTATTTTGCGTCTGCTTTAGAAGAGCCTTTTCCCGAAGAAGAATTTGAAAGCTTCTTTAAGAGAGCCTTTGCTTTATCTCTTACTGGAGTTGTATAACGATAATTTCCTGCAATTTCAGTAAGACTGCCAGAAATTACTCTCATTGTGCGGTTATCTGCATTAGGAGCAAGCTTTTCGTAAGTATCTACAACCTGCCATGCAAGACTGCTTGTTGGATTTAAGGCAGCGTTTCTTTTGTTAATCCATGAAATTGCTTCTATAACTTCACTTGTATTTTCTGGATTGATAATTCCAAGTGATTGAACGGCAGCTGAAAGAACCATTGGTTCATCTTCTGCAACCATAATATTAATCAATTGATTTTTTGTGTGTTCTGTTGGAACTTTAGCCATAAGAAGGCAAGCCTGACGTCTAACTTCAGGGAAGTTGTTTACTTTACGTCCGTTTGTTCTTGATTCTGAAAGAACTCCTTCTCCTGCAAGTGTATCCAAAGCCTTTATAACACCTTCAGAAGTATTTCCATCTTCAATTGCATCATTTATGTACTGAAGTGCAACAAGTTTTGTATCAAGGTCATCTGCTTCTGCAAGACCAATGATGATTTCTGTATCAATATCGTTAAGATATTCGTTTTCTACATATGTTTCATTATTTGAACCGCTAGATTTTTTCTGAACTGACTGACTCTGAGCAAATGCCATAGCAGCGGCAGCAATCATAACAGTAACCATAATCAATTTTTTTGTTAATTTCATTCCTTATCTCCTCCGGAATTTACACAATAAGTATTAATATATTATAAATTATGAATTGTAAAAAATCAATAATGAATTTATTGAATTGATTCAAGCGCCATTTTTGCAGCGAGTTGTTCTGCTTCTTTTTTTGATTTTGCAGACGCAGGACCGAATTTTTTGTCATCAAGGATTACATTAACTGTAAAAGTCTGATCATGAGCGGGGCCTGTTTTTTCTACAAGTTCGTATTTTGGAATGTTTTTTGTCTTTTTCTGGTATAATTCCTGCAGTTTTGTTTTGTAATCCTTTACACCATTCGTGATTGTTTTATTAATTTCCGGGATTATGAACTCTAAAACGTATTTTTCTGCACATTTATAGCCTGAATCAAGGTAATAGGCTCCAATAATTGCTTCCATACAATCTGCTAAAATGGCTGGTTTTGTGCGTCCACCGCTTGATTCTTCGCCTTTACCTAAAACAAGTAATTTATCTATGCCAAAGCTTAATGCAATAGGGGCGAGTGCCTTTTCGGAAACTACAGCAGACTTAATTTTTGCAAGATCACCTTCTGGATTTGGAAAAGTATTATAAAGATAAGCCGCTGTTACAATGCCAAGAACAGAATCACCCAAAAATTCAAGGCGTTCATTATTCTGAATATGCTTCATTTCATTTGTTATGCTTCTGTGATGAAATGCAAGATCCAGAAGTTCAAGATTTTTAAAGCGGATTTTTACTTTTTTGCAGAAGGTATTTAATGCTTCTTTGCGGGCTTTTTCCATATTCTTTTGTCATCCTCGGGCTTGACCCGCGAGTTTTCGCGAAGCGAAAATCTCGGTAAGCTTGCGTCGGGATCTTAAAAAAAAAAAGTACAAGCTCATCACTTGTACTTTTTCATAAAGACGTTTTAATGTCTATTTATTTGTCCAATTCAGATTTGATGAAATCATAAGCATCACGAACTGTTTCAAATTCGTTGGCCTTTTCATCAGGGATGCTTACTCCAAGTTCTTCCTCGATTGCATAAACAAGCTCGTATGTATCAAGGCTGTCTGCTCCAAGGTCATTTCTGAATGAAGCATCGAGTGTAACCTTAGCTGCATCGATGTCCAACTTCTCAACAATCAATTTCTGCATTTTTTCAAACAATTCGTCCATTTTTAATCTCCTGAATTATCCGTTGATCTCTGGTGTAATAATCTGACGTCCGCGGTAGAATCCACATTTTGGACAAACATGATGAGACTGTACAAGGTTTCCGCAGTTATTGCATTCAACAAGCTG
>CAMKDH010000022.1 GCA_946411215.1 uncultured Treponema sp. | reverse complement strand
TTGTTTGACTTTCATTTTTTATCCTGCTATTTTAAAAAATATGTCTTCATTTCGCCTTTGCCTTTGATTTCCATTCTGCTGGTGGCGTTGAAATCTTCAATATCTTCAAGCATGCCCTGGGCAAACTTTACAAGAGCGAGTGCATTCTTTTCTGCAGGTTCATCGCCAAAGAGTCCAGACATTAGAAATACGCCGACCTGTAAACAAAAAAAGGCCAGACCAAAAAGAATCACGATGCTAATCTGTCTAATTGTTTCACTCATATGTTCTTTAATTTTATTTTATATGGTGAGGTTTGTCCATAAAAGAAAATATGATATAATAGAAATATGATAAAAGCAGTTATTTTTGATATGTTTGAAACTTTGGTGACTTTGTTTGTCGGCCGCACTTATTTTAGCGAAAATATTGCAGAGGATGTTGGTGTAGACATTGAGCAATTCCGAAAAGAATGGCACACAATTGAAAAGGACCGAAGCATTGGAAAATATACAATTGAAGAAGGCGTTGAACTTGTATTGCGCCGGCTGGGTATTTATTCAAAAGAAAAACTTGAGTTAGTAGTAACTAACCGACATAACTGTCTTTCAGATACCTTTTCTGCAATTCCTCCAGAATCGGTTCAACTGCTTAAAGAACTTAAATCCCGCGGAATAAAGATTGGCCTCATAACAAATACTTTCTCTGATGAACGCGACTTAATTCGTCAGAGCGAACTGTTCCCATATTTTGATGTTGCTCTAATTTCTTATGAACAGGGAATCTGTAAGCCCGAGCCTGTAATGTATAAAAAGATGATTGAGCAGCTTGGCGTTGCCCCAGAGGAATGCCTTTATGTAGGAGACGGTGGTTCCCGCGAGCTTTATGGTGCAAGAGACGCGGGCATGGATGCACTTCAATGTACCTGGTTTCATGAGCTTGCTTTTGAGCCTCATGTTCCTTGTCCTATTCTTGATGACTTTGATCACGCAGAACATCAGCTTGATGTATTAAACTTTATTAAATAAAAAATTGGAGACCTTGCAACATGAAAATTCTTTTAATAAACGGAAGCCCAAAAGGAAAAAGAAGTAACTCGCTGCGCCTGGCAAAGAGTTTTATTGACGGAGTAAAAGCGGCTAATGAGAACAGCGGCGCTTCTGTAGAAGTTGACGAGCTTGAACTTGCATCACTTACAATCGGGCCGTGTAGAGGCTGTTTTGCCTGCTGGAATGCAACTCCCGGAAAATGTGTGATTAAAGATGATATGCCTATGGTAATTGAAAAAGAGCTTGCAGCAGATTTGATTGTATGGAGTTTTCCACTTTATTATTTTAATGTTCCAGGCCTCCTTAAAAATCTGATTGACCGCCAGCTTCCTATGGCTCTTCCTTTTATGGCAGAACGAACAGACGGTTATGGAAACGGAAGTCATCAGGCACGTTATGAAAACAGAAATACAAAACATGTTCTTGTTTCTACCTGCGGATTTTATACAGCCCAGGGAAATTACGACAGCGTAATAAATATGTTCAACCACTTTTTAGGCAAAGGTGCGTTTGAAACAATTTTCTGCGGACAGGGTGAACTGTTCAAAATTAAAGAGCTTTCTGACAGAACAGATGCATATCTTGAGTCTGTAAAAAAAGCGGGAAGTGAATATGTGGCAGGTGCAATAACAGAAGCAACCCGCCAGGAGCTTGGCAAACTGCTTTACGAAAAAGAAGAGTTTGAAAGAATGGCCGATGCCAGCTGGGGAATTGATAAAACAACAGGTCAGAAAGAATCGGAAGATTTGATTTTTACAAAACAGATGGCTGCCCTTTATAACAAAGCTTCTTACGACGGAAAAGACAAAGTTCTTGAAATGTACTACACCGATCTTGGAAAAACCTATCAGATTTTGCTTGGCAAAGACGGAAGCAAAGTTTATACAGATTTAAGTCTCACCGCAACAACAAGAATCGAAACTACTTTTGACTTGTGGCAAAAAATCTCACGCAAAGAAATCAGCGGAGAAGAAGCGCTTGGTAAGCAGATGTATAAAGTTACAGGGGATTTTAATCTGATGATGAACTGGAGCAAAATCTTTGGAGGAAATCAGGCAGGTGAGCAGGGACAGGCTCAGACGCAGTCACAGGCATCGTCTTCCGCTCCTGGAATTCCTTCAATGGCAACAATGCTCATTCCATGGATAAGCTTCTGGATTTCGGTTTCAATCAATTCAAAAATCGGTTCGCTCATATCACTTGCAGTCTGTGCGCTCATTCCAACAATCATGGGAAAGCATCGTTTGATAATCTGGGACAAGCTTTCGCTCATAGCAGTTGCGGCACTTTCTCTTGTTGCAAATCTTACAGGCAAGGGTCCTCTTGTTTCAAATGCGGGTTATCTTGTGTTTGCTTTGTTCTGGCTTTGTTCATGTATGACAAAAGAACCGCTTTCTGCAGCGTATGTAAAATATGGTTATGGTGGAGACAGCGCTCTTAAAAATCCGTTGTTTATGAAGCCTAACTATATTCTTTCTGCCTGCTGGGGTGTTCTGTATATTTTTACAACAATCTGGACTTTCTTCCTTGGACGCGCAGGTCTTACTCTGCTCATTCCAATCATAAATAATCTTGTTCCTGTTTTCATGGGAATTTTTACAGCGTGGTTTTCAAAATGGTATCCTGCATGGAAAGCAAGGGGAAAATCTATTTAGCTACAACGCAGTTTCTTCCGTTTGTTTTTGCATCGTACATAGCTTTGTCGGCACGGTCAAATGCAGATTTGTCTGTGTCGGCAGATGAAATTTCTGTTAGCCCAATACTGCATGTAAGGTTGTAAATTTTATCAAACGGAGCTTCTGAAATACTTATTCTGAGTTTTTCGGCCAACTGTTTTGTCTGTTCAATATCCATTTCGTAGCAGACACAAAGGAACTCTTCACCGCCCCAGCGACCAGTTACAGTATTATAAGGTTTTAAGAAATCAACAACATAATCTACAAACTGCTTAAGAACAACATCACCTACAGAATGACCAAACTTATCATTTACTGCTTTAAAATAATCAATATCAATCATCATGAGCGATACTTTATCGTTCTTTGTTTTAATGCTCTCTATAGCATTGTTGATTTCTGTTTCAATACGGCCGTGATTGAAAATTCCGGTAAGAGCATCTTTAGAAGCCAGATCTTCATACTTCTTTAAAGTTTCAAAAAGCTGCAAAGAATTTTCATGAATATTCTGAACCATGAATACAAATCTGAAGTCATCTTCGTTTGTAGTGTTTGTGCGGCTAAAGATAAGTTTTACCCAGATAAACACGCCATCCATATTTTTCATCTGACAGTCAAAAGAAGTAGTGCGTCCAGGCAAAAGATTGTTCTTTAAATATTCAGGATCTGTGCGCTCCATAAAAAGCTTCTGGTCTTCGGGCCAGATCATATTTACAATCATGGTGCGCCAGGTTGTGTACTTAATGTCGTAGTTCATAGGATTATCGGAAATTTCAGTTACATTAATGCTGCAAGAAATATCCTTAATCAAATCAACATACATTGAGAAAAGGAATGAGTTTTGAATTGTGTCTACCTTTTTGTCTGTAAGGAATTCGCGAAGATATTCACTGTTATCAAGTTCATCAAGAATATACAGGTATTTGTTTTTTTCTTCATCAAGAGGATAAATAGAAATCTGAATTAAATGAGTCTGCTCATCAACAAAAAGCTTTATGCGGTCTACGTACTTTCCTTTGAATTTTCCAATCATCGGAATGAAAACATGGTAATCATCCGCAATTCTGTCGGATTTGTCGCTAAAATGGAACCACAACTTTTCTACAAGACTTTCATAGTTTCCGTCTGCTTCAATCAGCTTTTCAAAAAGTCCTGTCTTTTTAATTGCATGATAGCTGTCGTTCTTAGCATCAACAATAATTATAGCATCTACAAGTTCATAAAATAAGTTAGAAACCGATTCCTTAGAATATTCACTCATACGCTTATCCTCTGTTAGTTAACTATTTATTTTACACCTATTTATTAAGTTTTTAAACATATTTTTGGGATTATTCGTCATAAAAAAGATTTTTAAGATTTTGACAACAGATTATTAGATTTTTTTTACAACAATAAATCATTTTTATACAAGTAAATCTTCAAGAGTAAAGTAGAATGATATTGTAAGAAACAAATATACTCAGGAGCCATATATGAATAAGAAATTAAAAGTTTTAATGCTTAATGGAAGTCCAAGAAAAAACGGAAACATTTCTTTGGCATTCAGTGAAATGGAAAAGATTTTTGAGCAGAATGATGTTGAATACGAAAATATTCTGCTTGGACGCATGGATATAAGAGGTTGCATTGCGTGTGAGACTTGTCGCAAAAATAAAAAATGCGCTTTTGATGATATTGTAAATGAGCTTGCTGTAAAGTTTGAACAGGCTGATGGACTTGTTATAGGATCTCCTGTTTATTACGGTTCTGCAAACGGAACACTGATGTCTGCTTTGCAGAGACTTTTTTACAGCACATCGTTTGATAAGAGTCTTAAGGTTGGAACAAGCGTTGTAAGTGCAAGACGTTCCGGCTGTACTGCAACCTTTGATGAATTGAATAAGTTCTTTACACTTTCTAATATGCCTGTTGCTTCAAGCCAGTACTGGAATAATATTTATGGCTGGGAACCAGGCGAGGCACAGGTTGATGATGAAGGCCGCCAGGTAATGAGAGTGCTTGCCCGCAACATGGTTTTTATGATGAAGAGCATTGCGCTTGGAAAAGAAACCATTGGCCTTCCAGAAACAGAAGAACATGTTTGGACAAACTTTACAAGATAAACGCGTTGGTTAAGGAGATTTTTTATGGACAAAATCAAATGGGGTATATTAGGCACTGCTAACATCGCAAGATACGCTACAATTCCAGGAATAAAAAAAGCAGAGCATTGTGAACTTTATGCAATTGCGGGGCGAAGTCTTGAAAAGGCACAGTCTTTCAAAGAAGAATATGGTTTTGAAAAAGCATACGGCAGCTACGACGAGCTTCTTGCCGATAAGGAAGTTCAGGCTGTTTATATTCCGCTTCCAAATAATCTTCATTTGCCATGGGTAAAGGCTGCACTCAAAAGCGGGAAGCACGTTCTTTGTGAAAAGCCGCTTGCACTTAATGCGGATGAAGCCCGCGAAATGTATGCGTGTGCAAAAGAGAATGGCGTTTATTTAATGGAAGCCTATGCCTACCTTCATAGTCCTTATGTTCAGAGCCTGAAGGATGATATTGCCAGCGGCATAATTGGCGATGTTGATTATATTGAATCTGCATTTATTACACAGGGCTACGAGGAAGATTTCCGTCTTCATAAGGAGCTTGGTGGTGGTGCGCTTTATGACCTTGGCTGCTACTGTTCAACAATGATTTTGTCTTTGATTGATTCAGAGCCTGATTTTGTAAAAGCGGTTGCAGAATTTTCTGAGGAAGCAGTTGATGTTAATACCGCTGCAATAATTCGTTTTAAAAATGGTGTACGTGCAAGCTTTAATATTGGAATGATTCTTGGAAATAATACAAACTCCCGCTTTGACAGACTTTACATTCACGGAACAAAAGGTTCAATCCGTTCCGAAGTTGAATATAATCAGGCAGGCGAAGTTTCGTATAAAATTGTAGAAAACGGCTGGAGCGATAATAAAGTGATAGAACGAAAAGTTTCTGTTCCTCACAATTATGCGCTTGAGCTTGAACAGTTGAACCAATGTATTTTGGGAAACGAGAAGCCTTTTGTTACACCAGAGTTTTCTATTAAGAACGCAGAACTTTTGGATAAGGTTTTCAAGGAGATTGGATATTAATGAGACTCGGAACATCATCCCCACTTAATCATAACTCGCCGGAAGAATGGGCAGCGAACCAGGTAAAGCTTGGTTGTGCAACAGTAAATTTTCCGCTCAACTGTAATGATGAAGAAAAGAAAATCATCGCTTACAAGAAAGCAGCAGAAAAGGCAGGGCTCACAATTGCTGAAGTTGGCATCTGGAGAAATGCGCTGGCAAGTGATCCTGATGAACGCAAGGCTAACATGGATTATTGTGTAAACCAGCTGCGGCTTGCAGATTTTCTTGGCGCCCGCTGCGCTGTAAACGTTGCAGGTGCTTTTGGTCCACGCTGGGATGGTGGCTACAGGGAAAACTTTACAGACGAGGCCTGGAAAAAAACTGTTGCAATGGTTCAGGAAATTATAGATCGTGCAAATGTAAATAACACATACTTCTCGCTTGAGCCAATGCCATGGATGATTCCTACTGGGCCGCGTGAATACCTCCGCCTGCTCGACGCTGTTGACCGCGACAGATTTGCAATCCACATGGATATTATCAATATGATTAATTCTGCAGACAGATATTTTAATGCGGTGGAATTTGTTGATGAGTGTGCGAATCTTCTTGGAAAAAAAATCAGAAGTTGTCATATTAAAGATGTTCATCTTGCCGAACAGTACACAATCCGTCTTGAAGAATGCGGTCCAGGTGACGGAGAGTTCCCGCTGCGCCATTACGTTGAAAAAATGAACCAGATTGACCCCGATATGCCTGTAATTCTTGAGCACTTAAACACAGATGAACAGTACATAAAATATATGGGATATTTAAAGGAGGAGCTAAATGGCTTATACAAGACTCTCTGATGCAAATGAAATTACAGCGCGCTATATGGATTCAATTTTAATCCAGGAACGGCTGATTGATTCTGTTGTTGCAAATACAACTACCACACTTTTGGGCGAGACCTTTGACAGCCCTGTTCTTACTCCTGCTTTTTCTCATCTTAAAAATTATGATGGCCGCGAGCTTACAGGCCTTGAAGAATATTCGGTTGCCGCAAAAGAAAGTAATATTTTGAATTTTGTAGGCATGATGGAAAATGACCAGTTCAAAAAAATCCTTGCTACCGGTGCAAAAACTGTTCGTATTGTAAAGCCGTATGCAGACAACGCAAAGGTCCGCGATCAGTTTAAGTTTGCAGAGGATAACGGTGCGTTTGGAATTGGAATGGACATTGACCACATTTTTGGAATGACCGGTTATGATATTTGCGTAGGTGAAGAAATGGCAGCCCAGACACAGGATATGCTTGCTTCTTATATTTCTTCTTCAAAGCTTCCGTTTGTTGTAAAAGGAGTTTTGAGTGTAGCCGATGCGGTAAAGTGTGCCGACGTTGGCGCCCGTGCTATCATCGTAAGTCATCATCACGGACGAGTTCCTTATGCAGTTCCTCCAATGATGATTTTGCCTCAAATTAAAAAGGCTCTTGCCGGACGAAATGTTCAGATTTTTGTAGACTGCGGAATTGCAAGCGGTGCAGATGTTTATAAGGCACTTGCACTTGGAGCAGATGCCGCTGCAGTTGGACGTTCAATGCTTCCGGGGCTCGAAAAAGAAGGTGTAAGTGGTGTTAAAAAATTTATCAGGAACGTAACCGATGAGCTTCGTTTTATAATGAGCTCAACCGGTTTTTCAAACGTTCCTGATATTGATGATTCTGCTTTGATAAAGTTATAGCTTACAGAATTATTTTATTTCACTTACGATTGGTTCAATGTATTTTTTATCACTGATATCGTAAGATTTTGAAAGCATTTCCAAAGTCTGTTTGTCTGCTTCGGTTGGGTCTTTCTTGCATGAAAGAATTTTCAACAGCATTTTGATTGCCATTTTTGAAAATCCTTTAATTTTGTCGTAATCAAGACCGCCCGGGCAGTAGAAGGCTTTAACTTTATTCCATTCATCATCGGTAAAGTTTCTTCTGAGCGAATCTACTGCCTCTTTGCTTTCTGCAGGGCTTGCACCAACCATAAATACAATCAGCTTTTTTCCGGCAGCAGAAAGGGCAGGGATTTGTTTTTTGAACCAAGGCAGCTTTGAAAGTCCACCAGCCATGCACCATCCGCCAAATACAATAGAATCATAATCTGCAAGCTTAACTTTGCCAGCCTTTTTTAATTCTACACATTCACAACCTGCAGCTTCGCTAATCCATTCTGCATATTTTTTTGTGAATCCGGTTTTGCTGTTATAAATTACAATTGATTTCATTTTGCAAGCTCCCGTTTTATTTATTGTTTATTCTACCTTAATATATTCAATAACAGTTTTTTGACCGTCTTTGAAAGCGCCATTTGCAGGTTCAACGACTATTTCGCCACCACCTTCATAAGCAAAGGCTTTAGACGATTTTTGCCATTCTGGTACATATTCTTTTCCTGCTTCGTTTATCTGCTTTTTAGTTTTAAGATTAATGCGGAAAATATGAGAACCGTCATCTATCCAGCTTGCTTCATTCTGTGTAGCATAATCACGAATTCTAAAGCGCAATGGATAATCTGTTGAAGAAACCTTAACTTCAAGAATATCACCTTCAAGTTTATCAAACTGCCAGCCACACTGTGCGTAATTTCCTTTCTTCCAGTTGATTACAGAGTTTTCATCAACAATTGCATTGTCTTTTCGTGTGCCAAGTTTAGATCCTTTTAACATGAGCTCGTCTGCTTGTGGAGCTTTTATTTCTTCATTAAGCAGTGTAACAGATTTTACAATTGATTTTTGTCCGTCTGTTGAAAGGTCGCAATAACGAATCCAGATCTGGTCAATTTTTTTAGAAGGATCCCATTTTCCTTTGTTTTCCCATTTATAGTCATAATAAGAACCGTCAAGGTTTGCTTCAATATAAGAATTTGAAACAGCATCGAAGATAATACCACTATCATTTTTTTCCTGAACAAACTCAATTCTCAGAGGAAGTATTGCAGCTTCCGGTTCAAAGTCAACACGGATTTTTGTATATTCAGAAAAATCAAAGTCTTTAACATTCCAGCCTGCACATGGATAGCGATCTTCGCCATTCCATATCCATTCTATAAGTCCGTTTTCATATGATTTTGAATTCCATCCTGAAGTACCAAGTCTTTTGTCTCCAATCATAATTGCTTCATTTATTTCTCTCTGACCCTTCAAAAGCTCAACGCTCTTTACAAGAGTTTTTTCTTCTTTTGTTCTATTGTAAGGCTGGATAATTATTTTTAGCCCCTGAGATTTATCAAAATCAGTTCCATTTTCTGCTACCCAGGAAGCGCCCTGTCCAGATAAGTCAATATCAAAAACATTTGGTTCAATCTGCAGGTCGAATCCATGCCAGTTATTGTGATTGCTGTCGCAAAGTCTTAAACCAATGTTTTCCCAGGTGGTACTTTCCAATTCAACTCGAACTCTGTCATATTCAGAAAGATCAATACCGCTTAAATCCCAGCCGGCATCTCCACCTGTATCCCCCTTTGACCAAAGAACTTCATTACCAAGAATGTGAGACTGCCATACTGAAGTTCCAAAAGGTACACCCAAAAGTGTAAGATTCGAAGCATCCGGAATGTCCTCTTTTTTAATCAATTCAATAGATTTAATTACAGTCTTTTTGAATTTTTTTACGTTTCCGCCAATCTTAATTAAAAAGCCCTGTGTAATGTCAGGGTTTTTCATGTCGCCCCAGCCTTTGTTCTGACCATTGAAAAGGGCATAGCAAACTCCATCCTTTGCAAAGTTAAAACCCCAGTCTCCAGTGCTTGCAGGATTTTCAAGCCATACATGTGGCTCTTCAAAATTCTGGCCTGCTGCTAACTCAACGCGAATACCTGCATATTTACTCAAATCTGTTCCTCTGAGTTCCCATCCAATCTGTTGGAAATCACTTTGTTTTGGATTCCAGGTAATTTCGCCCTTGTTTGAAAGAGTTACCTGAGGCCAGTTATCGCTTCCAAGTTCAACTCCTTCAATGGCGTATTTCTTTTTTGGATCAAGCTTGATTCCTTTTGATTGTTCTTTTTCCTTTCCCTTTTTTGGTGCAGCAAAAGAAAGTGTCAATGCTGTAGAAAAAAGCAGAATAGCTGTAATAAGTTTTTTCATTTTTTTCTAAACTCCTTTGTAAGGGCTCTGAGGCCCTGTATTCAATATTATATATACTTACAGTTTAGTAATTAATGGAATAATAGTAAAGAAATTATTGTATTTTTTCATTTACAACAGAGCATTTATCATTTAATCTTATAATATGAGGCATTTTTTCAAGCAGCTTCTCGGATTATTGATTGCCACTTTGCTTTTTACACAGGGATTAATGGCACAGGGTACAACAGCTTCTGCCGATGATTATGCGCTTACATTTTTCAAAAAACTCAATGATACTCAGACAAAACTCACATATATGAATAAATCCGGCGCGCTTGAAAAGGTTGGAACCGAAACTGTAAATGGAAAGCTTTCGGGCACACTTTTTTATGATGTAAAAATCAAAGGTGCGGGTGCAGAAGTTACCCTTCGTTATACAAATTATTGTGATGAAGCAGGCTGGATTTTTGATGGTGAAGTTATTACCCGTTCAAATATGGTGCAAAATGGAAACTTTAAAGGTATAATAAAAGCAAACGGAGATTTCCCCGGAGAGATTTGTTACGATAAGGTTGTTATGAAAAAGGGTATGCCGGCAAGCGGAAAATATCTTGTTAAAGTTTCCAGCGCTCCGGTAGCCGAAGTTGATTACACGATATATCTGAAATCAAAGGAGAAATAATCCATCATGGAAATGACTCCGGACTTATTTAATGACATCATCAATACTGCGCAAGATTGTGTCTTCTGGAAAGATAAAGACAGACGCTTTGTTGGTGTAAATCAGGCCTTCCTTGATTATTATGGCTTTGATTCAATGGACGTGCTTCTTGGAAAAAACGACGAAGAAATGCTCTGGCATTCTGATCCGGAACCTTTCAAGCAGGATGAGCTTAGTGTATTGGCGGGAAAAAGCACTTACAAGGTTCAGGGCAAATGTATTATCCGTGGTGAAGAGCGAGACATTATTGCTTCTAAACGTCCGCTTTATAAAGATAATGAAATTGTTGGACTTGTAGGCAGCTTTGTTGATATTACAGAAGTAATCAGAAGAAAAAACAAAGTTTCGCAGGTTGTTTATACTCTTGATAATTTACGAAAATACAATTTCTTTGACAGGATAATTGGTGAAATAAGCCTTGACGAAATGGTAGATCATCTTACAGGAATCTTAAATCGTTCGTATTCAATTCAATTTGTCCGCTCGCTTATTGAAGAAAAAATTCCGTTCACCTTTACGATAATCGACCTTGATAATTTTAAATATATCAACGACACCTACGGACACAGTGCAGGAGATAAAGTTCTTGCTACAGTTGCCAAAGGCCTTGCAGAATTTACAGACGGCTTTGGACTTGCCGGACGCTTTGGCGGTGACGAGTTTTTATTAATAGATTTGAAAAATACTACAATGCCGCAAAAATCAAACTTCTTTGAAAATCTCTTTGGTAAATCCAACGCTTTACGAAAAGAAGTTTATTTTGAAAATGGTGGCGCTATTATTACAGGAACCGCTGGTTGTGCCTCCTTCCCAAGTGATTCTGATGATTATTCAGATTTGTTCAGTTTGATTGATAAAATGCTTTATCTTGGAAAAGACGGTGGACGCAACTGTTATACAATTTACGAAGAATCAAAGCACAAGGATATTGAGATTCGCAAAATTGCAAACAACGGCATTTTTACAAATATGTATAAGCTCAAAAGCGATGTACAGAAAGAAAGTGTTTTTGAAAATAAACTGCTCAAGGCTCTGCCAACTCTAAAAGAGATTTTGAGGATTCAGGATTTATATTATGTTTTGCCAGATGGAAAAATGCGGGCAGTGCTCAATAAAGAATTTGCAGCAGATGCCTCAGATTTATCACAAGTTATGCAGAATGATTTATTTTCAGAAAGCAATCTTGAACTTATAAAAAAGCATTCGCCAAATTTTTATCAGAGTCTTATTAAAAACGGATTTGAATCTGTGTTGATTTCGCGCATTAGAAATGATAAAGAAATAAAGGGATATCTTGTGTGTGCAGTAAACCGAAGCCTCAGAATCTGGCAGGAAAATGAATGTGCAATTCTTTTCTACCTTTCTGAGCTCCTGGCTTCATAACAACAACTAAATAAAGATTTTATCTGACTTACTGTCGTCTTTCTTTTTATCGCTTTTCTTGTTGTCGTCTTTTTTCTTTTCGTTCTTCTTTTTATCTTTTTCAGACTGCTTGTCGTATTCCTGTGATTTTTGATCAAGCCAGTCCGAAATTGAATTTGTGGCTTCTTTTCCAGATTGAATTAAAGCCTTTAAAAGTTTTTCGCCAAATTCCCCGGCTTTAGCAGCAGCAACCGCAATTTTATTACGGCAAAGCTCTACTGCTTTTGCAACAGCTTCTTTCCATGATTCCTTATCCCAGTTGTTCTGGCAGGCATTTCCATAGTAAGAATAGGTAACATTGATAATGCTTTTTTCAAAGTCTTCTGTTTTGTGACCAAGTTCTTTTTCTACTGCCTTTGTGTAAGCGGCAAGTCTGTATTTTCGTGGAACATCATTCTGTTCGTTAGCAAATACAGCAGCTTCCATTAAAACAAAAGATAAAATCATAATGAATAAAAGTTTTGCTTTTGATTTCATACGCGGGTTCCTTTGACGATAGTATAATTAGTTCTTTGGAGGATTCTTAGCCTGAGCATCTTTGATATCAGCTTCGGTTGCAGGAATCCAGTACTGGAAAACCTGAATAGGACCTACAGTTCCAGCCATTGCAAGAGTAGGGCCAGTTGCAGTATATTTCTTATTCTTTTCGCCGGCCTTAAGATATTTAATTACACAGCCGTACATTTTTCCGTTACTTGGATCGATGATGTTTCCATCCTTCCAGTTTCCTTCTGATTCTTTAACCATGTTGAAAATCCAAGGAGTTCCAACAGTTTTCATTTTGTTTACAGCCCCAGATACAGGGAAGTTTTTGTATGATTCTTTGCAGGCACTTGCAATAATATCCTGTGGAGAATCTGTTGTTGCTGCAATTGTTCCAAAGAGCTTTCCGCCCTGTTCATAAACCTTCCAGATTGCAGTTACTTTACCAGTTTTGTCATCAATACTTTTCCATAATCCAACTGCAGGATCTGCAGCAAAAAGTTTTGTAGTCAGCAATAAAATTGAGCCTACAAGAATTAAGAGTTTTTTCATATTAAACCTCTTCTAAGTTAGATTATTCTGAAAAACAGAATTATTAATAGTTTAAACGATATTACAAAAAAGGCAAGATGTTTTTAAGAATTGGTTTCTGTATTTTCTTGAGGAGTTTCTTCGGCAGCCTCTTCGGGTTCCTTTGCTTTTTCATTTCTAAGTTCAGCAGCCGATTCCTGTTCTGCACGGATAGATTTTATTTTTTGAACACCAGAGATGATAAACCAGAGAAACATACAGCCAAAAAGTGTATAAATGATGATACTTAGAATTAACATAATTACTTCCTTCTTACTTCAAATTCCTGTGTATTTTTACGTGCTTTTTCATTTGTTTCATTCTGATATTTATAATGCTTGTAGAGCATTTCCTGGGCCCGTACGTGTGCAGAACGTTTTGCATCAATTGGTTCCCAGCTTCCGTTTGGCAAAAGAACTTCGGCATTTGTGTTGTCTTCAAAATACATATCAAGCCATGATTTAACCTGACGGAAAGCAGTCTTATCAAGAATAGGGAACATGAGCTCAATACGGCGGTCAAGGTTTCGGCTCATCCAGTCGGCACTTGAACAGTAAAGCTCTGGTGTTCCCGCATTTTGAAAATAGAAAATGCGGGAATGCTCAAGGTAGCGGTCTACAATTGAAACAACTGTGATATTTTCGCTAAGTCCTTTTACTCCCGGCACAAGCATACAGATTCCTCGGATATTAAGCATAACCTTTACGCCTGCCTGACTTGCTCTGTACAAAGCTGCAATTACATCTTCGTGGGTAAGGCTGTTCATTTTTGCAATAATCAGTCCCGGCTGTTCAGGTGTGCTTCGTTCAATTTCGCGCTGAATCATAGAAAGAATACGGTCCTTGAGTGTTACCGGTGCCATTCCAAGATGCTTCATTTTTTGCAAAGTTGAATAGCCAGTTACAAGATTAAAGAACAACGAAACATCATTTGCAATTTCCTGATTTGCTGTAAACAGAGAAATATCAGAATAAAGCTTTGCAGTTTTTGTATTATAGTTTCCTGTAGCAAGGTGAACGTATCGTCTGATTGTATCAGACTCACGGCGGATTACCATTAAAACTTTTGCATGAACTTTAAGATTTACAAGTCCGTAGATTACAGTAACGCCTGCCTGTTCAAGCTCGTTTGCCCATGCAATATTGCGCTCTTCATCAAAGCGTGCTTTAAGTTCAACAAGTACAACAACCTGCTTGCCTCGTTGAGCTGCTCTTTCCAAAGCATCAATAATAGGCGAGTTGCGACCTGTTCGGTACAAGGTCATTTTAATTGCAAGAACGTTATCATCGTCTGCTGCATCAGAAAGAAATTTAACAACCGGGTCGTAAGATTCATAAGGCACGTGAAGAATCTTATCATGCAGCTTGAGAGTGTCCCAGTACGGTTCATCTTCCGGAAGGTCTGCAGGGTAAAAATGTTCCCATGGTTCAAAACTGAGTTTGCCTGTTTCGTCTGCTTCGCGCAGCTCCATAAGGCCTCCAACATCTACCATGCCGTCTGTCTGATATATATCTTCATCTGTAAGCTCAAGCTTTTCTTTAAGGAAGTCACGGATAACATTAGAGCTTGCATTACACTGCAGCTGAACCGGGAACGAAGATTTGCGCTGAATCAAAACATCTTCCATTGCGTGAATAAAGTTTGAACCCGCATCTTCGTCTACTGCAAAGTCTGCGTCTCTGGCAACCTTAAATACAAGAGTTTCTTCAACTTCAAAACCAGGAAAAAGCTGACGTCCGCAGAAGGTAATGATGTCTTCCAGCATAACAAACTCACGAACTTTTTTATCTGTAGGAAGCCAGTAAAGTCTGTTAATGCCACCAGGAATTTCCACAAAAGCAATTCGCGGCTGGTCATCATCACCTTTAAAAAGTTCAGACGCATTACGGATTCCAGAAATTGGTTTGAGCAAAAAGCCTGCGTATAAATCAAGATTTTTTATATGAGGAAAAGCTTCTGTATCTGTGCGAAGCGGTGTGAGCAAAGGAAAAATTTCTGAGCGGAAAAGCTTTTGAAGATAGTCTGTCTGCTGAGGTGTGTACTGTGCAGGCGGAACATAAACCATGCCTTCTTTTGCAAGAGCGGGAAGTATATCGTTCATAAGACATTCCTGCTGCTGACGGATTATCTGGTGGGCACGAGCACTTATGCTGGAAAGTACAAGTTTTGGAGTGAGCCCCGAAGCATCTGCAGTATCAGGAGCAGATTCAAGCATTCGTTTTGTTGCGGCAACGCGTACCTGAAAAAATTCATCAAAGTTAGAGGAAACAATAGACAAAAACTGCAGGCGTTCCAGTAAAGGAAGCTCTTTGCGCAGTCCCTGTTTTAAGACGCGTGCATTGAATTCAAGCCAGGACAATTCCCGGTTAAAAAATATATTTTCGCTCATAACAAAATCACCTTATAACCAAATACGCTTTCGAACAAACCGCATTTTTCGCTCATGGCAATTTTTTCCAAAACTGTATTCTTTGATCTTTTTGTCTGCAGATACATTGTGTTGTCCTGGAACTTTATATTAAAGTCGTTGAACTTCTGGATGTGTCCGCGGTCCATAGCATCAGAGATTCTAAGGATTGCCGTAAGCTTTAAGATAGTCATTCGGTCTGTACGTGGCAGCATCAAAAAGCTGTCTTCGTCCTGAGGAACCGAAGTACCCTTATGATATTTTGCAATTTCCGAAACAATTGTATTATCCTTGCGCGACAAACCAAAAATCTCGGAATTACGGATTATGTAGCTTGAATGAATATTGTGATTGTCGTAGCGGATAAACGCACCAATGTCGTGAAGAATAGCAGCAGTCTCAAGCAGGGTACGTGCATGTGCATCAAGCGCAATTTCATTTTTGAGCGCATCATAAATCTTTGTTGCAATCATACGTACACATTCTGCATGGCTTTCGTCGCCGTGATATTTGCGAAGAAGGTTTCGGGCAGAGGCTGTAATCTGCATATCAAATTCTCTTTGAAGTTCTTCGTTCTCGGTAGAAATCTGACTCAGTAAAATACCGTTACGAATATTAGTTTCCGGAACAATAATTGTCTGAACCTTTGTAAGATGAATAAACAGGTTGTAAATCAAAAGACTTGTCTGCAGGGTTTCTGCTTCGGCATAAGGAATCTTAAATCGTGCAACACATTCATCAACAGAATATTCCTGAACATCCTGAACAAAGGCGTCAAAATCATCGCGGTCAATTGACCACAAAAAAGTAGAAACCGGTTTTCCAATGAGCAGGGCAGTCATAGTTAAATCCTGACCAACCGCAATAAACTGCTTTACTTTTGAAAGGTCAATTTCACTTTCGAGCGAACCCTTTGTGTTGTTTATAGATTCTTCTATGTAGCGCTGAATATCATCATAAGAGGTTGTCAGATTTTTCATCTGCTGTTCAATTCGCACAGTACCAAGACGCAAAGAGTGAACACCTGCCATCTTGCCCTTGCTGATCATCATCATTTCGGTGGTACTTCCGCCAACAACAAGAATCATTGTGTCTTCTGTTTTAAAATCAATAGGCTGATCTTTTATAGCTTCGGTTACAGCAAGATACATGAGTTTGTTTTCTTCTACACCATCTACGATCTGAATTCTAAAGCCTGTCTGAACTCGAATACGGTCCATAACAGGGTCGCTGTTTCGGGCGTCGCGGAAGGTGCTTGTTGCAAAGCAGGTAGTTTCGGCAGGAGTAATTCCCCAGCCGGCAAGCTGTTCTTTATAACGCAGGAGGGTTTGAACTAAAAGGCCCTGTGTTTCCTGAGAAATCTGTCCTGTTGTAATTGTGTCTTTACCAATAGAAAGAGGAACTTCTGAACGGTCGAGGATATTTTGTTTTCGTTCCTGTGTAAATTCGGCAACCAGGAGACGTACCCCAGTTGAACCGATTTCAATGACAGATTCAGGGGTCGCCATAAAAATCTCCTGCTATTACAGCTTGTCTATAAGCATAGAGCATTTGCCAGACGGAATAGGCAAAGTCTTTTTCTTCTGGTCCAGGATATTGATAGTAAAGTAGTAGAGCTTTTCGCTTTCCATCTGAATGCCCCAGCCACGGTCGCTCTTGTTGCTCAAAATTGTGATGAGGTTTCGTTTAAGAGAAAGCTTTTCTATACCCATGATTTCCAGGTTTGGAATAATCCAGTCTACAGTCTTGCGTGGAAGACTTATAGAAAGACCGATTATGTTTTCAATCATCAATGCTATAGTTGAAAGTCCTGCTGTAAGAATGTAGCGTTTGCGTGGGAACCCAGGCTTGCCTTTAAGAACAGCCTTTCCTTCTTTTGTAGGAAGATATGCTTCCCAAAGGTCTCCGGCCTGCTTGCTGTCATTTGGCATAAGTCCATCGAGTACATAATACAGGTGGCGGATTGCACATTCGCGGGCAAGCTCGTATTTTCCGTATTTTTCAAGACCTTTAATAACCATAAAGTTGAAGGCTGGGAAAACACTACCACAGTAACCGCTTCCATCTTCGCGGAAATTAGGGTCATCTGCACTCAAAGAAGGGAACGGATGATCTGTACCAAATGAATCAGGATCATTTAAGTGGTCTACAAGATCCTCAGCTTTGTCGGCATTTGGAATCTCTGCGAGCATTGGCCAGAAGCCTGCAATTGTCTTTGTCTTAAGGCGGTTCTGACCTTTATCCAGATCGTAATAGAACTTTGTATCGTTATCCCACATGAGTGAGTTAATTCTTGTTTTAATAGAGAAATACATCTTGCGGTACTGGAAGCTCAAATCCTTGTCATTAAGGATATCGCCAAGTGCCGACATATATGATGCGTTGATTGCCATACATGCATTAAAGTCTACAGGATAAACAGCATCCTTGCGTGGAGAGTTTGTCATGCCGCTTGCACTTGCTGGAACTGCATAAAGACCGTTATCTTTTTTAAAGTTAGCATCAATCCAGTTCATGTATTTGAGCAGGGTAGGCATTACTTCTTTAATGCGGCGTTTGTTTGCAGATTTATGATACAGGTTAAATTCTGCCCATGCAAAAAGTGGCAGATCCAAACCCTGTGGATTCTTTTTATCTACAATTGGTTCGTTTGTTGTAACGTCATATTTATTACGGATAGCGCCGTTTTCTTCCTGACGTGCATAAAAATAGTCAAGATTATTACAGGCGTCGAAATTCCTGTTAGAATATACGAGGAAGAATGAAGAAAAAATAGATTCAAACTGGTTTATAATCATCTTTCCATTTTCAGGATAAATAAATAATCCGTCGTTTGCCTGTTCGCCTGTTGCAGGATCGATCCAGAAAGATGAAACCCATGACCAGGTTTTATTATAAATGTCTACAAAATCCTGATCATAAAAATGAATCTGAGGAAAATCGTGCTTGTTCACAATGACTCCTAAACTTGTTTTAAATAATTATAGTTCTACAATATATAGTATAACACAGAATTTACAAAAACGGGAAAAAAATTGATAAATATTTTATAAATTTTTATTAAAATGTCTAGAGGGTAATCTCGAAGGCCGCGGTTCTTGAGCCGGTCGAAGGAAAAAAAAAGCCAGACCTTTTGGCCTGGCTTTGTATTGCTAAAATGTATCTGCGGCTTAGCGAGCTACGATTTTACCAATGTAAAGTGTATAGTTCTTTGGCTGGAACTGTTTTGTATCCTGAACCATAGGCTGGATCAATTCACAGAAGTCTGTTTTACTCAATTTATTCCAAGACTGCTGAATTTCATGTTCTGCTTTTCCTACCTGAGCTTCAACTTTAAGACCAGCTACTGTTGGGTTAGCAATATCACCATAGCCCTTGTCTTTGATAGAAATTACAGCCTGGAAGCCTTCATTTGGTTTGTCAACATAAACAGTTGCCTCAAACTCTGTACATTTAGACAAATCTACACCTGGTACTTTGAAAGATGTATCATAGCCGTAGCACTTAATCTGGAAGTACTTTGTTCCGTCTACTTCAACAACTTTTCCGCCTTTTACTGGTGTTACACCTGGTTCAAAGATAACTACTTCTTCTGCGAATGCAGCTCCAACCAACAACATCATAGTGATGAGACAAGCAAAAATTTTTTTCATAAAAAACTCCTAATTTTTTTTGGTCATACAACCATTTTTTTATAGATTTATTATAATACCAGGTTTGCGAATTCGCAAATAAAAAGTTTAAAAAATTATGCAAAAATGTTGGTTTTTCTATTAGTCACGACTTATAAAACGTTTTAAATAATGTAACTACAAGAAAGAAAAAATTGACAAGATTATGAAATCCATATAATCTAAAAAAAAAGTGAGGTTTTTATGAAAAAAATATCTGTAATTATTATTTCAACATTCTTATTATTTCTTTTTGCTTCTTGTGCATCAACATCTAAATCCCAAAAAAATGTGACCGAACCTGAACAGTTATATGCTGTTGTTGAACTTGGTGAATATAAAGTATCAGATGTTAAACAATTTACAGAAGACCAGCTTGTAATTCAGTATATGTATGAAGAAACCTCGGGACTAAGAATAGATAATAAAGACGGAGCTGATTATTATAACGGGACCCGTTTAAAAGGGCTGCCGATGACAGAAATAAGAGATTTAATGGGAAATGAAAAATTTTCTGTCTACTGGGCTATTTGTTATGAATTAACACAGCTTGGTAAAAAAGAAGACACACGGGTGATTAGATATATTTTCCCTAACAAGGACTATTTTATGATAGATATGAAGGGAAATATTTTTGAAGATATGGTTATGACATCAATGCATGATAATCCTGACGAAAGGGTTGACCTTCAAATCTTGATGCCTATATCTTTGGTGAACTCAAACTAAATAGGTTATAAATCCAAGAATAATCAGTAATATAAAATTATAAATTGTAAATACTCCAAAATACTTTTTACCTTGAGGTGTCTGTGCCTGCTCGCTATTGGAGTAAAGCTTAAAGGAAATTACGCTTGCCATAGATGCAATGAGTGTTCCAAGTCCGCCAACGTTTACACCAAGCAAAAGCATGTCTCCGTTTGTAGTAAATCCACTGAGCAAAAGGGCCGCTGGAACATTGCTTATAATCTGACTTGTGATTATTGAAGTAAGGTATGTTTTGGCAGGAGTAGAAAGCATTGAGTTTATAAAATCAGAAAAAGCCTGAACTGTCGAAAGTGATTTTGTAAAAATAAAAAATCCGCAGAAGGTGAGCAGAAGACTGTAATCAACTTTTTTGAAAAGACGGAAATTACAGATAAGCATTACAACAACTGTAAAGCCAAGCATAATCAGATAATTTATAACATGAAAAACTGTAAGCAGACAGATTATAAAATCAGCAACATAAAAGAAAGTGCGGAAGTCTACAGTAAGAAACGAAACTTGAGTTTGAAGAAGGTTCCCCTTAAATGCTTCTGGCTCATTGTGTTTTTTTCTTGTAAGAAAAAGGATGATTGCTGCAAGAATCAAAAATGAAGGAACCGCAATCTTTGCAGTAAGTAAAAAGAACTCTCCTGCAGAAAATCCGTAATAAGAAAAGAGGTACAGGTTCTGAGGATTTCCCATTGGAGTTATGCATGAACCAAGATTTGCAGCCAGGGTTTCAAGAACTACAATTGTAAGGGCAGGCATTCCAATTCGTGTAAAAATGAGCAGTGTGATTGGAACAAATGTCAAAAGCGCAACGTCATTTGTAACAAACATCGAGCTGAAGAAGACAAGAAATGTGAGCAAAAAATAAAGGCCGCGCTGACTTTTGCAAAGTCGTAAAAGTTTAGCTGCAATGATGTTCAAAAAGTTCTGACTTTGAAAAGCCTTAATGACAATCATCAGACTGAACAAAATTGCAAGAGTTCTGAAGTCTATTGCTTCAAGGCAGAGCGAGGGAGAAGGTCTTATAAAAATAAGCGCGAGCACTGCAAGTACAATTGATGCAAAAAGTACAGGCTCACGCTTTATAAATGAAATTATTTTATTCATTGGTTGCCTAGATGGCTGCAAGTCCGCGTTTTACGTCTTCGATAATATCGTCTACGTTTTCAAGACCACAGCTGAATCTTACCATACCGCCGTCAATTCCTGCAGCAACAAGCTGTTCATCAGTAAGCTGACGGTGTGTAGCACTAGCTGGATGGAGTACACAAGTTCTGATATCTGCAACGTGAACTTCATCAATAGCAAGCTTGAGAGCATCCATGAAGCGTACAGCAGCCTGACGTCCACCCTTAATGCTGATTGAAATTACACCACAAGTTCCGTTTGGAAGATACTTCTGTGCGCGTTCGTAATATTTGTCTCCAGGAAGTCCTGGGTAAATTACTTTAGCAATCTTGTCGCT
>CAMKDH010000021.1 GCA_946411215.1 uncultured Treponema sp. | reverse complement strand
ATGCTTTGGTTCGCCTTGGTCAGGATTTTGCCCAGCGTTATACAACTGTAACTCCTCAGGGAAACTTTGGTACAATTGCCGGTGACCCTCCTGCTGCTTACCGATACACCGAAGCTAAGATGTCTAAGATCACCGAAGAGATGACAAGCGACATCAACAAAAATACTGTAGACATGGTCCGCAACTTTGATGATACCTGCGACGAGCCTGCAGTTCTTCCTTCTAAATTTCCATTCCTGCTTTGTAACGGTACAACAGGTATTGCCGTTGGTATGGCAACAAATATGCCTACCCACAACCTTCGTGAAGTAGCCGACGCTATTTGTGCTTACATTGACAATAAAGATATTACCATCGAAGAATTGATGCACTTTATCAAAGGTCCAGACTTCCCTACTGGTGGTATTATTTACGGTACAAGCGGAATTAAAAAAGCATATACAACCGGACGTGGTAAAATCGTAATACGTTCTAAGTTTACAATCGAAACAGATAAGCGAGGAAAAGAATCTATTGTATTTACAGAAGTTCCTTATGGCGTAAACACAACAAACATTATCCGTCGCATTAAAGAGCTTGTTCGCGATAAGCAGATTGATGGTGTTGTAAATGCAAACGATGAATCTTCTGACCGTTCAGGTATGCGCCTTGTTGTAGATCTCAAAAAAGGCGCAATTACTAAAATTGTTTTGAATCAGCTTTTTGCAAAGACAGATCTTCAGTCAAACTTTGGTGTTATAAACCTTGCACTTGTTCCTCAGGTAAAGGAAGGGGCTCCTCGTTATGATGAACCAGGAATGCTTACACTTGCACCAACTTATCTTAAGCCTGAAGTTCTTACACTTAAGCAGCTTATCCAGCACTTTGTAAATCATCGTGATGAAGTTATTACTCGTCGCACAATTTATGATTTGAAGGTTGCAAAACACCGCATGCATATTTTGGAAGCTCTTATAACTGCAATTAATAACATTGATGAAGTTATCCAGATTATCAAGGGTTCTGAAAATACAGATGATGCAAAGCTCAAGCTTGAAAAGCGCTTTAATTTTGATGATGAGCAGGCTCAGGCAATTGTTGATATGCAGCTTAAACGCCTTACTCATTTGCTTATTGAAGATCTTCAGAAAGAAATTAAAGAGCTTCAAGCCTTCATTGATTATCTTGAAAGCTTACTGGCTGACCATAACAAGATTCTTAATTTGATTAAGGATGAAACAAGAAACCTTGCAGATAAGTATGGTGATGACCGCCGTACAGAAATTGTAGCAAACGAAGTTGAACAGATTAATGTTGAAGATATGATCAAAGATGAAGACATGGTTGTAATGATAAGTCGCATGGGTTATATCAAACGTGTTCCTGTTACAAAATATAAAAAGCAGGGTAGGGGTGGAACTGGAAGTAACGGAACCAACCTTCTTGATGATGACTATGTAAATCAGCTTTTCATTGGTTCAACAAAAGAACATTTGTTATTCATAACTAACATCGGAAAAGCTTACTGGATTAAGATTCATGAAATTCCAGAAAGTGAAAAAACTAGCCGTGGTGCCCATATTAAAGGCTTGCTCCAGGTTGGCCCGGATGAAGAAATTACAACAATCGTTTCGCTTAAAGAATTTTCTGATGATATTTACTTGTTCATGACAACTGCACAGGGTGTTGTAAAGAAGGTTCGTTCTACAGAATTCCAGAATGCAAAAACCCGCGGAATTATTGGTATTAAGCTTAATGATGGCGATAAACTCATCAGTGCAATTCAGACTACTGGTGATGCAGATATTATGCTTGTTTCTCGTCGCGGTAAAGCCTTGAGATTCAAAGAAGATTCTGTTCGTCTTATGGGACGTGCAAGCTGCGGTATAAAAGGAATGAAGCTTAGCGAAGGTGACGAAATTGCTTCTGCTGTTAAAGTTGAATCTGATTCTAACATGATTCTTATTACAGAGAAGGGTGTTGGAAAACGTATTTCTTTCGACCTTTATTCTGTACATGGTCGTGGTACCGGTGGTCAGAGAATCTTTGGAAACACCGAAGCCAAGGGTGAAATTATTGGAGCCCTGAACGTTAAAGATTCTGATGAAGTTGTATGTATGACAAGCCAGGGTAAGACCTTACGCTTCAAAGCAACTGATATTAAAGAGCAGGGTGCCGGAGCTTCTGGTGTAAATGTTGTTCGCGTAACCGAACCAGATTACATTGTTGGTCTTGATAAAGTTCAGGACAAGGATGATGATGAGTAAGGCCGCTGGCGGCCGGTGATAAATAGCAAACCGTTAAAAAAATTGCGAAAGCAATTTTTAGGTTTACCTATTTAAATATAAAAAGGCTGTTTGAAGAGAAATCTTTGAACAGCTTTTTTATTTAACGTGATCCCTGTACTTCGACAAACTCAGGAACCGCTGACTTAAGAGTTTTTGTTATGAATACAACTAACTATCGTTTGTTAAAAAACTAACGACTGTTAGTTAGAAAATAATTTAAATTATTGTTGACAAAATAAAAATTATGGACAATAATGAAGTATAAGAAAAGGGAGAACTATTACAAAATAGTTTAGGGGTTCTAAATCATCATTAGGCAAGAAAACCAGCTGAGTTATTTCGGCTGGTTTTTTTTGTTTAACCAGCCAGGTCAAAAGTTATCCACAACTTATGCACACTGTGGATAACTAACGGTTAGAAGTATGTTTCACATGAAACAAGACAAACCAGCTTGTAATAAAATCTTAGGGTTTGATAAAAGACAATTCTGCTCCATGATAAAAGAGTCAAGTTATTTAAGAGTCATTTGATCAATGTTTCATGTGAAACACAGTCTGTTATATCATTTGCAAAATTTTATCTCCAATCATTTTTATTTCACGTGGATCTGGTTTTCTGCTGGGTCTGATAATTGGGAAAATGTTTCACATGAAACACAGGTTGGTGGCTGTTTGATAATTTTGGAAAACAGGTAGAGGTGTTTGGGGATAATGGGAATAGTGTTTCACATGAAACGTTTGTAACAGTTTTGAACAGAGGTTCCACGTGAAACAAGGAGAAATATCTTTTTTGATTTTTTGATAGATTTTTGTTTCACATGAAACAGTGTTTGAGCGAAAGTTTTGTATGTAATTGTTTCATGTGAAACGTTTGTAAGGCGTATAGAAGATCGGGTTGCTTGGTTTCACGTGAAACTGTTTGTATCGCTGTATATGGGTTTAAGGTGTTAAAGTTATCCACAATATGCACAGAGTTATCCACAATGAAAAAATAACGACTGTTTGTTAGTTTAAAGAATAACGAACGGTCGTATATAAAGACGCAGTTGATTTTTTATTTTCTACAAGATAAAGTTCTTGTGAGATATGAAAATCATTTTTTTAAAGAATAAATACAAAAAAAATAGCGAGAAGCCGAATTTCGGATTACAAAAATGCTCTACACTGCTGCCGCATAAGCGGCAACGTATATAATCAAGGCAGTGTAGCGCATAAGCGGTGAACCGCCGGTTTTGGAATATGAAATTCGGCTGGTAGCTATTTTTTTATATTTGAATCTATATATAATTGATTTTCAGTCTTATGAGGATAAATAATATGAATAATATCGAAATTCGTTCTGTAAAACCAAAAGATGCAAAAGATCTTCTGAAAATCTATTCTTATTACGTAGAAAACACTGCAATCAGCTTTGAATATGTAACTCCTTCTGTAAAAGAGTTCAAAAAACGCATAAAAACAATAACAAAGCGGTTTCCTTATATTTGCCTGGTGAAAGATGGTCAGATAAAGGGTTATGCCTATGCAAATACTTTTCATGCACGAAAAGCTTATGATTGGTCTGTTGAATTGTCTATTTATGTTGAAAAAGATTCCAGAAAGTGTGGATATGGCAGAATGTTATACACGGAATTAGAAAAGCTGCTTAAAGAGGGCGGTTTTAAGAATTTATATGCCGGTATTGCAACTCCTTTGCAGGAAGATGAATATCTTGATTTTTCAAGTCATAAATTCCACGAAAAGATGGGTTTTGTAAAGGTTGCAGAGTTCCATGGCTGCGGAATAAAGTTTGATCGTGTTTATAATTTGATTTATGTAGAAAAGGTGTTATCTTAATTCTTTAGAATCAGAACCAACTATATGTTGAGAAAGGCTGTTGTTAAGTTTTAATACCTTTTCGTAGTCTTCTTTTACCTGTTCAATAAAAATATAGTCTGGGTGCTTGTTTATGATGTAATTAAAGCATTTTGAAGCATTATACAGGTGCTGCATGGCTTCCAGAAGATTTGAATTGTCGTTAGGGTTATAACCTGTGTTTTTAAGATATGAGTCTTCGAAATTTCCATATGTCATGACAATTCTGCCTGTATCATATTCAGTTACACCCATGTGCATTATATATTCAAGATAATCTGTATATTCTTTTACGCGTCCGTAGTAATCTGTGAAGGAATATACTTTTTTGGCAGCTTTTTGCTCTGGTTTGGTCTTGTTTTCATCTATCTGGACTTCTTTTACATTTGTTTTGCCCTGAGAATATGATTTGTTGATTATAATCATGTATTCGTTGTATTTCTGCTTTAATTCTGTAGGAGCGGTGTCCGGATGGTATTTTTTTACGAGATTTACATATTCTTTTTTAATTTCTGATAAATTGTCGGAGTTTTTGATTATCTGGAGAAAGTTTGAAAGATCGGATTTGAAATGGGTGGTTTGGTCCATAATTAAAAGGTTGTCATTGCGAGCGAAGCGCGGCAATCCAGTTGAAAAATGGCATCTTGTAAGTGGATTGCTTCGCAGTGCTCGCAATGACGGGGCAGGCGTTTTAGAAGCACCTCATCAGGTCTTCAATTGTTTCTCTTCGGCGGATTTGTTTTACTTTTCCGTCGGAACAAACAAGAACTTCGGCTGGGCGAGGGCGAGAGTTGTAGCTTGAACACATTGAGAAGCCGTATGCTCCTGCATCAAGGATACATGCTAAATCTCCGTGCTTTGCTGGTGGTAAAACTCTGTCTTTTGCAAGAATATCGCCGGATTCGCAGATATTTCCTGTTACGGTTTGTTCAAACATGTCTGAACCGCTGTGTGGAATAACTTTTCCGTCGCGGATGATTTCTACGTCATGCCAGCTGTCATACATGCTTGGACGTACAAGAACGTTCATTCCTACATCTGTTCCTACAAAAGTCTTTCCGTTGTTGTGTTTTACTGCATGTACGCGTCCTAAAAGAACACTTCCTTCTGCAACACAGAAACGGCCTGGTTCTGACTTAAACAATGGAATTTTGTTTGGAATTCCACTTTTTGTAGGTAATTTTGTATAGGTTTCAACAAAATCAGTCAAAATTGGTTCAAGGCGCTTTTTGAAGTCTTCCATTGGGAAATCTTTTTCATCATCAAGTTTGTGGTATGGAATTCCGTAGCCGCCGCCAAAATCAATGAATTCAAGGTTTTCAAACTGATCTGCAATGCGTAAAAGGTTTGTAACTGCATCAAGATATGGCTGTGGGTCCATAAAAAGCGAACCGATGTGCTGGTTGATTCCGGCAATTATAAGATTATATTTTGCAGCAATTTCAAAGATTTTTGGGATAAATTCTTCTGAAATACCAAACTTTGTCTTTTTTCCGCCTGTTACAACTTTTTCGTGATGTCCGGCACCTACACCAGGATTAATACGAACTGCAACCTTGCGGTTTTCTGGAGCAACGTTTAAGTCGCAGAATACCTGACCGATTAATTCAAGCTGTTCAAGGCTGTCCAGACTGGTAATTACCTTATTTTCAATTGCAAACTTAAATTCTTCTGGTGCAACGTTGTTTGGAACAAAAAAGATGCGTTCTGCAGGGAATCCTGCCTTAAAAAGCATCTGTATTTCTCCAACACTCATTGCATCGCAGTTTATGCCTTCTTCAAGCGCAATTTTGAGGATATGAATATTTGTATTAGCTTTTACAGAGTAATTTGCGGTATAAGGGTACTTTGTAATTACCTGTGATACTGCATGCATACGGTTGCGAAGAATATCTTCGTTATATACATAAAGTGGTGTTCCGTAATTCATTACGATTTCTTCGGGGTTGTTTCCCTTGAAGAAGTCGACTGTGTTTATGAATGATTCCATTTTTTTCTCCTTTTGTTTTGATCGTCATTGCGAGCGCAGCGAAGCAATCCATATTTAAGAATGCCTGTTTTTATGTGGATTGCCACGGCCTTCGGCCTCGCAATGACGGGCAAGGGGGCGTTACGGGGGTGTCCCCCGTTAGAGGGGGTAGGACGCAACGAAGTGCGGCCGAGGGGCAGGCGCCCCCTTGATTTTTACAGCATATGTGCTCTAATTTCATCCCCACTGAGAGGGCTCAAATAAGCCGGTGCAATATCAAATACGGTCTTGCAGCCAACGGCACCTTCTTTGTTCAAACGATAGATTGCGCGGGCATAGGCAACAAGAACGCTTGAAGTAAAGGCCGGGTTTGAATCGAGCTTGAGGCTGTATTCGATGATATTGTTGTATTCGTCGTTCCAACCTGTCTTGCCTGAACGGAAAACAAAGCCTCCGTGTGGGATTTCTGCATGGTCACGCTTGAGTTCTTCTTCTGTGATAAAGTGAACTGTTGTATCGTAATCTGCAAAATAGTTTGGCATTTCTTTGATTTCTTTTTCGATACGAGCTTTGTCGGCACCTTCATCTGCTACAACAAAGCATTCGCGTGTGTGCTTCTGGCGGGTTGTAAGTTCAGGATTTTTACCTGCACGAACTGCTTCCAAAGCTGCTGGAACTGGGATTGTATACTGCTTTCCATCCTTTACACCTTCTATGCGACGGATTGCATCTGAATGGCCCTGGCTTACACCTTTTCCCCAGAATGTATAGTCGGCACCACCAGGAAGAAGGCTGTTTCCGTAAAGACGCATAAGAGAGAAAAGTCCTGGATCCCATCCGCAGGAAATAAGTGCTGTGTGGCCGTTGTCTTTAGCTGACTTGTCTACATTTGCAAAGTGTTGTGGGATTTTGGCATGTGTATCAAAGCTGTCTACTACGTTGAAATATTTTGCATATTCTGGTGTCTGTTCTGGAAGGTCTGTGGCACTACCGCCGCACAAAATCAGAACGTCAATTTCGTCTCTGTGAGCAAGGATATCCTTTACGTTGTAAACAGGAACTCCTGCTGTAAGAACCTTTACTGTAGACGGATCGCGTCTTGTAAATACTGCTGTAAGTTGGGCATCGGGGTTGTGCTTGATTGCACATTCAATTCCCTTGCCTAAGTTTCCATAACCTAAAATTGCTATTTTCATTTTTTATAACTCCTTTATATTTAACTAACGAGCGTTAGTTTTGTGTACGTTGTGGTTTGCCGCGCTGCGCTCGCAATGACGGCTATTGTTCGTTTGAAAGAAGAACTATTTTATTTTTTAGGGCTTCCTTCATGACTGTGACGAGATTTTTCTGGCCTGAATACAAACATGAATCGTCGTCGCTGCCGGTTAGTTCGCCTGTCATTACGTAAGTTGAATCGATGATAACACGTAACTGTCCAGGTTCAGGATCTGTATGATAAACTATTGCTCCATCCAGATTGTAGTTGCTGTCTGTCATGATGACAACTTTTTTACCGGCATTTACGAGCTCTGTAAGTTCTTCTTCGTAAGCGTCTACGATTCTTGCTGAAGCAGAAATGTAGAGACGGATTCTTGTTTCTTTTATCATATCCAAAAGCTTGTTCTGAATATTTTTGGATCCAATGATTGTTATATAGCCGTCTGTTTCAATCTGCTTTTGAGGAGCATGTTCCTTAATATACTCTGCTTTCTGCTGCAGATCTTTAAGAACATTGTTTGTAAAAGTTTGCACATCGACTGGAAGATATTTTGTTGAATCTCCCTGGATTAAATAAGCGGCACCTTTGTCGGCGAGATTTGATAAAGCAGCATAAACGTTTGATCGAGATATACCTGTTTCTTTAGAAACCTCGTAGCCGGTCATTTCTCCGTGCGAAAGAAGGGTTGTATAAATTACAGCTTCCTGACGTGTAAGACCAAAGAATGTTAAATCATCGGTAAACTGAAGATTTTGCATTTGTGACCTCCTGATTTTTTGAATTTTTAGTGTTTAGTAGTACTGTTTAATACCACTTACAGGGGTTAATATACAGAATTTGTATTTTTTTGTCAAATTTTTTTAAACCTTTTTAAAGAAAAAAATGAATTCGACTTTTTGAAAATAGGGTATATAATATGTTATCCAAAAAATACGAGAGAGAAATTACTGACATCTAGGTTGAGGATGCAATATGAAAGAGAAAACAGAAAAAAGAATTCCTAAGTTAAGGAACAGAAGACTTGTCCTTGAAATAGGCGCAATTATTTTTGGTCTGTTTTTTATTTTTATGGGAATGATGATTGCAATTCCTTCTCTTATTATCAAGTCGCAGACAAAAAAATCTTATTATGAAATGGCTCAGGAAATTGTTAAGAGCCGTTCGGACGAATTAACAAAATGGATAAATATTTATGTCAACGATTTGAAGTTTTTTACTGATTGTGATGTTGCCCGCACTGGAGATATTGAAGCTTATGTTGAATGGTTATGCGATCATTCAGATTTTATAAATGAAGATTATGATGATTTGTTCTTCTGTGACAGAGATGCTATTCCATATAGAATTGACGGAACCAGAGGTGAAGAGGGCGATTTGCGCAGTAAAGATTATCATCATGCAATTGTGTTTGATGACCAAGATTCTTTTATTGCAAAAATAGAAGTTTCAGATAAAACCGGAAAATATGTAATCCCAGTTGCACGTGCTGTAAAAGATGAAAGCGGTTTTATTTTTGGATATATAACTGGCCTTCTTGATATGGATCAGATTGCCGAAGAAGTTTCGTCTTACAAAGTTGGAACTCAGGGATATTTCTTTTTGACAGACCGTTCAAATACAATCATTGCACATAATAATCCGGATATGATTTCGCAGGATATTGGTGTTTATCATGATATTGCGATTACCGCAAAACTTGCAAAGGAAAATGGAGATGATTCTTTGTTTGTAGAAAGTGATGTTGATGGTGTTGAATGTGTTACGTTTGTTGCGCCTATTCTTTCGCTTTATTGTACTATTGGATATACTGTTCCTTTGTCAGAAGTTTTTGTTGCTACAAAAAGAATTCAGCTTGTTATTTTGCTGATGGGAATTTCAATCACTCTTGTTATTTCTCTTGTAACTCTTGTTGCGCTTAGAAGTGTTATTGGTCGTGTTAAAAAAGTTGGCAACCTGATTGATGAACTTAGTACTGGCGAGGCTGACCTGACTGTTCAGTTGCAGTTGAATCGTAATGATGAAATTGGAAAGCTTGTTACTTCTGTAAATAAATTCCTTTCTAAGTTCCGTTCGATTATGCAGAATATTAAAGTTTCAGAAGGCAATCTTACAGAAGCGGGCGATATTCTTTCAAATGAAATTGAAACTACAACTTCGACAATTAATCAGATGGCTAATAATATCGGGCTCGTACATAATCAGGTTCAGAATCAGTCTTCAAGTATTAACAGTTCTGCTACAGCAATGACTCAGATTTCTAAGAATATTGAATCGCTTGATGGAATGATTCAGGGTCAGGCTTCTTCGGTTGTTGAGGCATCTGCGTCTGTTGAAGAAATGATTGGAAACATTAATTCCGTTGATAAATCTGTTATCAAAATGGTTGAAGAATTTACTGTTCTTGAAATGGATACTAAAAATGGTATTGAACAGAACAGTTCTGTAAATGAGCTTATTCAAAAGATTTCTGAACAGTCTGTTGCGATGATGGATGCAAACGAAACAATTCAAAGTATTGCAGAACAAACAAACCTTCTTGCTATGAATGCAGCAATTGAAGCAGCTCATGCGGGCGAAGCGGGAAAAGGATTTTCGGTTGTTGCTGATGAAATTCGAAAGCTTGCAGAAACTTCAGCAGAAGAGTCAAATAAAATTGGTGAAAAGCTTACAAATATCCAGCAGGGAATTGAACGCGTTGTTATGGCTTCTTCTGATTCTGAAAAATCCTTCCAGGCAGTTTCGTCTCGTATTGCTCTTACAGCAGATCTTGTTGCTCAAATTCGAAGTGCTATGGAAGAGCAGCAGTCTGGTTCTCAGCAGATTCTTGAAGCGCTGCAGGCAATGAATGATAGTACTTCGGAAGTTCGTGGTGCCGGTGAAGAAATGTCAAAGGGCGGCGAAGGAATCATAAAGGATGTTTCGAATATTCAGGAAAGTATGAACAACATTGAAAAAGCAGTTTCTGAAATTAATGATGGAACAAATTATGTAAACGAAAGTACACAAAAGCTTCGTGAAATTTCTGCATCTTTAAATGCTGCAATTAAACGCATTAAAGATGACGTTGATTTGTTTAAGGTGTAAAAAAATGGCGTTAAATTCACCATCAAAAATTACTGAAAAAGAAAAACGTTTTGATTGTTTTTCTGATTGGAAAATTTTTTCTGGAAAAAAATCAGGTCGGCTACCCGCTATGGGATGGAATAGCTGGAATGCTTTTGGCAGTGGAAATACAGAAGCATTAACTCGCTCCATGGCTGACTGTATTGTCGCTCTTGGGCTTGATAAGCTTGGTTACAAATATGTTGTACTTGATGACGGATGTTACAAAAGTGAACGGGTTGATGGAAAGCTTAGTAATGAAGAGGTTAAGTTTCCAGGCGGTTTTAAAGCACTGTCTGATTATGTTCATTCCAAAGGTTTGAAGTTTGGAATGTATAACGATATTGGAACAAATCTTTGTGCGGGTGCTGCGGTTGGAACCTGCGGGCATGAAGCTATAGATGCTCAGTCTTATATTGATTGGGGTGTTGATTTTCTAAAAATCGATAACTGTTATTATCTTTGGGATAACGCAACTTTTTCGAATCCGGAAAATGCAAGATTTGTTTTTGCGCCAAAAATTAAAAGTGTGATTATTGACGGCAAAAAGTTTAATGCAGTTAGTGATGGCATTTTGACAGGAGCAAGCGTAAAAGTTGATGACAATAAAGAATATGTTTTTGGGATCGGTACGTTAGATGGGACTAACACAGGAACGTCGCCAGTTGGTGTTCGTAGTGGTGAGCTTGTTTTTGGGGTTGAGTCTGATTCTGAAAAAACTGTTGATTTACAGGTTGAATATGCCAGTGGTCGCGAAGTAGGTATTGGAGAATGGCTGCAGGTTGCTGTTGGAACGGGTGAAACTGCTGAATATTTTTATGATGATTTATTGATGCCAACCAAAGACAAAGATACTTTTATTGTGAGCGCACCAATAGGAATCTGTTTGAAGGCTGGAAAAAATAAAATACGAATTATGAATCACCGCCGCCAGGAAAATACTCTTGATTCTTATGCAGCAATGCTTGAAGGACTAAATAAAGCAAAGCCTGATCATGAGGTTGTGCTTTCAATGTGTGAATGGGGAAAAACGCATCCTCAGAACTGGGCTTATAAGGTTGGAGATTCCTGGCGAATACTCAATGATATAACTTTCCGCGTAGGAAGTGACGGAAATCCGGGTTTTGGAGCGTGGTTCGATAAAGGAACACCAAGTGTTACATCGCAATATAACAAAGCGGTTGTTATGGATGAGTTTGCAGGTCTTGATAAAGGCTGGAATGACCCTGATATGCTGATGATTGGCATGGACGGTTTGACTCTTGTTCAGAATAAAACTCATTTTACAATGTGGTGCATGATGAATTCTCCTCTTATGCTTGGTCTTGATTTGCGTAGAGTTAGTGTTGGGGATGAACTATATAAGATTATTGCGAATGGCGAGATGATTGCTTTGAACCAGGATGCGTTGGGAGTGCAGGCAAAAAGAATTGTAACAACTTATGATTGTGGTAGTGAGGCGCCTGACAAAGCATACATTGAAGATATAAATCGTGTTGATGTTCTTGCTAAGCCGCTGGCAGATGGTGGTATTGCGATTAGCTTTATTAATGTAAGTGAAGAAAAGTGGACGGGTTGTGTAAGCGTGTCGGTTTCCCAGATTGAAAAGGCTTTTGGGAAAAAGTTAGTCAGTTCTAACAAGTTTACAGTAAAGGATTTGTGGACTGGGGAAGAATGGGAAAATGAGACGGGAATCTTTGAGATTTCTGAACTGGATGCTTGTGATAATGTGACATGGAAAGTAAAGATTTTATAAAAGCCCTCTGGTCTTATTTTTTCCAAGATAACCCTTTGTGTGATGACGCGCTCCTTCGTTACGCCCACACCCGTGGATGGATAGAAGATCAGGATGAACGTTTTTGTAACAATACTTTAAACCGTCAGACTGCTGCACGTATTATTCATCAGTTTATGAGAATTGAACTTGGGGTTCCAGACCTTGAGAATATTTCTGGCGCGAACGAGCTTACAGACTTATATACCTGTCATACTTGTGTTAATCACATTGCACAAGTTTTTTTACGCGGGATTATGGATGCACAACTTGTTGAACGTGATGGAGTTGAGTATAAAGTTTTTAATCATCTTGAAGAATTATCTGAAAAAGAAATGCCCGTTATACTAGAGCGTGTTTCTGCCATCTCTTGCTCTTCCAGCGAATGAGCATTGCAATTCCACGGGTTGTTTCGTCGGTGCCTATACCAAGCCAGAAGCCTACAAGACCAAGTCCGCATTTGATTCCAAGAATGTAACTTCCCAAAACCATGATTCCCCACATTGAAGCAATTCCGTAGAGGACAGGGAATTTAACATCGCCAGAACCTTTGAGCGCGCCTACGTAAATGAGGTTGAGAGAGCGGCCGAATTCTATGTAGGTTGAGAAAATCAAAAGTGTGCTTACAAAGGCGTGAACTTCATCGATCTTTGTGAAGATTCCGATAATCGGATGTTTTGCTAAGTTTACAATGAGAATCATGACCATGGAGCAGGCTGTTGCAACAAGCTGATATTTGAAAATCTTTTTGTAGGCAATATCACTTTGTTTTGCGCCAACATAATAACCTGTTTTAATTTGAGAAGCTTGTCCTATTGCCATGGCCATGATGAAAACAAATCGGACTATTGTCATGGTGTAAACTTGGGCAGACATCGCATTTGTTCCAAGTGTAGAAATCATTGCCATAATAACAATCTGACTGATGTTGTAAGAAAGGCTTTCTCCTGCTGTTGGAACACCTACAGAAAGAATAAGGCGATAAACCTGTTTTGGAACTTTGAAAAGGCCTTTAAGTTCAAATGCAACATCTTCTTTGCGACGGATAATTATTGCAAGGAGGACGGAAGATACAAGCATTGCCATACCGCTTGCACAGGCTACTCCAGGAACTCCAAGAATCGGCAGGCCGAACCAGCCGTAAAGTGAAAGAGCGTTTCCTAAGACATTTACAACGTTTCCGATTATTGAAACAATCATTGCTTCGCTTGTGTAGCCGTAGCTGCGGAGTATGGCGCCCTGTAAAGAACTGAAGGCATTAAAGAAACAGAAGATTCCTCCAAAGATTATGAAGTATTTGAAAGCGTATCCGCGAACAGCATCTTCGAGTTGATAACAGTTGAGTAAAGGTTTAAATCCAAAGAAAACAAGAAGCATTAAGAAAACGGAAAGAAGTGTAATCATGAGTGTGCTTGCCTGTGCAATTTCGTTCAATTCTTTTTTTGATTTTTGTGCACCAATATATTGAGCGAGAACGATTGAACATCCTGTGCTGATAACAGCAAAGAGAAGATTTAAGAAAAATATATATTGTGAAACAAGACCTACGGCTGCAACTGCATCGTTACTGTAAGAGCTGAGCATCATTGTGTCGACTGATGAAACCAGGATGCGGAAAAACTGCTCCATTGCAATTGGGAAAGTTAACTTGAGCATTGGCAAAGCGCCACGATTTTTATTCATAAAAACTCCGTATAAAGATATTTTATCAAAAAAACGGCTTTTGAGAATTGCCAAATTCTATTAAAAATTTGTAAAATTCGAAATTGGGGTGTAAAATTGGTGAAACGATTAACTTGCAACCCTTCGACGGGCTCAGGTACCCCTGGAGAATTATATGTCAATAAAAGAAATGCCAAAAATCACCGCTGTTACTGGTGGAAAAATCTGGACTCATACTTTTGAAAAATTTAAGGCTACTGTTTATATTCCAGAAAACAAAATGATGGACGATGTGCTTAATTACGGTTTTATAGCGCCGTATCTGCTTGTTTTTGCTGAGCAGGACTTTTCTACAGATTTTGGTGGAGCAGTTGAGTTTGCGCGTACAAAAGGTTTTGAAGTAATTGCTAAAAAGAATGCCAGTAGTGTTGTGTTTATTTATCCTACTGCTGATGGCTGGAAAAATGCAGTCCCTGATTTGTTTTCAGAAATTCTTTCTAATTCTAAGATCCACGAGTTTTATGAAGATGGAATTGTAAAAGCTTATAACCGGTTTACAAAACAACTTGATGGTTATTATATCCGGGGTGCAATTTTCCGCACTTGTTTGTATGGATTTGGCGAATCTGCTGATTATATTGCAGCTAACTGTATAAATCATTTTGAAGGAGATGGACTTTGGGGTCGCGCTGATTGTGCACCAGTTGTTTGTACGCTGTGTGGATTGAGTGAAGGAGCTAAAATCAACGTAGATGCAGACGATATTGCAGTAGTATCTTATGGAAACACTACCACTCAGAATGAAATTTTCAAGTCTAAATGCCGCTGGTTCCTGGAAAAACAAGAGCCAGATTTTGTTGGCGATATGGATGGCTTTGTAAAACAGTTCCGACGTATGCTTGGAATAATGGAAGTTGATCCGGATTTAGAAAAAGACGGCCTTCAGATTGATCCCGCTGTGATTACTGTAAAAACTTCGCCTGATAATTTTGGAAAAGACAAGGGAACGACAGAGCACAAGATTGGTTATTTTGCATTTTATAATAAAGGGATTTTTGATGCAGGTAATGGGCCTGTTCCTCTTGTTCTTGCTTTCCACGGAGGCGGAGATTCCAGTTTTTATATTGCCTATATTTCTGACTGGGCAGGAATTGCGCATCGCCACAACTTCCTTCTTGTTGCTGTAGAAAATCATTTGAACAGCACTGCAACCGAAATGGTTGAGCTTGTTGATCATCTTAAAAAAACGTACAACATTGATCAAACCCGTATTTATGCCACAGGCTTTTCTATGGGCGGAATCAAAACGTGGGATATTATTCAGGAGTATCCGAACCTTGTTGCTGCAGCAGCTCCAATGGATGCAACTGTTGATGTTGGTGAAAATGTGTATTTTAGTAAAATTAACAAGCCGGTAAATACAACCGTCAGCGTTCCGATTTTCTATGCAGCAGGGGAACAGACCCCACTTGCAGAGCTTCCTTATCAGGAACAAAAATGTGTAAATAGAATGGCGTATGCGCTTAAATTAAACGGTGCGTCAAAGGAATACAATGTAAAGCTTGAAGATAAGGCAAACTGGCAGAATAAGCTTTGGGGCATTGACGGCGACTGTACAAGCTTTGTTGTGGATCCAGCGCGCAAAGGAAAGCTCACAATGAATTTCTTTACACGTTCGGATGGTAAATGCTGGAACGTTTTTGCCGGCATAGACAATCAGGGGCACGAATGCCGTCCACACACTTGCGAATATGCCTGGAGATTTTTAAATTGTTTTACGCGTGATGCTGATGGTGTGATTCACGGCGGAGAATTGGATCAGATTAAAAAGGCACTTGAATAATTTTACAAGTTCCTTTTTCTGTAGAAATAATTTGATTCAAGTGTTCGTCCTCTGTTTTTGGTAAGACAATTTTTCCGCTGGCTGGATTTTTTATAGAAATCACAGGTGCAGAGAGTGTTGCCTTTACCGATGATTTTTCAAATGCAAGATCCGCATTATCAAGTCGGCAATTTATGAGGCGAAGATTTTTGCAGTAACAGAAAGGCTGTGTTCCGCTGATTGTGCAATTTTCAAAAGTAAGATTTTTTGAATACCACCCGATGTACTCGCCGTTTATGTTGCAGTTTTTTATTGTCACATTTTTGGCATGCCAGAAGGCGTCTTTTGTATCAAGTTCGGAATCTACAACAGAAGAGTTTCGCATGTATTGAAAAGAATATTTGCCTTTAAGTTTAAGCTTATCAATTGTTACTCGATTTGTGTTCATCAAAAAATATTCGCTGTTTGCACTGGTGTTTTTTATTGTGAGATTTTTTGTAGACCATCCAAACTCCGGCGAAACAATATCACAGTCATTTATAAAAACATTGGAGCATTCGCGAACTGCTTTTATTCCATGCATCAGAGAGCTTTGGATAATTACATTTTTTGAATACCAGAGAGCTGCTCGGCATGTGTCAGTCATTTCGCAGTTTAGAATTGTTGTATCATCATTATGCCAGAACGGATAGCGCAGGTTAAAGTAACAATGCTCTGCAACAATATCGTGGCTTTCTTTAAATGCACTTTCGCCATCAGCTGGGCCATCAAACCGACAGTTACGCGCAATCACACCTTGAGAATTATACAATGCCCGTTCTTCATCAAATTCCTGGTTTTCAATTTCCATAATTTAAATATATAAAAATTATGCTATAATATCTACATGCCTCGTAATTCCGGACATGCAGATCTTCCTCTTCATACGGGTACAGTTCCACGCTGGCTTGCCGACAGGATGATGGTTCTTGGCACGCTCATTACAGAATCACTGGTGGAAAATTTTGGGCCGGAAGAAGTTCTTGTTCGTCTTAGTGACCCCTTGTGGTTTCAGTCGTTTGGCGCAGTTATGGGCATGGACTGGCACAGTTCGGGAATTACTACAAGCGTTATGTATGCACTCAAGCGCGGGATAAATCCTCGGGCAAAAGAGCTTGGTATTTATGTTTGTGGTGGTCGTGGAAAATATTCTCGCATGACTCCTGACGAACTCCTCCAGATTGCAGGGCAGGAAGGTCTAAATGGTGATGAACTTGTGCGGGATAGTAAGCTTGTTGCAAAAGTAGATAACAATGCTGTGCAAGATGGATTTCAGCTTTATCAACATAATTTTATTTTGACTAAGAGCGGGCAGTGGGCTGTTGTTCAGCAGGGAATGAATACCGCAGAAAAAAAGGCGCGCCGTTATCATTGGTGTTCGTCTGATTTAAGGTCGTTTGTAGAAGAGCCGCATACTGCTGTTGTTGGGGAAAATCGCGGGAAGATTTTGAACCTTACAGACAAACAGGCTGATGGTGCACGAAACAATATTCTGGAAATGTCGCACGAAAATCCGGAACGCATGATTAAAGAAATTGAACAGATTGGTAAACCAGCGAGCGAGATGATTTTGATGCAGGGAGGGAAGGTGCAGCAAAGCCTTTTTCCTGAGTTAGAAGAGCCTAACCAAATCCAATCAACTGGCCGTTCGATCATTATGCCAGCTCATCACGACGTGCAGGCCCAGGATGTAGACTTAAAACGTTTAGGCGGAGTGTTAGCCACAGCTTACGAAAGTCAGCCTAAGGATTTTGAAAGCCTGCTTCTTACGCCGGGACTTGGACCACGCACGTTGCAATCTCTTGCTCTTGTAAGTGAAGTTATTTACGGAACTCCAAGCCGTTTTACCGATCCTGCAAGATACAGCTTTGCACATGGCGGAAAGGATGGACATCCGTTCCCGGTTCCTCTTAAGATTTATGATGAATCAATACGAGTGCTTCGTGACAGCATAGAAAAATCAAAGCTTGGCTATAAAGACAAATCAGACTGTATACGTCGTCTTCACGAGACTGCGTTGAACATAGAACAGAACTGCGCACCTCAGGTTGATTTTGATGCAGCTATAAAGTTTGAACGTGAACACTCAAAAGAATGGGATGGAAAGACTGTCTAAATGGAAAACCCAAAGCTTTCAGAATATCCCGTAACACCGTTCCTCGATGAGATTTGTGAGAATCTGAAAAACTCTTCATCACGATATTTAATTCTGACTGCGGAAACTGCTGCTGGAAAGTCTACTGTGTTACCGCTAGCGTTACTCGAAAAGTTTCCCGGTAAAATGATTATGACAGAGCCACGACGTATTGCTGTTCTTGGAGTTGCAAATCGTGTGGGTGAATTATGGGAGACTGCTTGTAACGGAAACACAGACGAAGTTGGATATAAGATTCATCTTGAAAATAAAATTACAAAAGATACAAGGCTCGAAATTATTACAGAAGCAATTCTGGTAAGACAGCTTCAAAGCGACCCGGTACTGGAAAATTATAATGTTGTCGTGCTTGATGAATTTCATGAGCGCTCTGTTAATACAGATCTTGCTCTGGCATTTTTGAAAGAAGCAATGCAGCTGCGGGATGATTTATTTGTAATCATTATGTCTGCAACAATTGATACAGACAGACTGCAAAAGTATTTGGGCGAAGACACCCCTGTGATGAAGATTCCTGGAAGACAGTTTCCTGTGAACGTTGTTTATGAACCAGGGAAGAGTGTGGCCTCTGTGGTTCCTGAGCTTGTCGAAGGGCCTGCATGTCATGGGAACATTCTTGTATTTCTCCCGGGCATTTCCGACATCCGTAAAGCACAGGACGATCTTTTAGCAACAGGTCTCTTTGATGATGACTGTGATACCGAGCTATGCATTCTTCATTCAAGCATAACACTTCAGGAACAAAAACGAATAATCACTCCGGCGCGCGAGGGGGAAAAAACAAAACGTCGTGTAATCCTTTCTTCTGCAATTGCGGAAACTTCCCTTACTGTGCCAGGTGTTACAACTGTAATAGATTCAGGTCTTTCGCGTGTAAACCGAATGGACTTGAACACAGGCATGGAAAAACTTACAACTCAAACCGAAAGTGAATTTTCTGCTGAACAACGAAAAGGTCGTGCGGGTCGTCTTTGTGAAGGAACTTGTATTCGCTTATGGAATCAGCATGATGCACGAATAAAAGATTTTCCTCCTGAGATTTTACGAGCAGATCTTGTTCCGCTTGTTCTGGAATGCAGTGAGCGTGGTGTTTATAAAGTTGATGGAATTGACTGGCTTGATGCACCTTCTTCAGCATCGTGGGAAGAAAGCAAGACACTTTTACTCCAACTTGGAATGATTTCTTTGGACGGCAGAATTACTCCAAAAGGAAAAGCTGCTCTAACTCTTGGACTTCATCCTCGTCTTGCGGGAATTGCACTTGCGGGCTTTGATAAACAAAAGGATTGTCTTAGTCAGGAAGGCCGTCAGCTTTTGATTAATTTTGGTTCTTACGCACAGTCGTCTAAGGATATTCAAAATCGGTTTATAAATGATCTTGAACGACGACTAAAGACCTGCACTTATAAAACGGATTTTGACAACAAAACAGATTTCCTGATTTTATGCGGATATCCCGATCGCCTTGCAAAACGTACAAGCGAACCAGGAAAGGAACCTGCAGAATATCAGTTTGCGGGTGGCAGACAGGCAAGGTTGTATAAGCCTTCTGCTCCAAAGTGGATTGTTGCGCCAGAAGTTATGTCTGGTCAGAAAGAAGCTGTTATTTTTGATTTTGTAGAACTTCCAGAACCTGCAATAACTGAATACCTGGAAAAGCACAGTCAGCTTCGTCAAATCTGTTTTTTCGAAAACGGCAACCTTCAAAAGCTTGAACAAAAATGTTTTGGAAAGCTTGTTCTGAGTTCTAAAAAACTTCCGACTTCTAACGAAGATTTTGCCCAGGCCTGGCTCACCCAGATTACAGAAAAAGGAATCGAATGTCTTCCAACAAATGACAAAATAGAAAGCCTGCTGCTTAGAACAGAGTTTGTTGAACAGCAGAATGAAACACAAAACAACACCACTCTAAATGAACGACTCCACACAACAGCTTCCGAATGGCTCATTCCATTTATGGCAGGAAAAACTCAGCTTACTGCTGCAACTGTATATGATGCGCTTTACTGGTATCTCAACGGTTCAGAAATAGATCGGCTTGCTCCAGAAACAATAACCCTTGAAAATGGCCGTCGCTGTAAAGTAAAATACGAAAAACAATCAGAAATCAGGCCGGTTATAGAAATAATAATTCAGAGGATTTTTGGATGTTTTACAACTCCGCAAATCTGTGGAAAAAAAGTTTTGCTGCGATTACTTTCTCCTGCAAGCAGACCGCTTCAGGTAACCGAAGATCTTGAGCATTTCTGGACAGGCGCGTGGGTTGATATTTGTAAGGAGATGAAAGGACGATATCCTAAACACAAGTGGGATTATCGCGTAGTGGAGAAGGATTAATTATGAATATACTTTTAATAATACTTGGAATAATCTGCATCTCATACGACGCAACTTTAATTCTTCTGAATCCAGGAACATTTTGGGACAACGTTTTTTCTTTTACACACATCTGGCTGGCGCTTGGAGCTTATTTAATTTTTGTTGCAATCTACCGTATAAAAACAAAGCATTCCTTCTGGAGCGTCTGGAAGCGTTGGGTTAAACTAACAGTCGTTAGTTTAGGCGCGATGGCTGCTATCATTTCGATAATAAATCTTACGCTCATTTTGAATCCTGCTGTAGTAGGCGCAGACGAAAAAGCAGATCACGTAATTCTTCTTGGCGGGGGAATAAGCAAAGACGGAGTGCTGCCAAAATCGGTTTTAAACAGAGTTGAAAAAACTGCTGAGTATTTAAACAAAAATCCCGAATCAATTTGTGTTGTAACAGGCGGAACATTAGATTGGCTTCCTTATGCAGAAGCACCTGAACTAAAACGTCAATTAGAAGCGCGCGGTATTTCACCAGACAGAATCCTTGTAGAAGATCAGGCAAAAGATACAATTCAAAATTTTCAGTTGAGCTGCAAAATGCTTGCAGAATACAAACAAACATCAGTACAAGAAATTCTGGAAACACCAACTGCAGTTGTAACAAGCCGCTTCCACTTACGACGTTCAGAACGACTCGCTCGTAGAATGGGCTTTACAAACATAAAAGGCATTCCTGCAACATGTCCGCCAGTTTATGTTCTTCACAATTATGTACGAGAAATTTGTGCATACGTAAAACTTAATTTGAGAATTTTGCTTACTGGAGAACCAAAAAGAATTTCGAATTCTCTTTAATAATATCAGGATTTAATTCTGCATATTTTAAAATTTTTTCGCCAAGCCCCGCATTCAAAAACTCAATAATTCTTTCTCGAGGAACTCTATTTATCGACGGGCAGGTTGGTGTAAGCGCAATAGAAACTTTCTTCTGATCAACACGAACAGCACGGAACGGCCATATGCTGCAGTCAAAGGGTTTAAGATCTGGCGGAAGACAACAGCCTTTTTTAGAATCAAGAAATGGGCAAGGAACTTCTTCCTCAGGGTCGTTAGTCTTGTATAACTTTTCAAGATCTATAGTCATGCTGGATTTTCCAACCCGACGAAATTTCGCATCAGGAAAAGCAGCCTTTAATTGCTCTGCAACTTCTTTAGAAAAAACAGGAGTTTCCCAAAGACTTTGACGACGAAAGCTGCAGCAGAATTTAC
>CAMKDH010000020.1 GCA_946411215.1 uncultured Treponema sp. | reverse complement strand
CAATCTGTCTTATTTATGCGCATATGCAGAAAGATGTCCGTTTTTCTGTTTTGTGTGCATTTAGAAAAAGCAAAATCCTTACAAAGGATTTTTTTAAGTATTCACTTCCTGCAGTTGGAAACGAGCTTGTATGGGGTTCTGCTTTTGCAATGTATTCTGTAATTCTTGGGCACCTTGGCGAAGATATAGTTGCTGCTAACTCTGTTGTTGGAACTGTGCGCCAGCTTGGAACAGTTTTATGTTTTGGACTTGCATACGGTGGGGCAATAGTTGTTGGAAAAAATATCGGTTCAGGAAATATGGATGTAGCCGAACGAAATGCATCGCGCCTTGCAAGAATCACAATACTTTCCGGCGTTCTTGGTGCAGTGCTCATTGTATGTCTTTATCCGGTGCTTCCATATATTGCAAAACTAAATGAAACTGCTGCTCATTATAGAAATGTAATTTTATTTATGAACACCTATTCAATCATAGGTGCTTCAATTAATACTGTTTTAATCTGCGGAATTTTCCGTGCCGGCGGAGACTCAAAATTTGGATTTGTTGCAGATACCATAAACATGTGGTGTGTTTCGGTCCCTCTTGGTCTGCTTGCCGCCTTTGTTTTCAAGCTTCCGCCTCTCTGGGTTTATTTCGTTTTGTATCTTGATGAATTTGAAAAAATGCCTTTTGTAATCCGTCATTATTTTAAGAAAGGCTGGCTCAAGAATATTACCCGCGAAATCTCAGATTCAAACTAGTATATAAGTAACTTCCTGCAAAAAAACTTTGACATTCTGTAATATTGGTATTATCTTTAAATATAGAAGAAATTTACCCGCAGGAGATTTAATATGAAAACAAAAAATGTAATTTTGGGTGCAATTCTTGCAATTCTTGGAATAATTATGATTGCAAAGCCAGACGCATGTATAAAAGCGGTTGTAACTATTGTTGGTGCTGCTGCTGTTGTGTTTTCAATTTATAATCTTCTTTTTGTTTACAAACAGTGCGAAGATCCTGTTTATAAAAAGACTCTCTTTATAAAAGGAATTGCCACTTTTGTAGTAGGTTTGATTTCTGTAATCTGTCCGTTTGTTCTTGTAAAGACAGTTGCAACAATCTGGAAAATCATTTCTATAGTTCTTGCTGTTTACCTGATTTTGTATGCAGGTGTTAGCGTTTACTCATCTGCAAAGCTTCGTGCAAAATTCGCAGAAGAAAGTAAGAAGCTCCTTTTTGAAGCTTTGATTTTTGTTGCAATTGCAATCCTTCTTATCATCATTCCTATTGAACAGTTTGGTATTGCCTTTGTACGCATTGTAGGCCTTGGCGGTTTAATCGTTGGTCTTGTTATGGTTGGTGTAGAAATAGTTGTAAGCAAACGTACTGCCAGCGATGAAGAAGAGGAAGCTGATATTTCAAAAAAAATGGATCCTCAGACTGCAGCCGAAACTCAGACAGACTCTGATTCTGATGATGACTAAGATTATTGTCTTGCAATAATTTGAATTTATCCTTTTTTTGTGATATAATAGATTTGTATGGAAACAAAATTCAAAGTTAACCAGAAGGTCGTTTATCCAAGCCAGGGTGTTGGCGTCGTAACAGAAATCTTCGAAAAGAAATTTAAAGATGAAATGAATCTTTATTATAAGATTTACATCGAAGCTTCTGATATGATTGTCATGGTTCCTGTTGCAAAAGCAGAAGAACTTGGAATCCGCCAGATTGTGTCTGCAAAAGAGGCACAGGAAGCGCTTGAACTTTTATCTGCTGAGTTTGAACCAATTACCTCTGACTGGAAATTACGCTATCAGATGAATCTTGACCTTCTCAAAAAAGGTACGGTCAAAGATATTGCTACAATTGTTCGCTGTCTTTATAACCGCAGCAAAGTAAAAGAACTGCCGATTTTGGAACGCAAGCTTTATGATTCGGCAAAAAAACTTCTTGAAGACGAAATTTCTTTTGCACTTGGTAAACCTTCTAAAGAAATAGAAGCTGCTATTCACACAAAACTTGAACCTCCTGGAGCAGCCCCACGTGTTAAGCACACAATCCAACTTGATGATGATGAGGATGATGATTTGATGGATGACGTTAATGAAAAATCCCGCCGTCGTGATGATGATTTGGATGATGACGATGGAGCTTCGGACGATATGGACGATGCAGAAGGAGATTTTGACGAGGATGACGATTCATTCTAATCAACAGAGTAGAGCTTCTTCCACTCTATCAAAAGTCGCTGTAATTATAACTGCCGCCGGTTCTTCTACAAGGATGGGCGGCACAATTAAAAAAGAGTACCTTCCTTTAGGCAACGGTACAGTTCTTTCTTCCTGTGTAAAAGCTTTTGAACAGGCTTCTAAAAACAAAGACAAACCTTTTGAAATTTCTCACATAATAGTAACTGTCCCAATGAACGGAACAAATGAAGCGGCCGAAGCAGTTTCTGCTTTTTTTGAATATGATGATGAAATGAAAGAAAAAGTAGAATATGTTCAGGGTGGTTATACACGTCAAAAATCAATTTTGAATGCACTTGAGCATATTAAGAAAAAGCCTGTTCAGCCGGAATATGTTTTAATTCACGACGGTGCGCGTCCCTTTGTTTCAGAACAGCAGATTCAGTTTGTGCTTCTTGCAACTCAGGAATTTGAAGCTGCTGCACCTGGTATAACTCCAACAGACACAATCAAAGGAATAGACCAGAACGGTTTTATAGTATCGCACCTTGTCCGCAGTTCACTTACTGCAATTCAAACTCCACAGGGCTTCGTTTTTGCAAAGCTGTTTGATGCTCATAAAAAAGCCGCTGCCGACGGACACGATTATACAGACGATTCAGAAATCTGGGGAAAATATGTTGGCGCTGTAAAGCTTGTTACAGGCGACCCTAAAAATATAAAAATCACTTATCCAGGAGATCTGGAAAAAGGAGCCGCCTTATGATTCGAGTTGGACTTGGTTATGACATTCACAGATTAATCGAAGGACGCCGCCTCTTGCTTGGTGGAGTAGAGCTCCCATTTGAAAAAGGCGAAGACGGTCATTCCGACGGCGATGTTCTTTATCACGCAATTACAGATGCAATTCTTGGTGCTGCAGGCCTTGGCGACATAGGTTCATTTTTCCCACCAGAAGATATGAAATGGAAGGACGCAGACTCCGCAGAACTTCTAAAAACGGTAATGCAAAAAGTCCGCGACGCCGGCTGGCACATCGAAAATCTTGACTGCGTTGTAAAACTTGAAAAACCAAAATTCATTCCGTACCGCACGCAGGTAATTGAATCAATTACCCGCACGTTAGAGGTTGCTCCCGAACAAGTCTTTGTTAAAGCAAAAACCGGTGAGAGGCTCCCACCGGTTGGTACAAGCGAAGCAGTTGAAGCAACTGTCGTTTGTCTTTTATCTAAATAACTTTATTAATCCTTAATCTGGAAGCTCAAGCAAGAGCTCAATCTCTGTTGTAGTTCTGTTGAATCTCTTTGCAAGTTCAGGAATTGTCCAGCCTTCACGTTTGAGCTGTTTAATAGTCTCTTTCATCTGAGGAGGAATTCCCTTATCCTGAGAAGGCTTGCTCTTGCTTACTTCATTCTTTGTAATATCGTGAAGAACCTTGAACTTGTTATCAACATCCTGTCCAAACTGTTCAAGTCTCAACTGAGCGGCTTTAATTCCTGAGTTTGTAGCAGTAATGTTGTCAATTCTCTTTTCTGCTTCGGTAATAACATTATCAAGATTCTGGAGCTTGCTTGCGGCTTCTGTAATCTTTGGTCCGCTCTTAAGAATGCGGTCAACATTTTCCTGAACTTCCTTAATCTCTCTTGGCAAAGAAGTAACCTGACGCTGACAATCTGCAATTCTCTGTTCAATATCCTTGAGGTTTGCAAATGAAGTATCAACATCTTTAAGAACTCTGTTGATAACCTCATCTTTCTTAGAAAGTCGGTCATACTGCTGAGATACAATATCAAGCTTGTCTGTGTAATCTCGTACGGCAACTTCCATTGTACTGATATCATCAGAAGTATTGTTGAGAGCCTGGATTCTTTCATCAATTGTGTTAGACAAAGCAAACAGCTGACCAAACTTCTGCTCAAGATTTGTTACACGCTGTTTCTGTTGTTCAATATTAGAAAGTTCTCGTTCAATTTCTTCGTTCATTCGAACAATAGAATTGTACTGCTTTGTAATATCTTCAGCGGTGTCTGTAAATCCATCAAGCTGTTCAATGCGGTTGTTCAATTCATCAAGACCTTCATCAAGGTGACGCTTCATTGCATCTGCACGTTCGTAAACGCTTATGCTTGACTGAATAGACTGAAGTTCTTTTGTAAGGTCGCCCATTCGAACCTGAAGATCGTTTGCATCATTCTGCATTTTAAGAACAAACTGTGCCTGGTTAGCGCGGTTCTGTTCCGATGCAGTCTGAATATCTTTTTTGAGCTGGGCAAGATTCTGTGCAGAATCTTCATTCTGTGCCTTAACCCTTTCTTCCGTATCTTCAAGCATCTTAGTATATGTATCACTAAGCTGTGTAAGAATCTGCTGTGAGCGTTCTTCGTATTCCTTCATAGAAGATTCTGTCTTGTTCTGCAAAGAAGAAATTTTCTCGCTCAAATCATTCTGTTGCTCCTGAATGTAAGAAGCATACTTTCGCATATCGTCGTTAATCTTCTGCTGAGTTTCTTCAAGGCTGTTATCAGAAGCAGTCTTAAAAGCTGTGAGTTCATCCTGGAATACGCTGTTAGCACCATCTAACTGAGAGCGCAGCTGCTGTTTCCATGTATTGAATTCTGCAAGGGCTGCATCAATAGAAGAAGTACTTGTTTCCTGGCGCTCACGGATGCTCTGTTCAAATGACTGCAAATCGTTGAGCAGTTCATTTTGTGTGCGTTCAAGGTTTGTCTGAACTTTAGAAAGGGCACCGTCAAGTTCCTTCTTGAATTCCTTGTCGGTACTTGTAGAAATCTGAGAAATCTTTGTTCTTGTTTCATCCTGGAAGTCGTTGATAGTTTCCTGAATTTCAGAAATATTTTTTTCCATTCCAAGCTTAGACTTTTCAATTGCATCGGCAAGTGTGTCGTACTGTTCTGTTGCCTTAGATGTAATAGAAGCAAGGTTTGTTCTAAGATCATTAAGGTAGTTCTGTTCAACATCCTTGCGCTGTGCTTCGTAATTACCTGCAATTTCGCTAAGCTTAGTATCAAGATCAACCTTCCAGCCAGAAAGCTGTGAATCAATTTCGTTATTCTTTGTAAGAATATTGTTATTGAAAGCTTTTTCAAAATCCATGAGTTTAGCGCTCATTGTACCAGTTGCAGTATTCTTAAGTTCATCGAGCGATTTATCAATTTCCTGGAGTCGAACTTCAATAGTCTGAGAATCTTCATTAATCTGAGCAGAGAATTCTTCGTGTTTACGCTGCTGTTCACTTGTAAACTTATCAAAATCTCCAAGAACTCGTGACTGAACTTCCTGCATGGCTCCACGCAAACTCTTTTCAAGAGTATCAATATCGGCACCACTGTTTTCAATCTGCGAAAGCTTGTTTTCAATATCCTTTTTGTAAGAGTGAAGCTGTTCGTCAATTCCTTCAAGAATAGTAAGATGCTTCTGTTCACTTTCGGCAACAGAACGTTTAACAGCATCAGTAATCTGCTTGTTCATGTTGTTAAGTTTAATTTCTGCATCTGTCTTAAAGTCTTCAAGCTCTTTATTAATAATCTTTATGCGTTCATCAAGCTCCGGCTGAAGAGCCTGTGCCTTCTGATTAGCAGCAGTACATTCTTTCTGCAAATCGGCAACAGCACTTTCGGCTTCGTGAATAGAATTGCTTGATTCAAGAGAAACCGCTTTAATCTGTTCTGTGATATTCTGCTGGAGTGCATCGATTTTCTGCTGAATAAGTTCTGCGTACTCGTCAATCTTCTGCTTAGCACCTTCGTTGAATGTATCAAGCGCATCCTTTTCTTTCTGGTCTGCAGAAGCAAGAGCATCCTTGTAAAGGCCAGCGTATCTTTCCTGCATAATCTTAATTTCTTCATCAAGTTCAGTCTGAATAGTCTGAAGACTCTGTGAATTACCGTCAACATCACGTTTAAGGAATTCAGAAGTTTCGTTACACTGCTTTAAGCTCTCTTCAAGAGAAAGTCTGATTTCTGCAATGCGCTGCTTGTAGTCTTCATTAAGAGCACGGAGGCGTTCTGTAAATACATTCTGAAGACCTTCTTCTTCTGTTTCATAGCGTTCTGTAAGATCGCGGATATTTGTTTCAAGAGCAGCAGTTTTGTTTTCGTATTCAGTTTCAACAGCAGAAAGACGAGATCCAATATCATTCTTAAAATCAGAAAGCTGACTTGAATAATCATTCTGCAAAGAATTAATCTGTTCCTTGCATTCATCAGCAAACGAAGTAATTTCCTGATTAATGCTGTTTTCAAGACTTTCGAGTTTGCCTGTGCTTTCCTGTGCCATCTGATTTACAGCAAGATCATATTCAGATTTAAGGCGCTGCTGTTCTGCAACAAAGTTCTGATTAAACTCATTGATTTTTGTATTGTTAATTGCTGTAGCAGATTCAAAAGCCTTTGTATAATCAGACTTCATTTTCGAAATATCAGCATTTATCTTTGCTTCATAATCAACAATTTCTTTGTCACCCTTGGCAGTAATAGAACTAATCTGACCGTCATATTTCTGTGTGATTTTACCCAGAGTTTCATCATATTTTTGAGTAAGCTTTCCAACTGCTTCATCGTATTTTGTTGTAAAGCTGTTGTAGTCAGTATCATATTTCTGAGTAAGGGTAGAGTAGTTTTCTTCGTAGCGCTGACTGATTTTTTCAAAGTCAGATTTGCACTTCTGGTCAATACGTGTAAAGTCTTCGTTGAACTGAGTCTGAAGCTTTGAGATGATTCCTTCGTTTTTACCAGAAACAGAATCAAGCTGCTCGTTGTATTTGTTGTGAAGAGCCTGAACCTTTCCTGTGTAGTTGTTCGAAAGATTGTCGATGCTCTTCTGGAAGTTTTCGTTCATCTTTGTAAGGTCAGCCTTTATGCTTTCAACAAGCTTCTGTTCTGACTCTTTGAAAGATTTTGTAATCTGAGAATCAAGCTGTTCATTCTGAGATTTGATTTCTGAAATATACTGCTGTGAACGTTCAGTTGCCTGCTGACTAAGATGTTCAAATGCAGTGTTCTCAAGCGATTCTGCTTTTGCAGCTGCCTGATTGTAAGCTTCCTGAATCTGCTGCTTGATTTTTGCAAGAGCATTTTCTGCTTCGGTCTGAGACTTGCGGATTTCACCAGCAATTTTATCGGCATAGTTTTTATATTCATCAAGGAGGGTGGTACCAACAGCCTTAAGCTGTTCTGCGTTTTCTTCGGAGAATTTCTGGGTAACTTGTGGAATCTTTTTATCAATATTATCAACAGTCTGCTGCTGCTTATCAAGGCGCTCGTTGAGCTTATTTACAATTACGCTTTCTTTCTGAATGCGCAAAAGGTTTTCTTCAACGTTTGCAGACATTTCGTTTAATTCGTCAAGGATTTTTGAATAGCTGTTAATCTGTGCTTCAATATTCTGAACAGCCTTAATGCTCTTATCCAGGCTTTCAATCTTCTGTTCAAAATCCTTGTTCTGCTGGGTTAAAAGCTTAACTGCTGCATTTGCCTGATTCTGACGGGAATCAAATTCTGCCACGAGCATGTTGAAGTGATTTTCCAGAGTTTTGTAGGAATCTTCCATGTCCTGTTTGCGAGAGTCGGCATAGGTTTTTACGCGATTCATCGCATTGTTTTTTTTGGTTATTTCATGGAAATAGATTGAAATTCCAAGAGAAATAACAGAAGCAATGAGAATTGAAATTACGATATCCACTTTTTTTCCCCACCCATTTTATTAAGATTCCGACGCTAATCGGAGGTTTTATTAAATATAAACTTGTCGAGCTGCTTATAATCCCAGAAAGTAATATCTGCGATTTTTGATCTGGCCCCGAACATTCCCCTTATCCAAGGTACAAACCAACCAGCTTTCATTCCAAGCTTCTTAGGACCAGCAATATCATAAGCGTGGCTGTTTCCTATATAAAGTATTCGCTCAACCGGGACTTCAAGCTTTTCCGACAATTCCTCAAAAGGCTTTGACGAAGGCTTAAGTGCTCCAATAAGCTCCGAACTTAAAAGCAAATCACAGTCTTTTTTTATTCCCCAGATATCTCCCTTTTGTTCTGGTGGAAAATCAGACAGAAGTGCAATCTTAAGCCCGGCTTCCTTGAGTTTGTGTATAAGTTCCTGGGCTCCCTTGCAGGCATTAATTTTTTCAAAATAAGGCCTGAGTCCTTCGTAGACAATGTCAGTAATCAGCTGTTCGGCCTCTTGAAGAGTACAGCCAAGTTCCTTTGCAAGAAACCCGCTCTGTGACCTGAAAAGGTCGTTATAGCCTTTCTCGTTTCGTTTGTCTGCACGCAGCATAGAGCGTACTTTGTTGAACTTCATGAAAAAGCGCCAGTTCTTAAGATAGTGAGGCAGGACTTTGATGTAGAAAACCAGGTTTCTGTACAGCGTGCCGTCAATATCAAACGCAACTGCGTCTATTTCACCCAAATTTAAAATATACACTAAAATATTATACTATAATATTGTAAAAAAGTCATTAAAAATGTGATTTCATTCGTGCATATTGAAAATTTGAGTGAGCAGCGCTTTGTCCGGCGTAATGCAGAGATTTTTTTCCTGAGTAGGAAGCACCAGCCCCTTAGGTCCGTTTTTGGCTCGGCGCAGGTATTTTACGTGAGTGTAGTAGAGGTCAACTTTTGTATTTGTGCGTGCCTTTGAGTAGTAAACAGCAAGATTTGCAGCGTCCAAAAGAATATCAAGCGGAACAGTCTTGCCTTTTCGGGCTTTTATAAAGACGTAACCGCCTGGAAAATCGCGTGTGTGCAGCCAAAGATCGTCGCCCCGTACATGATGGCGCAAAAGCTCGTCGTTTTCGTTTGCATCGCGGCCAACAAGAATGTACCAGCCGTTAATTGTGTAGTCCAGGCCTGGGTGAGATTTCTTTTTCTGCTGGGTTGGGGTAGTGTCCCGGCGCAAAAGCTGCTCAATTTTTACAGGATTTTGTTCAGCGCAAATCTGTTTGTACTGCGCATCCAGTTTTTCTATCTGACGTCGAGTTGATTCAATATCGCTTTGAATCTCCTGTGCCCCAGAAACCGCTTTTTTGTAGTTTTTATAATAATCCTGTGCATTTTCCTGCGCCGATTTTTTTGGATCAATCAAAATCCGCAGTGTTTTTCCAGTTTCGTAATCTTCGCATTCCAGAAATTTCGAGCTTCCGTCAATAAGATGCCCGTATGTTAAAATCAGGTCACCTTCATGCTTTATACTTTCTGCATTTTCAAAGCGCTCCTTCTTCTGCAAAAGGTTATTCAGCGCCGCCTCCATCTTAGTGCGCTTCTGGTTGTACCATTTTTCAGCTTTTTCCAGCAGTACAGCGCGCGAAAGAGATGAGGTCTGTTCGCTGTAGTACCAGTCGATGAAGGAATTAAAGGAGGGGAAGGTCTTCCCCTCGCTCGCACTTTGTTGCTCGCTACCCCTTCCAGCGGGGGACACCCCCGCAACGCCCCCGTCATCCTGCCATTCACGAACAGGATACTTCTCCAGAATAGCCGCTTCTTCAACATTCTTCACTTCAAAAGTAAACGTCTTATCCTTAACTTCCCCGCGCTCAGGTCTTCTGAACATCGGTTCAAGAATCGTGTTTTGAGTATCGCAAAGAATCACGTTGGCTGCATTATTCCAAAGCTTTATGTAAAGAATGTAGTTTTCTTCAACTTCCTCAGGCTCTTGCTGTGCAGAAAGTTCCTCTTTAGAAAGCACCGGCTTTTTTACAAGAGAAAGGTGTACTGTCTGCTGATTTGCCTTTTTATCTTCAACCGCAACAATTCTGCTTAGTTCCATTTTTATAATGCGTTCAAATCCAACCTGCTCACAAGAATTAATTCGGCACCCCTTTATGTGCGAACGCAAAAACTCCATATATCTCAACGGTTTATCATTTTTAGTAATCTTCCGTCGTGTCTCATTAAGTCTTACCGCATTCTGCGCAGTACAAATCACAACAGTTTTTGCATTGCCTTCCTTGTAAGTATAAAGCGCCAGCATATCATAGCCCGGCTGCACAATTTCCTGAATAAATGCGCCCGTAAGATCAAGTTCCTCGAGAATCAAATTAATTTCATTGCAGTTAAGAGACATATTCGTTGTATTTCCTTAAAAAGTAAAAAGATGCCTTCCCGGAGTTTTAGTTTCATATGGAGTAAGCACAAAACCTTTTCCTGCCACAGCTTTTTCTATCATAGTTTTTGTAAGTCCAGGAACAGTTTCATCCTTTAGCGCTTCTTCTACAGGCATCCATATAACTTCGCTATTTTCGTCGCCGTCAGAGCGAGGTTCCCCTTCAATATATTCTGCTTCAAAAACCGCATACCAGTCCTGAGCACTAAACCGCATCGCAAGAAGTTTCCCTGCCTTTACAGTAACCCCAGTTTCTTCCATGTATTCCCGCACCAAAGTTTCCTGCGGAATCTCCCCAAACTGCACATAGCCACCAGGAATTATGAGCATCCCTTTCCCGTTCCCATAAGTGTGCCGCGCCAGCAAAACCTTGCCATCCTTTAGGCAAACCCCCGCAACAGATTGGCTCCAGTTTGTGTTATTTTGTTCTTCTTGTGTCATACTTTTTTTTCTCCCGAAATCAAGTATAACACAAAAATTGGGTTTTGCAGTAGGGAATCAATCAGGAATTGATAAAATCTCAATCATTTTCTTGCCTGCAAAAACAGAGTGAAATATTTCTTTTGCCTGTGCTATTGTTTTTGCGGCAAGTATTATGATTTTTCCAGATTTTATTCCCGTTTCATCAACATAACGGATCTGCCATTTTGGCTTTCTGAATAAATTAATCATCAAAGTCGTGCTCCATTATGCGGTCTGCAGATTCATCCAAAGCATCACAGATTTTTTCTGAAGTGTCTTGAATTACTTCGCCAATGAAGCACAGCCCTTCAATGATTTTTTCTGGTTTTTTGAGAAGATCAGTAAGATCAAAATCATCGTCGGAATCATCCTCAAAGTCATCATCAGAATCATCTTCTGAATCTTCATCATATTCTTCATCGTTCGATTCATCATCTGAGTCTTCGCTGTCATCAGATTCTTCGATTTTTCTGCCGAGGATATTTCCTATTGCTTCTGCAGCTTTTTTGGAAGCCGCTTCCATTGTTCCAATAGGATCAGCTTTTGCAGCCTTGTCCTTTTCAATAAGGTCGGTTGCGTCTTCAATACTGATCCCAAATTCTTCTGCAACTTCTTCCGGATTATCTGAATTAAGATAAAGAAGCTCCAAAAGAGATTTGTCTCCATTGCGTCTGTAAATCTTCAGAACGCGTTCATTGTGTTTGTCAAAATCTTTTCTGATTTTCTTGAGTGTTTTTTCATTGATAGCCATAGTTGGCACCTCCTGGTTTGAATTGTTTTGTTTTTTTATTTTGTTGTTCCTTGCGAAATCTCTTGCATCGCGCGAAACAATTTTTGCTGTGATAGGGTCTTGCATCATACTGCTTCCTCCATGACGTAATAAGGATCCATATCTGGAGAATAAAGGTCTTCAACTTTATTCCGGATATCCTGAATCTGTTCTACCGAAAGTTCAGAACTCGGCTTTGTTTCCATGTTCAAAAGTTCCTTGTAAAGAACAAGCATATCCTGTAGCGTTTTATCATCCTGCAATTCAGAAAGATTATATTTGTTCACATATCTGGTAATTGCGGTTTCACAGAACTGTGTTTCCATATACAGTTTGCGATGTTTTTCTCTTTCAGCCTTTCCAGCCTTGCTAAACCAATCTCGCACAAAAAACTTCAGTCTCCTGGCTCGCCCAAGAATCCTGATAAAGAAAACTTCCGGATCATACAGATAAAGAAAAATCAAAATGCCCAGAAACCCCGTGCAAATTGACAACCCAACAGAAAAGTTTGTGGTTAGCATATAAAGTCCTCCTCAAATATTTTCCCGATAAATACGGCTCCAAGAACAAGTGTTGTGATGCCAATAACGTTTGCGGCAAACTGCTCAACTTGTGCAGAACGTTTCTTTCCGTAACGGCACCAGTTTGCAAAGTGTTCGCAGTTGTTCCATGGAAGTGCGTATTTACCTTTTTCACTTCCAACTGCATCTAATGCACGCATTACAGTTTCCTTGGGACTGTAAGATTCAGTGCATCTTGTTTCAACCTGAACTTCTCCATTTCTGGAAAAATTTTCAAGCGAAGTTTTCCGAATGCGGGCTCTACATGCAGAAAGTTCATGTCCTTTTCCCCCCGAAAAATGAACAACAGTGTTGTTCCCAACGTAAACTCCGTAATGTTTGTACAGCCCACGATTCACAGAAAGAATATCCCCCTGCTGTGGTTTGTTTATTGTTTTGTCCATGGCTATAAGATAATGGCATCTGGATGAAAAGACATTGCCTGGCAAGCTATTTTTTTGTGGTAATTATGAGTGGAATTTTCCTTGATTTTTATGACTTATTGCCGTATATTTAATTAAGTAAGTCCTTGCCATTCAAGGCGACAGGTAACTTGAGTATCTGTAGACTTTTACGCAGCGTATTGTGTTCAGAAGCAGTATTCTGCCAGTCTCTGAAGGGTTTTCCGTAGACCTCATCTGAACTAGGCGAAAGCCGAACGAAAACGGAATAAAGGCTCTGCGAATGGCGCGGAGCTTTTTTTTTCGGTGGGATAATGGCTAATATTTCAGACGCACAAAATACTTTCTCAAAATTACTTGATATTGAATATGAATTCATATTAGGTCGAAAAGGAAAATCTGTTGTATTAAGAGTCGAGTTCCAAAAACTCCATTTTTTCCATTTAGCTGGTTTACAGTATTTAAGAGATCTTCCAAGACTCGCCATTCCTGCAGAGGAAGTTTATAATCAGCTTGAATCCGGACAATTACCTGTTAGCTATATTGAATCTTCTCAGAATTATGATTTTATAAAAGGTCGTATTGATTATCTAATATACCTTGAACAGATTTTCGATAGTAACGATACAATATTTAAATACAATCCAGTTCTGCAAGCTTTTTCTGTCATTGAAGCTGATTTCCTTATGAAAAATGAAATAAACCAGATTCCTGTGTTTGTTTTTCTGTCTAAAGGTAAAAATGAAAAATTCTTTTGTAAATCCTTCTTCCCAGAATCCAAAAAAGATTATTCAGAACGCCAAACAAAATGGACTGTACTTTTTAAGAAAAAAATTGTGAAATCTACAAATGCAGAAACTGTTTTGTTTAAGAATAAGAACTTTGAGATAAACAAAACTGTTTAGAATTCTTCATTTACAAATGACTATGGTGGGTGTAAAATAATATTTGCGGTTTTTTTTGTTAGATTATTAAATAGCCTATTAGAAAAGTTATATAATCATCAGGTATTAAAAAAATTGCCTGGCAAGCTATGATTTTTTCTTCTAGTCATAATAATATTTAGCAAGATTCTTGGTGTAGGAGAAAGAAATGAACAGTTTCAATAATAAAGACAAACACAATAATCTCTCAATCGATATCTTCGGAAATAAAATTGATGATGTATTTACGAAAGTTGGAGATGCTATTGATGAAGCTTCAGATAATGATTCCGAAACAGGCCATAAGACTGGAAGTTTTTTGGATGCAATAACAGATGATTGGGAAATAAAGGTAGGAAAAAAAGATAAATAATTATAAAAACTGGTATGAATAAGATATGTTTGCGAATAATGACGAAGAAGAAATTATTAATAAAGTAATAAAGATTCTTACAAAAGATAAAAAAAAGTTAGATAGATATTCATCCGATATCGATGGTTTAAAGAATCGTATATATCAAATTAAGCAAAATAAATACCGCTTAGGTGTAATTGGCGTCACTAGTAGTGGAAAATCTACTATGATTAATGCTTTTTTAGGAGAACAATTATTACCAGGAAAAACAGCTCCCTCTTCTTCTCAGTTGGTTAGTTGCTTCCGAGATTCAAAGCGACAAGCTAAGATTTTCTTTGCAGATGGAAATGTATTTGAATATACAGATAAAAAATTAACTTCTGAAAGAATATGTAAGTATGGAGATGAATTTTATAATGAGGATAATAAATATAAAGTAAACCATATAGAAATAACTACTCCAGTATTTCCTTTTTCAGAGGATTTGTTATTAGTAGATAGTCCTGGATTAGGAGCTTATGGATTTGAAAATCATGAAGCACTTACATTAAATAGCCTTCTCCCAACTATTGATTTCTGTATTTTTCTAACAACCTGTAAAGCAAATTCTGATGCAAAGATGAAATCTGTTTTGGATATTATTGCTGAATACAACAAACCTGTTCTTATAGTTCAAAATATGATAGATTCAATCTACGAAACAGCAAACAGGTCTGAATCTGTCAGTGAAATTGCACAGGCTCATATTGCTAGGATTGAAAAAATTATTGAAGCTTCAGAGTTAAAAGATAAAGCACAAGTAAAGATTGTACAAATTTCAGCAAAATGGGCTTTGGATTCAATAACAGAAAAAAAAGCTTGTAGAAACAAGAACAATAGTGAATTAGAAACAAAGTATAAAAAATCAAATTTTGATTTATTAGTTTCATCGATAAATAGTATTCTTGAATCTGTAAAGCCACGAATTGAAAATCAAAGAAAAGCATCATTAAAACGTGAATTAGACAGAATAATTCAAGAGGCAGAACAAGACGGCAAAGGAGAAAAACTTTCCAGTTTAGTTTTTGAGTTTGAAAATTTACATGAAGATATTCAGAAAAAATTATCCAATATACGAAAGACTTTAAATTCTGTTATCAGTGAATTACAAAGCGAGAAAGAGAAAATTGGAAAAAAAGAAAGTGGTTCTTTATCTTTTTTAAGGACAGAATCATATTCTTATGTTCCATCGCAAGCGAAATTAAATGCATTAACAAAAAAGATTAATGAGAGTGCCGGAAGAATTACAGCCGAAATCAAATCTTTTAATATATTTGCAGAAAAAATCTGTGAAAACTTAAACATCGATTCTCGTAATATTTTTAATTTTGAAGCTACTACAACGATGCCTAAAATCGAAATGGTTTCAAAAACTGAAACTGAATGGGTAGATAAGGATGGTTTGGGAAATGCCTTTCTTCGATTAATTGATTTAGGTAATAATGGTTGGGGACAAGAGCCTGTAACTGTAAAAGTTAATGATGTAGAGGGAACAATTATAAAAGCGATTAATGCCATTCAATTAGAAGAAAAGGCACTTAAAAATGATACAGAAAATTGGTTAAAAAGTGTGGCTCATACTTGTGCTGTAATAGATGAACAGATTGAAATAAAACGAAAAGCCTTTGAACAGAGAAAAACAAAAGCCTTGGATGCAGAACAATATAGACAGATAGCAAAAGAAATCAAAGAAATTTCAAAGGATATCCAGATAACAGATATAACTTCATCAAAATATATTCATGAAGATGCAAATATATACACTGAGAAAACTCAAAAAAAAGAGTTCAATAAGTATATCTATTCAATTTATAGAATGGCAGAAATTATAAATGATTCTATTGGTAGCGAAAGCATAAAATCATTTTGTAATGAATCAAGTTCTGTAGTTATTGGATGGGATAGAGAGTGTGAAGTTTCGTTTATTAAACAATATTTACACACAAATATTGAAATTGATTTAATTAATGATGGAAAAAACAGTTTTAAGAATGTATTTATACTTCATAATCCTGTTAAAGAAACTGATATTATAATTGAAAAATCTCAGAATGTATTTATTCTTGTAAATGCAATCCAAATTGGTTCTGCGTTGGAACAGATTGATAAATCTGGAATATGCAAAATAGCAAACAACACAAATAAAGTTTTTTTTGTAATTCAAGATTTCCAGGAACTTATCACATCAGACAGTGTTATTGAAAGCATTAGTAACATGATGGAAATTGGTAGAAGTTTAAATTTTTCTAAAGATTATAAAGTTTTAATAAATCATGATAACCCTATTTTCAATATTGTGTTGTTAGAATTACAGCTGAATGGTTGTAAAACACATAGTGATGAAATCAATTTGATTCATATGCTTCAAAAAAAGCTACCATATCTACGGAATACTGAAATAGATAATATTTGCGAAGAAATAATAAAAGGATATAAAAAGGAGAATACAAATGGCTAAAGAAAAAGATTCTATCGTATTAAATGTAAGCGAAGCAACCGGAAAAATAATGGAAGAAATTCAAGACACAATTACTTCATCATTATTTGAATCTCTTGAGACTATAAAAAAGAATGTAAAAGATTGTAATGAAACTTGCGAAGATACAAAAAGAGAAATTTCAAAACTCACGCAACTTGATGATAGATTCTCAACTGTTGAAGCAAATCTTAAGGAAATTGATGAAAAAATTATTTCTTTGCAAAATACACAGAATGCACTTGTTGAAAAAATGAATCTGCTTATAGAACTTAACACTCCATTCTGGAAAAGAAATAAAAAGAAGGATGAAAAATAATGGACGCAATTGAAATCCTCAATGAAAAAATAGAAGAAATTCTAAACAGATATTCAGGTGATCAACATGCTGGTACTCAAATAAGATCTATACTTGAAAAATCGAAAGACTCAGAAATTATTGTTCCCTTTTTAGGAATGCAAGGTGTTGGAAAAAGTACATTAATGAATTCTGTTTTAGGAGAAAATATACTCCCAAATACAGCAGGAGAAACAACTTGCGTACCAGTAGAAGTCCATTATGGAAAAGAACCTAAAGGCATTGTGTATTACAAAGATTCCGATAGAAAAGATTATGCAAATACTTTACAAGAGTTAACTCCGTATGTTGATAATGAACTAAATCCTGGGAATGAAAAACATATATTGAAAGTAGTTCTTTATAGAAATCTGAAACTGTTAAAAAACGGGCTTATACTTGTAGATCTCCCTGGAACCTGGAGCCTGAATACAGTAAACCAAGAAACTACAGAACGTTATATTAATAACCTTAGTTCAGCAGTTTTTGTTTTTTCTACATATAGACCATTAGATGCGCTTGAAATGCAATTTATAAAACTCTATTGGCCACAGTTTTTATCAGTAATTTTTGTACAGACTCGTTGGGGAGAATGTCAGGAGGATGTTGAAGAAAGTCTTACATATAATAAAGCTTCATTAAATAATGCTGCACAAAAAATAAATCAGTCTTTTGATGGAAAAGTTATAGTTGTAAGCTCAAAAGAAGCAATGAATGCCGTTCTGGATAAGAATGAAGAAAAGATAAATAAATCCAATGTTCAAGAACTTATAGAATCTCTTTATGATTTAGGAAACAATTGGATAGAGAAACAAAGAAATGGAGCATTTTTATTATTAAAAGGTTTTATTGAAAGCTGTATACAAACAATTAATGATAAATTGATTGAACTAAAACGTTCTGATGAAGAGAATAAAAAAATTAAACAAGCTGAATTAAAAAATTGCGAAGCAATAACTTCATCAATGAAAAAAAAGGCTGAAGAAGCTAAAAAACTTGTAAGTAAGTTAAGTGATGATTTTTATCATAAGACAAAAACAGAAGCAACTCAGTGTGTAAGTAGAATTCGCGAAAGAACATATTCTATTATTGATGATGGAATAGTTGATGGTGATGATTTAACAGAAGCCTTTACAGATATTCAAAAGGAGGAAACAACAGAGTTTTTTAATACGGTTTATGAAAAGTTGCTTGAAGCGAAAATTACGATAGACGAATCTTATACAGAATTGCAAATAGAATTAAGTAAAAGCTTTTCTTTTGATACGTTTAATTTTTCAAAAGAAGAAGCTGTTAAGTTTGAAAAAGCTATTCCCTATATTTTTGATATAGGTGGTGCTGTTGCAGGCTTTGCTGTTGGTGGGGCTGTTACTGCTGCAATAGCAGGTACTGCAGAAGCAAGTGGTATTATAGCTGCTGTTGCGACAGGCGGTGGTGCAGGTGCAGCTGCAGGTCCAATCGGTGTTTTAGTTGGTATTGGTGTAGGAATCGTAATAGGCCTTATAGGTTCTTTATCTAAAAAAGCGATTAGAGAGGCTCGTGGAACAAAAGCCAAACAGGAAATTTCTCCTATAATAGATCAAATAGAGAATGTATTAAAGAAATATATTACAGAAAAGGCCGATGCATATTTTAATAAAATTCCTAAGGCAATAGATTATATGATTGAAAAACAACTTCAGACAGAAAAATCTATGCGCGAGAAACTTGATGAAAAAACAGATCCGAAGCAAGAGAAGCAAATGAATGAAGATTTAGCATATCTTCAAGAAACAGCTTCGTTAATACCAGGAGCTAAAGATGTTCGATAAACAATTAAAACAATTAGAAATTTTAGAACCCCTCATAAATGAGATAAAGAATGATGATATAAAACTTCAATATAATTTTTTATATGAGAGAATTAAAAATCCATCAACATATCTCGTTTTTATGGGAAAAACTAGTAGCGGGAAATCTTCGATAATTAATGGTTTCTTGGGAGATGAAATATTACCTGTAAGTACAGCTCCCTCTACGACACGAGTTACAGAAATTGTTCTTGATAAATCCGTTGCAGAGACTCAATATTATGAGTTTTTGAATAATTTAAAAGGGTACAAAATTCCTGCTGCGGATTTTATTGATTATTCTAAGAGCCCAAAAGAAGATGTTGCTAGATTCAAAATACTGACAAAAGTAGAAGATGATAAATTTAATAATTTAAGTATTTTTGATACTCCGGGTTTTGGTTCGGCAGATTTTAAAAATCATGACGAAATACTTAAAGAGTTTCTCCCAAATAGTGATATTGTTGTATATACAGTGTCATATATTGGTGGGGGTGGCATAAGTGTTATGGACCTTCCTTATTTAGGATATGCTACGAATCTTCTTCAGAGAGAAGTAGAAACTATTTTATTAATTAATCGCTGCCCTGAAAACATAAATGAAAATGATAAGCGAATTAATGAAATACATAAATTATTTACAGATAATACAGGGATAGAACCTAAAATGTATTTTATAAAAGATATGTCTCAAGAGAATGTTAGACATCCTTTACCTAAATGCCCTGAATTATGGGAATACATTTTATCTTTGGTTCATTCTGAAAAGAGACAAAAATTATTAGAAAATGCATATGACTATTTAATTTCAAATTTATTTCAGCGTTGTAAAAATGATATTGAATATCGATATGGAAAAAATGCTACGCCCATTGAACAATATCAAGCAATTTGTAAAAAAGCATCAGAAACTGCTTCTGCACTCAGAAATCTTATAAAAACTGAAATTGAACCAACTTATGATAAATTGATTGATACTGTTCCAAGATTATTAGATAAGGCAGAAAAAAATATTACAGAAGAGTTAGTATCTAGAATTCAAAATACTGATAATTCGAAAATGGATGAAACAAAGGTTATGATTCTATCCCATTTATTGCCATTTAATGTCCGTATAGAAGCTAGGAAAATTCAGGATTATTGTAGCGAAGTATTAAAGGATTTAAACAGAAAATGTAAAGATTATATTAATAAAGAATTACAAAACTTTAATGATCAAGTATATATTATTACGAATTCGAATACAGAAGAAGCAGTAAAAAATTTAGGAAGAAATATTATTCAGGATGTTTTAAACTCATATGTAGAAAAACAACTTGTTCAAAAAAGTTCTCAAATATTAATTCAAGATGGAATAAAATATACATCAAATCAGTTTTTGAATAAAACAGCTGGTCAATTTGCTCAAAAAACTACTCAACAGTTTATTTCTAATTCGTCAAGTAAATTAGCTTCAGAAGTTGTAATGCAGAGTTCAGATGATGTAGGAAGAGTATTATTTTCTCAGATCGGAGCTAATATTTCAAAAGCCATCAATGTTGGAATTGCTGTAGTAATAGAATTATTCACATTGGGGATTGATTTAGCCACCTGGAAAAGTAAACTTTGTAATGCGGTTGAAAAGGGAACAGCTTCGTGGAAAGAAGAAGCTCTTTTAATTAAAAATGATATAGAAAAATCGAAAGAATTGAATAAAAAAACTTTTGCTGATTTCGCTGACCGCTGGGAACAAGAATCTATACCACAAAAAGATAGCAGAACTATTAATTATGAAAAATTGATAGTATTATTACGAGAAACAGAAAAAAAATTAGGAGAATGAAAATGCCAGGATTTGAAATCATTGAAGATTCAGAGAGAGATTTAAGCCGTTACAGAAAACTTCCAAAAGAGCCTTCTGTAGATACCGAAAAAAAACATAACCTTTCAGATAAAGAAATTGATTTAGCTAATAATATTGTAAGCCAAGGTGCATCAATTATTAATAAGAGTTTGGATATTGCAAATACTAAGATTAAATCAGATGCAGCAGGGAAGTTAGCCTTAGATAAAGCTAATGCTTCTGCAATAATATCAAAAGCAGAATCAGATAGTTTTGTTGTCAAAAGCGATGCGTTGGGAAGAAGAGAAAAACAATATGGTGACCAAGTTATTACAATTCTTCAAATGGGGTATGATAATGCAGATAACGTAGGAAAAGATAATGCTGCTAATATGACAATACAAGGATTAAAAACATTAAGTAAGAATCCTAACACAGAGGAAAATGATGCAGATTAACGGAATGGATATTCTGGATGTTGCGTTAGCAATTTATAAAGATAAAATCCAGGCCGATTTAATTGAAGATTTCAAAGAAGCTTATAGAATCGTTTTAGAAGCAGAAGGAGACAATCGACGTACAAAATCTCAGGCTCTTTTACAACGTCAATTTCAATTAGATATACAAATAGAAAAAATAAAATCCTTGTATATAAAATTTAAAACTATAGGGGGCCCTAGTTCCGTTATTGAAGATGAAATAAACAAAATGGAAAGAAAACGGAATACTATTTCTGCAAAACGAGAAGGATCAATTTTTACTTTATGATTTAATTTAGTCAATTAATAAGGAGTCCATCCATGTTCCCAAAAACAAATAATGTAATCCCCCCAAAACCCAGCACCCCCATCCCATACATCTGTCAGGACTGCGGAGAGCATTTTTCCAAAAAGAAAAGTATTTTGCCAAAGAGGGTAAAGTGTCCAAAATGTGGAAGTTGGAAATGCAGGTCGATGGTGCAATTCTAGTTGCTGTTTATTTTTTCAGATAATTACTTTTATTGGAGATGCGAAAATGATCGATATTGAAGAACTAACCAAATTTGTAAATGAAAATTACATCGAACCTGATTCTGAAGAAGGGAAAAGAGAAAATCCGTTTTCTTTGCCAAGAAATCCGCTTGTTGATTTTGCGCGAAAGATAACTGGGCGGGGCGGAATGAATTCGTTCAGCGGGATGAGTCCTATAAATAATCCTGATTTTTCTAAACTAAAAGATAAAATAAAAGATTCTGATGATGAGGATGATTTTATCAGAAGACTTATTTTCTATATCAACAAGAAAGAAATGACACATCCGCAAGTGTACAATGCGGCAGGAATGACAGCAGACTGTTTTCACAAAATCATCAGTGGAAAAACAAAAACTCCGAAACGTGAAAACGTAATTGCTCTTGCGTTTGCGCTGAAGCTTAATCTAGAAGAAGCACAGGATCTGCTCGCTCGTGCGGGTTATTATTTTCCTGTTCCAACCATAAAAGAAGATATTATTTTTCAATATTGTTTTGTAAGTAAAAAGGGTCCTTACACAATTGATGAAGTAAACGAAGCTCTGTGTAAATTTAAATTTCAGCCAATTGGTGGAAGAGTTTAGAACCCTCCTCCCTCATTGCCCCCACCTCGAAAATATGATAATATCTTCTTATTATAGATTCCCGGGTCAAGCCCGAGAATGACAAAACAGGAGAAACCTAATGAAACAAACTGGCGCACAGATTATTGTTAAATTGCTTGAGATGTACGGCATTGAGACTGTTGCAGGCATTCCTGGAGGAATGATTCTGCCTTTGTATGATGAATTGAACAAGTCTAAGATCCGTCACGTCC
>CAMKDH010000019.1 GCA_946411215.1 uncultured Treponema sp. | reverse complement strand
TTTCTAACGAAAACGGACTTCTTCCTCTTGATGATTCAGAAATTGCAATTACACGACGCCTTTATCGTTCAGGCGATCAGGAATATTTTATTAATCAGCGTCAGGCTGGACCTACAGAAATCCGCCGTCTTTTCATGGACACAGGTGTTGGTAAGGCAGCCTACTCTGTAATGGAACAAGGAAAGATTGACCAGGTTCTTTCAAGTAAGCCGGAAGACCGTCGTTATCTTTTTGAAGAAGCTGCAGGTATCAGCCGAAGTAAAGCAGAATGTGCAGAAGCAGAACGCGAGCTTGAAAAAACACGTATCAATATGCAGCAGATTGAAATCTCTCTTAACGAAATCAAACGTCAGTATGATACTCTTAAGGTTCAATCTGAAAAAACAAACAAGTACAGAAAACTCAAAGAAGAAATCTATCTTTACGAACTTGATATCACCCTCCTTCGTCTTAAGAATTTTGTTCAGGAAAAAGCACGTCACGAAGAAGAGCTTAAGAACGTACAGCAAAAGCGTGATAAGGTTCGACAGGAAATTGAAGACATCAACAATACAATTTCCGAAAACATGGATAAAGTTAAAGAGCTTCAGAATGAACTTTACACTAAGCAAGGTCAATTAGTTGGTATTGGTAAGGAAAAGAATGGTAAGCTCGACTTTATAAAAGAAACAAATAAACGTGCATCAGAAATCAAAGAAAAGGTAAATGTTCTTGAAGTAAAGGTTTCTTCAATTCAGGAGCGCATTGATAATCTTCAGGAAGAAATTGATGAGCACAATGCAAATCTTCACGAAAAAAATAAACAGCTACAGGGCATTAAAGACAATATTGTTTCTTTTGAAAAAAATATAGAAACAGCAGGCTCTCAAATTACAGATAATGATACACGTGCTGAACAGTTAAGAACTCAGATTGAAGATTTAGACGCAAAACGTGCAGAGCTCAGACAGGAGCTTGCTGCTATTACAGAAGACATTGTAAAAGAGCTTGATGAAAAGCTTAAGTCTGCAGGCTTCAGCGAAAGTGCAATCAGATTAGCAAAAGAAGAGCTTGATACAAATCTTGGAAAATTAAAAATCTATCTTGAAGGTCGAAAAAATATCTTCCTTGATTTTGCAAATCAGAAGCATTCTGCAGAAGAAAGTCTTGCAACTGTAAAAGAAGCGGGACTTGCTTTTGAAGAAGCACAGAAACAGTTTGAAGCTGTTCAACAGTCATTTACAGATTATTTAAATGCTTCACCTGCCTTTATTACAGAGTTCCTTTCACCACAAGGTATCATGACTAAAAAGCGTGGTATTGATGAAAAAATTTCTGAAAACATTGCGAACGTAGAAAAGCTTAATAATCAGATTTCTGAGCTTCATACACAGAACGAAGATTTAAATAAAAAGATTAAAGAATACAACGAAACTCTGAATAAGCTTAGAATGAATGAAGTTCAGATGCAGGAACAGATTACTGCCGCTCAAAATCAGATTTCTATTTTGAACCGTACTCTTGCTTCTGAAAATACATTGCTCCGCGAAACTCAGGATGAACTTTATTCTGAAAATAAACGAGCTGATGAAATTAAAGAGCAGATTACAACTCTTGAAGAAGAACTTGCCGAAATTGAAGCACGCGGCCAAAAGCTTGCAGATGAAATGAAATTGCTTGATAAAGAAATTGAGACCTGCAATAAAAGTGTTTCCGGCAAAAGCGATACTCTTAATAAAAAACGCGAAGAACAAAACCGATATCAGGAAAAGGTTGAAAGTCTTACTTTGTCTCTCAACTCTTCTGATAGTGATATTAAAAATGTTAAACAAAACTTCCAGGATAAATATTCGCATGACCTTATGGAGTTTGAAGAGCGCATGTACAAGATTACAACGCCAGCTTCTGAACTTCGCGATAAGCTTGCAAAAACCCGTGAAGTGTTTAACGGTCTTGGTTCTGTAAACTTTATGGCTCCAGAGGAATTCACAGAAGTTAAAGAACGATACGAAAGACAAAAGACAAACTACGAAGATACACAGCGCTCTCTTGAAAATCTTGTTCGAGTTAGTGAAGAAATTAAATCTAAATCTGCCGAAATGTTCATTGAAACATACAATCAGATTAAGAAAAATTTCCATAACATGTTCCGCCGCCTCTTCAATGGTGGACGCGCAGAACTCAAACTTGCAGACCCTGCAAATATCCTTACTTCTGGTATTGATATTTATGCACAGCCTCCTGGAAAAAAACTTGAAAACATTGCACTTCTTTCTGGTGGTGAAAAGACTATGACTGCCGTTGCACTTCTTTTTGCAACATATCAGGTTCGTCCAAGTCCTTTCTGTCTGCTTGATGAAATTGATGCTGCTCTTGATGATAAGAACGTTTCAAGCTTTGTAACAACTCTTGAAAGCTTTGCAAACGTAAGTCAGTACATTGTAATTACTCACAATAAGAAAACTGTAATGGGTGCATCTACAATGCTTGGTATCACAATGGAAGAGTCTGGTGTAAGTAAAGTTATTGCACTTCGTCTTGATCAGGATATTAAGCTTGGTGCCGATATTGACCGTACACAAAATGATTTCAAGGATGAAGATGTTCCGGAAGAAGAAGGTGTTGTAATTCCACCTCGTCCACCAAGACGTATTCATAATCCTGATGGAACTATTACCGATCCGGAAAAGGAAAATAACGAAAAGCAGGAACAATAAATTATGGATTTTAAAAGTTTTTTTGAAAACATAAAAGAAAAGATTGTTTCTCTTTTTGAATTAATCAAAGACTATTGCAGCGAAAACAAACGCAATGCAATTTTGTTTGTAACACTTGGTGCTTCAATTATTCTTCTGATTATTCTTCTTTGCTGTATTCCAAAAAACAATAAGAAATCAGAAGAATCCGAAAAGCCAGTTGTTTTGACAGAGACTCTTCTTATTCCAGATGGTCCTGAAATCAACAGAGATTATAATATTTCACGCCAGACACAGGATAAATGGACAGACGAACAGGCTGATGTTTGGTTTGAAAAGCCAACTGAAAAAGACATTGAATCGCTTGAAAAGGCAAATGACAATATAATAAGAGATATTACAGGAGCCGCACCATGATTAAAAAAGTATTTTTGGTATTGATAACATCATCATTATTTTTATTTTTCTCATGCGGTTCAACAAAACCCCAGGCAGCAGATGTAACAGAACTTGAACCTCCTGTTGAAACTGAAGAAGTTCAGGAACAGACAGAACAGGAACAGGAAGAAGAAGACGCAACCGAAGATGCGGACGCTGCGGAATCAGAAACAAATTCAGAAACTCAGGAAGAGTCTCAGGAAACTGAAGAAGATCAGGATATAAATTTACTCTACCCTCCGCTTGATGAAATTGAAGAACCAGATTTAATTGAACTTCCGCCAGAAGAAAAAACAGAACCTGCTGATGAACAGGAAGAAGAAAAAAATAAGATCACAGAACCTGTTGAAGAAATTGAAGAATTGCCACCATTACCAGAAAGCGATAGTGCTGTAGTTTCTGAAGATGCTGAAAGTACTGAAGGCTCTGACTCAGAAGACGGTGACGAATCAGAAGACACAGAATCAGACGAAACAGAAAATGAAGGCGAAGGTATTGAACCGACAATCGAAATTGAACCTGAAGAAGAAGCAGAACCTGAACCAGAAATTATCATAGTTCCTTCACGAAGCGTATCACTTAAAAAAGGAGAAACACTTGTAATCACTTATCCAGGCAACGGATGGATTTACATGGGTTCAACTTCTGAATACAACAACCTTGCAAGCCGCGGACGTAAGCTTGGAACTACAGATACTAAGTACACACTTCTCGCAAAAGAAAGTGGAACTCAGATTCATCACTTCTATAAAGTTGATAATCTTACAGGTGACTATATTGACGACTATATTGAAGTAACGGTACTTGAGAAAAAAGGAAAATCTTCAACAGTTGTAAATGCGCCTGATTATTCAGAGATTGTTCCAAAGAAACCAGAAACACCTGCAAAAGCAACACCAAAGCCAGCTCCAAAGAAAGAGCCGGAAGAAGACCAAGCTGCTACAGAAACTTCAGTGCCTGCAACAGACACAACATATAAAACTAAAGAACCAGAAAAAAAGACAAATACACAGCCCGCTCCAAAACCAATTGTTGAACCACAACCAGAACCGGAAGCTGACGCTGAAGATTCAGTAATTGAAATAGAAACAGAAGATGCAGTTATAGTTATTGATGAAGATAATGAAAATGCAGCAGAACTTGAATCGATTATGGAAAAAGCACGTTCTTCTGTTTCTTCAAAAAAATATGATGATGCATACCCTGACCTTGTTCAATATCTTGAATTATCAACAGACAACAGAGATGAAGCACTTTATCTTTTGGGCCAGATCCTTGAATCAAATTCTAAATACAGAGACATTAAGCAGGCAGTTGAAACATATCAAACACTTTGCGACAACTATCCTGCCAGTAAATACTGGGATAAAGCAAACAAACGAATTGTATATCTCAAACGATTTTATATAAACATTCACTAATGAGGAGGAAAAAGGATGTTAAAGAAAATTGCTGTTTTAATAATTGCTGCAGGCTCGGTGCTTTTAGCTTCGTCCTGTACTGTAAATAAACCGGAGGAAAAAGTAAGAACAATAACAGTTTCGGGAACAGGTGTTGTAACACTTCCTGCTGATCAGTTGACTGTTCGCTTTCTTGTTCGTACTTCTGAATGGAATATAAATTACGCACGCGATAAGAACGCAGAAACAACAACAAAGGTAATTGATAAAATCAAGGAAGCCGGAGTTATGGATGGAGATATTACAACTGTAGATTACAGAATCTCTCAGGACAATTCAAATCCATATCCAGGAAAATATACAATTGTTAATTATGTTCAGGTATTAATCCGCGATATCAACAACGCAGGAAATATTATTGATCATGCTGTTGCAAATGGTGCAAACGGATTAACCTCATTCACATATTCTGCAACAGAAAATCCTAATGCTTTAAGAGAAGCCCGTACACTTGCAGTTCAAAATGCACAGGATGCTGCTTCGCTTATTGCTGGTGCCAGCGGTTGTAAAGTTGCAGACGTACTTGATATTTCAGAAGGCTATAATCCTTCTTCATTCACACGCTCAAACGGTGCTGCGAAGCTTATGGGAGCTAATTCATTCACAACACCAATTGAAGCTGGAAGCGTAGACATTTCATCTACAGTAACAATCACTTTTTCACTTGCAAACTAGAATAATTTGGGAGATATAAATTATGTTAGACTATAAATTTATTAAAGATAATCTTGATGCTGTAAAGCAGAATATCATCAACCGTAACATGACTGCAGATGCAGACAAGGTTGTTGAACTTTTTGATAAGCGTACTGCTCTTGTAACAAAGCTTCAGGGACTTCAGCAGAAGCGTAACGAAAACGCACAGGCTATGAAGCAGAAGCTCGATAATGATAAACGTCAGGAGCTCATTGCAGCTGGTAAAGCAATTAAGGATGAGATTTCTCAGGTAGAAGCAGAAACAAAAGAAACAGAAGCTGCACTTGAAGAAGCTGCACGTCAGATTCCAAACATGGTTCACCCTGATGCTCCAATTGGAAAGCTTGATACAGAAAACCTTGAAGTTAAAAAGGTTGGAACTCCACGCAAGTTTGACTTTGAACCTAAAGATCACGTTCAGCTTGGTGAATCTTTGGACATTATAGATTTTGACCGCGGTACAAAAGTTAGTGGTCCTAAATTCTACTACCTTAAAAACGAAGCAGTTTTCCTTGAACAGGCTTTGATTATGTATGCTTTGAACACTCTTCGCAAGCACAACTTTGAAATGTTCATCACTCCAGACGTTGCAAAAGAAGAAGTTCTTAAAGGAATTGGTTTTAATCCACGCGGTAACGAATCTAACGTTTACTCAATCGAAGAAGAAGGAACTTGTCTTGTAGCAACTGCAGAAATTACTCTTGGCGGATACCATCAGGATGAAATCCTGGACAAGGCTACACTTCCTCGTTTCTATGGCGGTCTTTCTCACTGTTTCCGCCGCGAAGCTGGAGCTGCTGGTCAGTTCTCTAAGGGACTTTACCGCGTACACCAGTTTGATAAGGTAGAAATGTTTGCTTATTCTACTCCTGAACAGAGCGATGAAATTCACGAAAAACTCCGCCAGATTGAAGAGGAAATCTTTGAAGGACTTGGACTTCCATTCCACGTTGTAGATACATGTACAGGTGACCTTGGTGCTCCTGCATATCGCAAATGGGACCTTGAAGCCTGGATGCCTGGCCGCAATGGTGGTGAATATGGAGAAGTAACTTCTACTTCTAACTGTACTGACTACCAGGCCCGCCGCCTGAATATTAAGTACAAAGACGACGATGGAAAGAACAAGTATGTTCACACCCTCAACGGAACTGCAATTGCCGTAGGACGTGCCATGCTTGCAATTCTTGAAAATTACCAGAACGCAGACGGCTCAGTTACTATTCCAGAAGTTCTCGTGCCTTACTGCGGATTTGATAAAATATTACCAAAGAAATAATGGAACGCGATTACACAAAACCTATATTTTTTGTTCTTCTCTTTTTTGCTTTCATCCTTATGGGATTTTTGTGCAAGGTTCTGTCCTCTGTTTTAATCCCTGTTGCAATTGCGATTTTTATGGCACTTGCATTTTATCCTGTTGTAAAGAATCTTGAAGCAAAAGCTCATATCAAATGGATTTTTGGAACATTGATAGTTGTTGTAATTGTTCTTCTTGCTATCGGCTCTGTTTCAAGTTTTCTTGCAAAAGGTGTTCAGACAATCGCAACTGAATATTCAAAATATGAAAGCCGCTTTATGTCTATTTACAGACTTATAGCAAAGCAGTTAAATCTTGTTATTGATGAAGAAAAAAGCTTTATCAATAATCTTTGGGGCATTCTGGAAGTTCGCCAGTTTGTTCAGGATTTAGCCTTAGGCTTTTCTTCCGGCGTATTAAGTTTTGGAAAATTTCTTGTTCTTATTTTGATTATGTTTTCTTTTCTTTTAATTGAAATTAAGGGATTTAAAACAAGAATCACAAATGCCGTAAAAGATGAAAACAAACAGACAATACTTAATATCTCACAGCAGATTGGTCAGGATGTAGTGCGCTTTCTTTCTATAAAGTTTTTTATCTCCCTTGCCACAGGACTTTTAGTATTTCTTGCAGCAATTATAATAGGGCTTGATTTTCCAATGGTATGGGCCTTTCTTGCTTTTGTAATGAACTTTATTCCAACCTTTGGTTCTATTATTTCTACCCTGCTTACAACTATTTTTGCTTTATTGCAGTTTTATCCTTATTATGGAAAAGTTGTCTTTGTATTTCTTTTTATGGCTGCAATAAACTTTTTACTGGGAAATATTTTAGAACCCCGTATAGAAGGTGAACGCCTTGGACTTTCTCCTTTTGCAATCCTCGTAAGTCTTGCACTCTGGGGATATCTATGGGGTTTTATTGGTATGATTCTTGCAGTTCCGATGACAGTAATTGTAAAAATCTTCTGCGAGAACATTCCTTATTTGAATATCATTTCTACAGTACTTGGAAGTAAAAAATCTAAATAAATATTTATACAAATAGTCGCTTTGTAGCTTTTTCGTAAAGGTAGCGCATATCTTCTTCCTGCATAGTTGTATAAACAAAATCTACACATTTACGCTTACTGTCTTCACTTTCGTAAACATTATTTACAATACAGGTAACAAAAATATCGCGTGAAAGAATCGGACTGTTTTTTATTGAAAAGCAAAGCTTCAAACCGTATTCATGACCAACTTCATATTTATCATTTTGATTCTGACTGCCAACAACAATTCGTTCATGATCAACATAAAGGATATTTAAAGGCTGCACACGATTTTCGATTGCCTGCATTTTTTGTTCTGCTTCAAAAGTCAGATAATTACAAACAGGAATAAGTTGAATTCCGTTGCCCGCATTTTTCTTTGCTTTTGCGCTTTCTACAAACTTCTCAAGATATTCCTTTGCTTTTTTCTGATTTTCAAGCGGAATAGATTTCCATACAGGACGAGAGAATAAAGTTTCATGCTCCCATGGAACACATGGAGTGTTAATATCCTTTTTATTGTTGCATTCAAAAAACAATACTGCAGAAAAATCATAATCAGTTTGTTCTTCAACATCCTTTATGCGGTTCAGACTGTCAGGAACAAGAATATAAAGACCTTTTTTATCTTTATCTACAAGCGATGTAAAAAACAAGCCTACACGGTTAAAGTAAAATTCAACACGGACAGTTTTACCCGCAAATCCCATAACAGACTGAGGAGGATTTTCAAGATGGATTTTTCCGTTCTTTTGAACTTTGATATGTTCGGGTTTTAAAGCAACCGGGAAAATTTGAGATGCCAAAGGATGGATTATCTGTCCGTCTTCAGAAGCTTTTTCTTCATTTACAGGAGTTAGTGTTACAGGAACATTTCCGTCCATCAGGTATTGCAGAACAAGTTCGCGTTCAATACCCGAAAGCTGTTCATCATTTTTTTGATTGTTCTTTGTCTGATTCTCCATATGTTTTCCCCCACCTGATAACTTCAATTTGAGTTATCTTATACCCATTATGATAAGTCAGATAGACAGATAAATCAACAAAATCTTTTTTATTATATAAACGAATAGGAACTTGTGTTAAATCCTGGCTTTCAAAGGCTTTACAAATGACATAATGGTCAAAGTTTTCTTCGCCTTTTTTGAAATTACTAAGGATTTCTTCAAAGTCGGCCTTAAAAAATACATAATTAAAGAAATATTCAGAAACGAAAAATGATTCAAGATTTTCTGTTGAAGTACTTAACTGCTTGCAAAAATCATCTAAGGTAGAAAGAAGAGTTTTATTCATTGTAGTGCAGTCAAGACTTGCGAAATTTTTGATTTCTGGATATACGGGACTCTGTAAATCTTTTACAGAACCAAGCATTTGTGGTGAAATTATATCTTTATTAATTACAGAAATATTTGCATTAAGCTTTACAGAAAGACGATCCGGTTCAATTTCTTTTGTCCAGATTGTTTTATTTGATTTATCATTTAATGCAGAACGCAATGTATCTTCCTGCGAAGTTAATACAATATTCTGCGCATTTGAACATGAAACGAGGAAAAAAACAAATGTTATAGCGACATACAAAAGTGCTTTTTTCATTTCTATAATAATAACAGAAATAAAGGTATTTTTCTATAAAAAACAACTTATATTGATAAAAAATTACAAGGAAAAGGAATTGTTATATTGACACAAATTTAAGTTTCTGATATATTATTTTTATCACTTATGAGTGATTCGGGCAGTTAGCTCAGCTGGTACGAGCGTCTGGTTTACACCCAGAATGTCGGGAGTTCGATCCTCTCACTGCCCAGGTTAAGGCTAGGTTTATACCTAGCCTTTTGTATTTTTAAAGACTTTCGTATTCAGCGAACTCCCGACATTCTGTCAGACCTCACTCGCTCCGCTCGTTCGGAACGCGCTAAAGGTAAATCCTAAAAAAGAGCTGGCGCTCTTTTTTTTAACGGATTTCCTATTAGGCGTATGTCGGGAGTTCGATCCTCTCACATATTGGAACATATAATAAATATCCTATATAATGATTAAATATGAATACAGATGGAATTGTGCTTCTGGCTAAAAAGGTGGGGTTGACTTCGTTTACGGCGTTGACGGATGTTAAGAGGGCCTTGGGGATTACTAAGGTTGGGCATACGGGGACGCTGGATAGTTTTGCACAGGGGCTGCTGGTTGTTTGTACGGGGAGACTCACAAAACTTGCAGGGTACATTACTGCTTTTGATAAGGATTACAGCGCAGTCATTAAGTTTGGAGAAGAAACAGATACTCTTGAATATACTGGTAAGGTTGTTCGTACTGCACCGCTTCCTACCGAAGAAGACCTTTATAAAGCTGTAGAAAAATTTACAAACACTTATGATCAGGTTCCTCCTGTATTTTCTTCTATCCATGTAGACGGTAAACGAGCAAGTGAACTTGTACGAAAAGGTAAAGAAGCAGAAATTCCTCCGCGCAAAGTAACAATTTATAAAGCACAAATCTCAGAGCTTTTAAAAAATCAGGATAATAAAGTTCTTTATGCACGCATAGATTTTTCTGTTTCAAAAGGAACTTATATCAGAAGTCTTGCACGAGATATTGCAAATGAATGCGGATCTGCTGCGTTTCTTGCAGGACTTTACAGAACAAAAGTTGGTACTTTCAAAATTGAAGACGCTGCAGGTTACGAAGGCGTAAAGGATTTTACAATTCAAACTGCAATCAACAATATGGAAAAAGAGCTTGAAGCTATGAGCAAAAACTCTTTAACTTATCAAAAATATTCTTTTGATGAAGAACGTAAAGAGATTCAGGCTCAAATATTAAAATGCATAAAACCATTTGATACACAAACCTCTACCCTATGCGGTTTTACAAATCTGAAGCTTAAAGATGAACAAGCCCGTCAGGATTATTATAACGGAAAGCCAATTCGCTCAGGACTTTTTGGGACAGATCTTCATGCACTACCGAATAACACGCTTTGTGCTGTATATACTCCAGGCAATATCTTCACAGGGCTTTTTGAAAAAAATGCACAGGGACGTCTTCATACTCTTTTTGTAATCTGTTTATAAATAATAGAAATAATTGGCATTTACTTCTTTTTTGTGTTAAAATATTTATATGAAAAAAAATATTTTAATAACGTTAGCATTATCAATTCTTTTAATGGTTTTATCAGGCTGTACAAAGTCTGGTAAAAATACTTTTTATTCAAAGTCAACAACAAATCACATTGAGTTTATTACACCTCAGGCTTTAGGAAGACTTACTCCAATTTCTATAAGCTTTATGGAAGCTCCTAAATGTCCTATTGGCGAAGCAATTGAAATTTATCCTAAACTCAGGGGAATCTGGGATTATTCAGACAACAAGGCAACTTTTACTCCAGATGAACCTTATAAAGGAAACTCAAAGCTCACTCTTAAAGCAAACATGAAAAAGCTTTTTGCAGATGACAGTGCCCAGGAGTTTGAACAGAACTTTTATGTAGAAAGTCCATCTTATTCTGTTGAATTTGATGAAGTTCGACTTAATACAGTAAATGCTGTTTACACAGTATCTGGTTCTGTTACTACAGATATTCCTGTTGAAGAAAAAGAAATCAGTAAGCTCCTTTCTGCAAAACTTGGTTATAAAAATCAGGAAATTTCCTGGAAACAAAGCGATGTTCAGGACACATGGAATTTTACAGTAAATCTTCCAAATGATTCTGATAAAAACCGTCAGCTGGAATTTAAATGGTCAGGCAAAGCTCTTGGAATGGATCGCAATCAGGAAAAGCTTTTTAACGGTACAAAGCAAATTACAATTCCTGGTACAACAGATTTTTCTATTGTTGATATTAACACTTCAAAGCGTAATACAATTCTTGTAAGTTTTTCAAAACCTCTTGATTCTTCTCAGGATATAGAATCATATATCACTGCAAAAGATCCTGACGGAAAGCTTACTTCAAATTATTCATCTTCAATTCATGGAAACACACTTTCTATTTTCAGCGATTCTAACTTTGCAGACATCCAGACAGTCTCGTTTGAACAGGGAATAAAAAGCTCAGAAGGAATCTATCTTGCAAAAGCAGATACTGTAACTCTCTCTGATAAATGGGATATTCCTTCTGTAAGATTTATGAATGCAAATACAATCCTCCCGACAAGTCAGGGCGCAGTATTCCCAATTGAAACAAAAAATCTTACAGGCGTAATTGTTCAGGTTTATCAGATTTATGAAAGAAACATGAATCAGTTTCTGCAGGACAATGAGCTTAATGAAACAAATAAGATTTATCGTGTTGGAGAACCAATCTGGGAAAAGAAGCTTAACTTTAACTGGGACAACTCCATGCAAAATAAATATATTGCACGAGGTTTGGATCTTTCAACTCTTGTAAAAAAATATCCGGAAGGAATGTTCCATATAAGAGTTTCTTTCAGAAGAGATCAGATTAAATATGTTTGTCCTTACAATCATGATTACTCAAGTCTCCCAATGCCACCAGATACTATTGAAGCTTATACTGTTCCTAACGAAAAGAGCAGCTGGGATTACTGGGATAATGTAAGCAACAGAGACAGAAACGATTACTGGTACAATAGAAACGATCCATGTCATCCGGCATTCTATATTGCAAGCTATAATTCTACAAACACAATCTCCAGAAATATTCTTGTTTCTGATATTGGTTTAATGGCTAAAAAGGATAATACTGGTTCGGTTTATATCATGGCTTCAGACATGAAAACTGCAAAGCCTCTTGCAAACATTGATATTGAACTTACTAATTATGTTGGCTCAACAATTGCAAAAGGAAAAACAGATTCCACCGGCCAGTTAGTTATTAAAACTCAAAAAACTGCTTTTGTAATTACGGCAAAAAATAATAATCAGACCTCATATCTTAAAATATCAGAAGGAACAAACTTAAGCACAAGTCATTTTGAAATTGGCGGTGAAAAAGTTACCGATGGTCTTAAAGGATTTATTTACGGAGAACGAGGTGTCTGGCGACCTGGAGATGCCCTCTTCCTTACATTTGTACTTCAGGATCTTGAAAAAACTCTTCCTAAAAATATTCCTGTTACGTTTGAACTTATGGACCCTCTTGGCCATATTACACAAACACAGGTACTTACAAAATCAGAAAATAATTTCTATCCTATTACAGCCAAAACCTCTACAGATTCTCCAACAGGATTATGGACAGGCCGCGTTATAATAGGTGGAAACACCTGGACAAAATATCTTAGTGTAGAATCTATTGTTCCAAACAGACTTTCTGTAGAGCTCGAAGCCCAGGGCGATTATCTTACAAGCTCAAAGAACAACTTTACTTTAAGTGGGGCCTGGCTTCATGGTGCCGAAATACCAAACTACGAAGCAGATGTTTCTGTAGCTTTCTCTGCAAACGAAACAAATTTTGACGGCTATTCTGAATATACATTTACAAACTTTAACACAAACATAAATTATAGCAGAAGTCAGATCTGGTCTGGAAAGCTTGGTGCAGACTCAAAAGTAAATTTCAGCACAAGCTTGAACGCAGGTCAAAATCTTCCAGGAAAGCTTAAAGCCCATTTTGTTTCAAGAATCTATGAACCATCTGGAAACTTCTCTACACAATCTAAGACAATGGATTTTTCTCCATATGACCGCTATGTAGGTTTAAAGCTTCCTAAGGGTGATGCTGCAAGAAACATGCTTCTTACTGATACAGATCATACAGTTGATGTTGTTCTTGTTGATTCTAACGGCAAACCAATTTCGGGAAACTCTACCCTTAATTACACCTTCTATAAAATGGATTGGAAATGGTGGTGGGAGAAGGATGCTTACTCAAGTGCTACACACGTTTCTTCACGCTATTACAACAAGCTTGCCTCTGGTAGCTTTGATGTAAAGAATGGAAAAGGTTCTTTTACAATCAATGTAAAATATCCAGACTGGGGACGATATCTTGTAGAAGTTCGTGATGGCTCAAAAGGTCATACTGCTGCAAAGGTTGTATACATTGACTGGCCTGGTTGGGCTGGACGTGCACAGGATGGAGGAACAGGTAGTGCCGCTACCCTTCCACTTACTGCAGACAAAAATAATTATACCGCAGGAGAAACTGCACAGATCAGCTTTAACGGAAGCGCAAATGCCTCTGCATATATTTATATAGAAAAAGGCGGAAAGATTATTAAGTCTCAGCGCATAGATACAAAAAATGGAACTAATACATATAAGCTTCTGCTTACAAATGACATGGCTCCAAATATTTATGTACACCTTACTTTGATTCAGCCGCATATGCAGACTGCAAACAGTCTTCCAATAAGACTTTATGGTGTAATTCCAGTTCTTGTTGATGATCCTGAAACAAAGCTTAATCCGGTTATCACCAGTGCAGAAAGATTAGAACCAAATAAAAAAGCTGCGTTTACAGTTTCCGAAGATTCCGGCAAACCAATGACTTACACTCTTGCTGTTGTAGATGAAGGTTTGTTAGGTCTAACTAACTTCCATGCTCCAGACATAAGAAAAGAATTCTATAAGAAGGAAGCATCTGAGCTTCAAAATTGGGATATTTATAAATATGTAATCAATGCCTACAGTGGTAAGCTTGAAACGATGCTTGCAATTGGTGGTTCCGAAGATATTCTTGATAATGCAAAAAATAATGAAAACCGTTTTGCACCAGTCGTAAGATATTTTGGTCCGTTTACAATTAAAGCAGGCGAAAAGAAAACTACTGAGTTTGAAATGCCTTATTACGTTGGTGCTGTAAGAGCAATTGTTATTGCCGGAAACAACGGTGCCTACGGCAAAGCAGAAAAAACTGTTCCTGTAAAATCGGAATTAATGACACAGCCTTCTATTCCACGCACTATAGGAACAAACGAAAAGATAAATATTCCTGTTACGGTTTTCAATGGCGAAAATACAAACAAAAATGTTAATGTAACTTTCTCTGCAAGAGGAATAACTAATTTCTCTAAGAATGAAAAACTCTTTGTTCCAGCAAACTCTTACAAAACAGTTAATTTCTTAGTTGAAACAAAAAATCCAGGTCATGTGCTTTTTGAAACAACAGCAACAGACGGAAAATATTCTACAAAATCTTCTACAGAAATGAATATTCAATCCAGAGGAACTCCTGTAACTTATCAGACTACAGTTGCAATCAAACCTGGAAAGACTTCTTCTGTTAGTGTAGAAACTCCTGGAGAAAAAGGTTCTTCAAAACTAAGTGTAGAGCTTTCGAATATTATCCAGACAAATTTCTCACAGCGTCTTAGCTATCTTATTTCTTATCCTCATGGCTGTATTGAACAGATTACTTCTGGCGGCTTCCCTCAGCTTTATATTTCTGATTTTACAAAGCTTACTCCAGAAAAAACAAATGAGCTTAAAGCAAATGTAATTTCGGTATTAGACCGCTATCCAACATATCAGACAAGCGTTGGAGCAATGGGCTACTGGCCAGGAAATTCTTCGCCACATGCATGGGGAACCTGTTACGCAACACACTTCATGCTTGAAGCAAAGAAACAGGGCTACACAGTTCCAGAAAATATCTTAAATCCAGCATTTGACTGGCTTGTTCAATCTGCTAAAGAGTGGCAGTTCTCTAATAATGGAGAAAGCAATGCTACTCAGGCTTACAGACTGTTTGTAATTGCTCTTGGCGGAAAAGCAGACATAAGCTCAATGAACAGACTTTACGAAACAAAAAATCTTAACGATGAAACCTTGCTTTTACTTTCGGCAGCATATAGTCTTGCAGGCCGCAAAGATACAGCAAAAGAGCTTATGAACAAAACAAGCAGCATCCAAAGCGACTACAGAAGCACAGGTGATGATTTTAGTTCTTCTATAAGATTACAGGCAATCCGTTTGTTTACAGCAACTCAGCTTGCAAACAACAGTCCTTTGAGCAGTGATATGCTTGCAAAGGCAATTGCTGAAACCTTAGCTTCTGATAAATGGCTTAACACTCAGGAAACTGCCTGGTCATTATTCTCATTACTTCCATATTATTCAAAAATGAAGTCAACAGAAGTAAAATATGAAATCTCTAATGATCTTGGTTCTAAAGAAGGCAGCTTTACAGAAAAGGCCCTTACACTAGAACTTCCGGTTTCTACAAAATTCCCACAGCAGCTTGTTAGTATTAAGAACACAGGTTCAACAACGCTTTATGCAACAGTGAGCTGCTCTGGTCTTGAAACTCCAGGAAAAGAAGAAACCTTGAACAATGGAATTACTTTAAATGTTGATGGTTGGAACAGCCTTAAAAACATTAAAGCTGGCGAAGAAGTTCGTTTAAGAATCCGCATAATGAACAATACTCGAAAAGAAATTCAGAATATGGTTCTTGCGGTGCCTGTAGGAACTTGTCTTGAATTTGCAAATGAACGTATAGCAAATGCAAGATACACTTCAACTTACACTTATCAGGATATTCGCGATGATGTAATTTATACTTACTTTGATTTACCAAATTCTTCATACACAACAGACTTCACATTTACAGCAACAGCAGCATATAGTGGAAACTTCTATGCACCTGCTATTCATGCAGAAGCTATGTATGATGAAACAATCAAAGCAGTGACACCAGGATTCCTGGTTGAGATGCTTAAGTAATGAAAGCCGTAGACCTGATTAAAAACAGGCTTTGCAAAATAAGTAGAAAAAAAGCAGCAGTGCTGATTTGTATTAGTACACTGCTTTTATTTCTGCTTTTGTGCACCTTAATAATTCCTTCTTATCTTCTCAAAAAAACACATGGTTACTCTTATGCTTTGTATGATAAGAACGGGATTCTTTTGGGTGCTCGTGTAGCTTCTGATGAACAGTGGCGTTTTGAACCAAGCGAGGTTCCTTCCAAATTTAAAAAAGCAATTATAAATTACGAAGACAAAAGATTTAATTATCATCTTGGAGTTGATTTATTTTCTATTGCAAGAGCTTTTAAACAAAATGCAAAAAATAACAGGATAGTTTCTGGCGGCTCTACAATTACTATGCAAACAATCAGGCTTCTTTATGGAAATCCCAAACGAACTTACCCTCAAAAAATTCGAGAAGCATTTATTGCATTTATTTTTGAGCTTCGATTTTCCAAAAAGAAAATCCTTGAACTGTATTCTGCTTATGCTCCCTTTGGTGGAAATGTTGTAGGACTAGAAGCTGCCTCTTGGAGATATTTTAATCGTCCACCGTCTGAGCTTACCTGGGCCGAAGCCGCAACTTTAGCAGTTCTTCCAAACCAGCCGGCTCTAGTTTATCCTGGAGCGAACTCTTCAATACTTTTAGAAAAACGAAATACGCTTTTACAAAATCTATATACTAAAAAAATAATCGACCAGAATACGCTTGAAATGGCACTTGAGGAACAGCTTCCTTCAAAGCCCTACCCGTTACCAAACACAGCTTATCACTATCTTGATTTTCTTATTCAAAACAGCAATGGTAAAAAAACTAAATTTTATACTTCGCTCGATTATACAACTCAAAAAAATACTTTGAGGATTCTTGAATACTGGTCACAGGAATTTGGCAAGCGCGGAATAGATAATGCTGCTGCCCTTGTATTAGATACACAAACTCTTGATATTCTTGCTTATTGCGGAAACACAGGCGCCGACGGACGAAACAAAGATTCTTATGCTGTAGATATAGTTCAGGCCAAAAGAAGTTCCGGCAGTCTTTTAAAACCATTTTTATTTGCGGCAATGCTTGATTCTGGAGAGCTTTTACCAGACCAGCTTGTAATTGATATTCCAACAAGAATTGGAAGCTACCGTCCGGATAATAATATTCCAAAATATAGCGGAGTTGTTCCAGCTTCCGAAGCGCTTACAAGATCCTTAAACATCCCGGCAATCAGAGAGCTTCAGATTTTTGGTATAAACAGATTTCTTGATATTCTTAAAAAATCAGGCTTTACAACATTTACCAGAAGCTCTGATGATTACGGACTTCCGCTTATTCTTGGTGGCGGAGAAATAACTATGCTTGAAGGAGCCAGGGCTTATGCAAATCTTATGAATAAGGCAATCGACTATAAATCAATTTCGCCTTTTTCGCGTGGAAGTGCCTGGCTTACAATAGAAACTCTTGCAACTGGCATAAGACCAGATGATGAAGCTAACTGGCAAAGCTACATGAACTCAAAAAAAATTGCATGGAAAACAGGAACCTCTAACGGAAACCGCGATGCATGGGCAATTGGAGTTACACCTCAGTATACAGTTGCAGTTTGGGTTGGAAACGCATCGGGCAAAGGAAACCCTGACTTAAAAAGTGTTTCAACCTCTGCCCCAGTTTTATTCGATATTTTTTCAACGCTTCCACAGACAACCTGGCCCGAACGACCTGAAGAAGAGCTTGTTCCACAATTAGTTTGTGCCCATTCAGGCTACGCAGCAGGCCCCAATTGTCCGGATACAAAAATGATTCTTCGTTCAAAAAAAGCAGCGTCACCAAAGCTTTGTCCTTACTGTACAACAGTTACATTTACTCCTGATGGACTTTATAGAGCAACAGTCGAAGATCTTACCGGTGAAAAAGCAGGAAGCTATGACGGCACAGTTCCAAAAATAGAAAAACATTTTGTACTTCCACCACATCTGGAATACTGGTATAAAAACACGAATCTTGTTTACGAACCTCTTCCCGATTTTGTACCATGGCACACCGCTTCATCTAAAGATTCTTTTTCAATTGTTTTTCCACAGTCTGGAACAAATTATATTATTCCGGTTGAGCTTGACGGAAATCCTGGAGCAATGGTTATGCAGGCCGCAACAAGATCTTCTGATTCAATTCTCTATTGGGACCTTGACGGCCAGTTCCTAGGCCTGACAGAACGTGTTCACGAAATGACAGTTACACCATTACCAGGTAAACACACATTAACAGTTACAGACAACAATGGAACAATTCAAAAAAGATATTTTGAAATTCTAGAACAATAATGTTATAATTAGATAATTACAAAAATGGAGGACATATGAAAAAACTTAACGTGGTTATTATAGCGTTATGTCTTTTAGTGGCATTAACAGGCTGTAATAAATCAGAAAAAACAAGCCAAACTCAGGCTGAAGGCACACAAACTGCAGTATCAACTGAAGCACAGAAAAAAATCACGACAATTAATTCCATTGCACTTTATGACGGAACCCCTTTGTATGTTGAAAATGTAGATGGAAAAATGGTTTACAAGGACGAAATGCTTCTTGGAGAATCTTTGAAAATTTATTTTGTAGATGATCAGATGGAGCAGAAAGAAGCAATCAGGCTTTTAAGTTCCGGAAAAGAAGAGACCTTTAATTTTGTTCACGTAAGCTACTATGACAATGATTACTGGACCCGCGATATTTTTATCACAGATAATACAAAGCTCCAGGCCGGAATTATTTTATCTGATACATTAACTTATTCAGCCGCCGACGGAACTTCTGCAACCTCTAAAAAGCTTGAAGAAGGAACTATAGTTGCTGTAGACCCTGAATCAAAACAGACAGACACTGATCTTGATATTGATTTTATAAATGTTACTTATTACAGCGGAACAGCTTTTGGAAAAACAGTATTTATCAAAGCTGACAGTGTTTCTTATAACGCGGCAGATATAGTTGCAAATCAGACACTTTCAAGAATTCTTGCAAATGAATCTCTAAACCCGGAAATTGAAGATCTTCTTTTTGACTATTTAGAGACAATTGGAGTTTCTTCTTACATGGAAGAAAAAATTAAATCTGCATACGATGAAGTATTAAACAGGAGAAACTAATATGAAAAAAGTAATAGTATTTTTTAGTCTGATTCTTTTATTTACCGCAAATGTTTTTTCTGCTCCTTCAAAAATCTTTATGCTCCGTGATAATGGACCATTGCGCAAAGCAAATGATTCTAATGGTGTTGAATGGGCCGAAACTGTAAGAGCCGGAACAGAGCTGGAATTAGCTTCTGAAGAAATAGTAATAAAGGATCTTGTAACCTCAAGTAAAACCTACAATGATGTAAAATTCTTTGAAGTAAAATACAATGACAAAACCTATTATGTACAGGAATCTGATGCTGAGCAGGCCGACAAGCTTTCTGTAATTCAGGTAGACTCACTTTTGTTTACACATCCAAGCCTTTCTTCTTTTAGAAATGCAATGCTCGAAACAGGAACATTTGTTGTTGGAAAAGCTTCTTATAAACAGTTTAATACCGATTTTGAAGAAATAACTTTTTATGACACAAATGATGGAATTAAACGTACACGTTATGTAAACAAAGCAAATGTGAGCACCAACGAAAAAGACGTTAAAGCCATTATGCTGCTGGAAAATGCTAAAACAGCAAAGGATGAGGATCTTAAAAAAGAATTTTTGAATAATGCAAAATCAATGAAAACTTCTATGTTTATAGAAGCATATATTTCAAAAGAGTATAATAAGATTCTTAATGTAAGTTCTTTTTCTGATGACACAATTGAAACAATTTCCGGCGAAGGACACCTTTACACAGAAGACGGTTCAAGGATAAATGTAAGGGATAAACCTGGAACTGCCGGAAACGTTATAGGTCAGCTTGAATCTGCAGACCAGCCATGGGTAACTACACTTATGCGCACCAACGTTGCAGACGAAATCGATGGCGAAACTGATTTCTGGTATTACGTAAAGGACGAATCAAGCGGTCTTGAAGGATGGATTTTTGGAGCTTATATTCTCTTTCCATAATTAGGATTGTTAAAAAAAAATCCCGGGTCATTCCCGGGATTTTCATGTCATTGTCGGGTCAAGCCCGACAATCTTATTTTATTCTTCTTTTTGCTCGCTACTATTTTCTTCGCGCTCTTTTTCTTCTTTTTCAAGCTCGTTGAGTTTTTGAACCATATTAAAGCCCGCTTTCATTCCTGCATCTACTACAAAAGTAAGTTTTGGGAATTTATAAATACGGAGCTTTTTAGAGATTTCTCTTTGGATAAAGCCTGCAGCAGCATTAAGACCATCTACTCCAAGTTTTACGTCTCCATCTGTGAGAAAAGAAGAAACAAAGACTTTTCCATAACTCAAATCCTGAGTTACTTCAACTCTGTTTATGCTGAGAAATGTATTTACTCGAGGGTCTTTTACCTCTCCGCGAAGAATCAATTGAGAGATTTCATCGCGGAGCTGATCATTCAACCTCTGGATACGATACTGTCCCACTACTCTGCTCCTTCTGAACCAGCAGCGGTAACATTACGTTTAGCGGCTTCTGCTTCTTCTTCGGCAATTGTCTTTCCAAGTTTCTTTGCAACTTCAACAATTTCGAATACTTCAAGCTTATCACCAACCTGAATATCCTGCCAGTTTTCAAGACCAATACCACATTCATAGCCGGTGCTAACTTCTTTAGCATCATCCTTGAAGCGTTTAAGAGAAGAAATCTTACCTGTGTATTTAACGATTCCATCACGGATAAGGTTAACACTTGAAGTTCTGCGTACAATACCTTCACTAACCATACAACCGGCAATAATACCAATCTTTGGAACCTTGAATGTATCGCGAACTTCAACCTGTCCGATAACTTCTTCTTTTGTATCTGGCTGAAGCATACCTTCCATAGCGGCCTGAATTTCTTCAACACACTTATAGATGATATTGTATTTTCTGATTTCAACCTGTTCCTGCTCGGCAAGAGTTTTTGCCTTTGGAGTAGGACGTACATTGAAACCAATGATAATTGCATTTGAGTCAGCCGCAGCAAGTGTAACGTCAGATTCGTTGATGGCACCCGCACTTGAGTGAATAACTGAAAGGCGGATTTCGCGTGTAGAAAGCTTTTCGAGAGAAGCCTTGAGGGCTTCTGCAGATCCCTGAAGGTCTGCCTTAATGATAACCTTAAGCTCTTTAACTTCGCTGTCTTTAATATCTGTAAAGAGAGTATCAAGAGTTGTCTTCTTAACTGCCTTAGCAGCTTCGAATCTCTTGAGTTCCTGACGCTTGCTTGAAATAGCGCGTGCATCCTTTTCGCTTTCTGTTACCTGGAATGGATCACCTGCATTTGGCATTTCTTCCATACCAAGAACTTCAACAGGGCTTGAAGGACCTGCTTCCTGAATACGACGTCCGCGGTCATCAAACATAGCACGAACACGTCCGGAATAAATACCTGCAACAAATGGATCACCCTGATGCAATGAACCACGCTGAATGATTACAGAAGAAACAACACCTCGTCCCTGATCTACGCGAGATTCAAGAATCTTACCTTCTGCACGACATTCATCGTTTGCTTTAAGTTCAAGCATTTCTGCCTGAAGAAGAATTGCATCAAGCAAATCATCAATACCTTCTTTCTTAAGAGCAGAAATGTGAACATACTGAGTATCTCCACCCCATTCTTCTGGAGTAAGTCCAAGTTCACTAAGCTGTGTCTTAACACGGTCTGGATTTGCTTCTGGTTTATCAACCTTGTTTACTGCAACAATAATTGGAACCTTTGCATCTTTAGCGTGTGCAATAGCTTCCAATGTCTGAGGCATTACACCATCATCAGCTGCAACAACAAGTACTACGATATCTGTTACCTGAGCACCACGGGCACGCATCATTGTAAAGGCTTCGTGACCTGGTGTATCAAGGAA
>CAMKDH010000018.1 GCA_946411215.1 uncultured Treponema sp. | reverse complement strand
CAGACTGGAACGACTGTATCAACCTTTCATGCTTCTCTGACACACCGGGAGAAAGTTTCCAGACTTATACAAATCCAAAATTCAAGGCAGAAGGCGGCTACTCTAAAGTTGCAGAATCTGTATTCGTTGCTGCTTTGTTCACATACGTTGGACCAAACTTCGTAGGAATCTTGAACCACTTGGGCAAGAAAGACGAAGCTGCTAAGGCTCAGGCAGAAATCGACAAGATGAAGAAAGTTATGATGGAATCTGCATGGGACGGAAACTGGTTCATGCGTGCATACGACGCTTACGGCAAAAAGATGGGTTCTAAAGAATGCGAAGAAGGACAGATCTTCATTGAGCCACAGGGCTTTGCAATCATGTCTGATATCGACAAGGATGCAACAAAGAAAACTCTTGCCGCTATTGATGAACGCTTGAATACAAAGCATGGTCTTGTACTTAACAATCCTGCATTCAGCAAATACTATATTGAATACGGTGAAATCTCTACATATCCGGGCGGATACAAAGAGAACGCTGGTATCTTCACTCATAACAACGCATGGATTATCTGTGCAGCTGCTTACGCTGGTGAAGGTGATCAGGCATTCAAGTACTATTCAGAAATTGCCCCAGCTTATACAGAAGAAACTTCTGATCTTCACAAGACAGAGCCTTATGTATACGGCCAGATGATTGGTGGTAAAGACGCTGGTTCTGACATCGGACAGACAGGAAAGAACTTTGGTCAGGGTAAAAACTCATGGCTTACAGGTACTGCTGCCTGGAACATGGTTGCAATCAGCCAGTACATCCTTGGTATTCAGCCAGACTTTGACGGACTTAAGGTAGATCCTTCTATCCCTGCTAACTGGGATGGCTTTACTGCAACTCGTCTTTTCCGCGGAGCTAAATACAACATTACAATTAAAAACCCAAGCCACGTTTGCAAGGGCGTAAAGAGTATGGTTGTAGACGGCGCTGCTGTAGAAGGCTGTGTAGTTCCATACGTTGAAGGAAAGAAAGAAGTTAATGTAGAAATTACATTAGGATAATTAGAGTTATGAAAAAAGCTTCCGTTATCATAAATTCAGTTATCTTCGTATTAGTTTTGATTGTAACGACATTTATGATATCGGGGGTGAATTTTATGAGCCGCTCAGATGAGGTTCGGGCATTTACCGCTGCCAATCTGGGCGCGCTTAAATATTTTACTGCCGATTCCAATATTCTTGCGGGAATTGTTGCTCTTATCTATGTCATTGCTGAAACACGAAAAAAGGAACTCTCGCAAAAAGCATCTTTATTTGTTCATTGTTTAAAACTAGCGGCTACTGCGGGCGTAACCCTTACAATGCTTGTAACTCTATTCTTTTTAATTCCGCAGTTTGGTGATGACTGGCTGATTTTGTATATGGACAACAACCTGTTCTTTCACCTTATAGTTCCGATTCTTTGTATTGTTGCATATATCTTTTTTGAACCAGGGGCAAAGGTTATTACTTTTAAACAGACACTCTTTGGCACAACCCCTATGCTTGTTTATGCTGTTTTCTATACAATCAATATAATTGTTCATCTTGGAAATGGAATGCCACTTAAAGAATATGACTGGTATGGTTTTCTTGGTGATAAAATCACAAACGCTTTTTTTGCAATTCCTGTAATGCTGATTGTTACCTGGGGTATTGTTCTTGCTTTGTGGTGGGCTAACAGAAAGAAATCAGCTTAACGCAGCCGTATTTTGTATCTTCGTATATTTTAAAATCATCAATTATTTTTTTTGCAAATGAAGAGACTTGAGAAAGGCGAGCCACACCCTTTTGTTGTCCCATGTCTACCAGTGGATCTATATATCGCTGTTTAACTTTAAGCGAAATTGAAAAATATTCATCTTCCGGCAGGGCATGATCTGTATGTTCGATTTTTGTCATGGAACGGAAGGTTTTGTAAAGGCGGGCAAGGCGACGCCTTTCGACCCCTTCGACAGGATCAGGGACCACAGAAGTCATCTTGTCCAGCACTTCCATAATTTCACTTTCGCTTTTTGTCATAAAATCTTCTTCGTGTAAAATTCCATGTTCAACAGCCATGTTCATTATCTGGCCGAGCATATGAAGGGTAAGTTTGTTTTCATTTAATTGAAGAATGTGACCAATCATGCAAAAGCGTCTGCAATAATCTTCTGCAATTTCTAAGGTTTTAAATCCAAGTTCATCAATACCGTCTTCATTTTTCAAAACTGTAATATCGTTGTAAGCTTTTTCAATCGAAGGCAAATCCCAAGTTCCGTCTAATGCCATGCCAGAAGGAAACATGTATTCAAGGCGGTCGGCACTAAGCTGAGGAATCTCGTTGTCTGCAACAGGATAGATATGATAGTCAGAAATCTCCTGAACGGAAAGGCCATCCCCCTGCAAAAGCTCATGCAAGGCCTCATCATTTTTAAGAATGCTTTCATTAGGTGCTTCGGTTGCTGTTTGAGTTAATGCATCACCTTTCCTAAAATCAGAAACGTGTGAAAAAACTGGAGTAGAGGCGTCATGAAAAAGACCTGCAAGAGTCTGTTTTTTATCATGAGTAAAATGCCAGATAATAAGCGCAACACCAACAGAATGGTCGAGTCGGGAATAATAAAATCGGTTTTTATAAAGATGGGTCCAGTCTGTACCGCACAATAATCCAACACCAGAAAGCCTTTTGAGAATTGGAAGATCAATATATCTGTCTAAAAAATCAGGATAATCTGGTGAAAGGATTTTGTGATACTTTTTGATGTCGTATGCCGCAGCCACATTTTCAGGCCACGGATTCAACGACATCATTGTATTCCAGTCAAACTGTGAAAAATAATCAGGCATTGTCTACCATCGAAACATCAAGACGGTTGAATGGAGTTTCAAGTCCAGCAAGTGCCTTTTCTTTCATAATGGCAATGTGAAGATCGCTTTTTGTTTTTAAGAAATCTTTTGGATCAAACCATACTGCAACAGTAATATCAATTCCAGAATCTCCAAACTCGTTTACCCAAACAGCAGGAGCAGGATCTTTTAATACTGTTTCACAATCGTTTGCGGCTTTAAGATATGTATCAAGTGCAAGCTGCAAATCGTTTCCGTATGCAACTGGGCATGTAACAGTAAGGCGGCGTTTTGAATGGAAAGACTTGTTCATCAAGTTTGCATTGATGATTGTAGAGTTTGGAATACGAACCATTTCGTTATCAAGTGTGTGAACTGTAACAGAAATCAGGTTGATAGAATCTACAACTCCGGTAATTCCGTCTACGATGATTGTATCTCCAATTTTAATAGCGCCTTCTGTAATTACAAAAAGTCCGCTTATCAAATTGCTTACGCTTGTTTGTGCAGCAAAACCAATTGCAACTCCGGCAATTCCTGCAGCGCCCCATATAGCACCAAGTTTAACTCCAAACAGGCTTAATACATACATTACAACAATTACATAAAAGACATATCTTAAAAACTTTATAAGAATCAAAGATCGTGCCTTTGGAAGCTTTTTCTCTGGAACCTTTTTAATTCCTCTTACAATAATCTTAAAAACAATCCAGAAAATAAAAATTATTATAAGTGTTCCAATCAGCTTAAAAAGATTTTCCCAGGTGAGAAAACTTTTTATCCATGTGAAAAATGATGAGGTCTGTTCCATAAAAGAAGAACCGGCACTCTTAAGACCTTCAGATACTTCGTCCATTTGTATACTCCTTACAGATATTGTTTATTATACACTCTTTGCACTTTGGATTTCTAGCAGTACACACATATCTTCCGTGAAGTAGCAGCCAGTGGTGCGCATGTTCAAGGTATTCCGGTGGGATTCTTTGCAAAAGAGATTCCTCTACCTGTTCTGGTGTTGTTCCTTCTGCTAGACCAATTTTCGGGCAGATTCTTAAAAGGTGTGTATCTACTGGCATTGTTGGCTTGTGAAAAATTACATTCAAAACAACATTTGCAGTTTTGCGTCCCACTCCTCGCAAAGTCATGAGCTCTTCCCGGGTATCGGGTACTGTGCTGTTAAAATCCTCAATAAGCTGCTGCGAAAGTTTTATTATATTTGCACCTTTGTTTTTATAAAGACCTATTGATTTTATATATGGAATTAGCCCGTCCAGTCCAAGAGCCAGCATTTTTTGCGGAGTGTCGGCAACTTTAAAAAGTTCCTTTGTTGCAAGATTTACGCTTTTATCTGTTGCCTGTGCAGAAAGAACAACCGCTACAAGAAGTGTATACGGGTTCACATACTCCAGCTCCGACTTAGGGTTTGGATTTTGAGCTTTGAGACGTTCCATTACCTCTATAATTTGATTTTTAGAAAGAAGTTCCATAGATTTTTTGCAGAGAGCCGCTGTCCTTATTTTTTCTTAAGCTTCTTTTTATTTTCGTACATTTTTTCGTCGGCACGGGCAAAGGCATCGGCAACACATTTATCACTTGCAAATATAAAATCGGCATAGCCACCGGCTACAACTACATTACCGTCCTTGCGGTTTCGTGTAACAGCCTTTTTGAATTTTGAAAAAATCTTTTCGCGGTCAAAATAATCGGCACCAAGAAGAATAACAGCAAACTCGTCTCCACCAATTCTGTAAACAGGACTGTGTGTAAAGGTTGTACAGATGAGTTTTGCTGCATCACAAATCAGGGTGTCTCCTGCTTCGTGGCCGTACTTATCATTAGTTTTCTTAAGATTGTTTACATCAAAAATTGCAACAGAAAAAGGACTGATTGTTCCTGCCTGAATTTCTTCATTAAGATGCTCTTCGGCACCTTCGTAGGCAAGTCTGTTTTTAATACCGGTAAGTGCATCGGTATTTGCCATTTCTGTTGCAAGACGTATTCTTTCGGAATATTCTTTTTCGATTTTTACATTTTCTTCAATATTCTGAACACCAAATACATAGTGATTTTCATCTCCGGATACAGAAGGGGTAGCTGTAAGTCGGTAGAAGAGCGGGCTTCCATTAACTTCAAGCCTGTAGCGTATAGAAAGGGTTTTCAGGGCCTTAAGTGCCGGCCGCAGATTGTCTTCGGACATAAAATCTAAAAGACGTTTTCTGTCGGCTACATAAACGATTTTTGGAATATTTTCGATGGACTCTTTGAAAAAATCGGAACCTTTGTTTTGTAAACGGAATTCTTTGAATTTTCCCTGACTGATGTATTCTTTATATTTACCGGTTTTGATATTTACATAATAAACACTTTCAAAATCGCGGCAAAGGGCCTGGGCAATTCCAAAGAAAGTAAATCCGTTTGAAACTGTTTTTGTATCAGGGTCTCCACGAACCATGCCCTTATAAACTTTTACGCCCTGTTTTTCGTATTCTTTTATTCCAACAAACCACAAGTTGATTTCGCCCAAAATAGGATGCTGCCAGTAAATTTGTGCTTCGGAAAAAAGGCCTTCCTGCATTTTCTTTATGGCACGTTTTGTGGTGTCTCTGGAATCTTCAGCAACCCGCCCCAGCCAGTCGGCATAAACTTCGTCGGGAGCAGCATTCTTGTTTTTAAAACCAAGAATATCAAGTGCTGTTTTGTCAAAATAGATCTTTGGACCTTTGTTTTTTTCGACTTCCATCTTCCAAAGTCCAAATTTTGCTTCTTGTAAAAGCGATGATATAAACTCTTTATCCTTAAAATCCTGCATTCTTCTATATTAAAGCCAAAAATCGAATTTCTCAAGGAAAAAAAGATATAACAAAACATTCCTTTGAATAATTTACGCAATTTATTATAATAGAAGAATATGAAAAAGATTTTATTGCACATAATGGTTGCGGCTATTTTTATTGCATCGCCTATGGCAGCACAGACTACAAGCAAGACTGCCCGAATTATAACGATTGATGATGCCGTGAATCTGGCTTTACAAAATAATATTGAAATTAAACAAAGTACAATGGATCTGGAGTTACTTGAAACAAAAAATAAGTACTCTTGGAACAGTGTAAGCCCTTCTATTAGTGCCAGCGGTGGTTTTAATGGGCAGACTCCTTTAGAAAGTGGCAGCGAGACTTCTTTTTCATATTCACTTGGAGCTTCTTTAAGATTAAGCCTTACTCCTGCTTTGCGAACTTCAATGAAAAAAGCTCTTTTAGATTATCAGGCAGGAAAGGCAAGTCTTGAAACAACAAAACGACGGATTGAACTTAGTGTACGAAAAACCTTTTACAGTCTGATTTATTTTAATGATAATATAGAAATCCAGCAGCGAAGCCTTGAAACTGCAAAACAGACTTATGAATCTAATAAGGCAAAATACAGCCAGGGTCGCCTGCCGGAGCTCCAGCTGCTTAATTCACAATACAATTACGAAAAAAAGATTCCTGATATTGAAAATCTCAAGCGTACTTACCAGAGCAATATAGACAGCTTTAAGATTTTGCTCGGACTTGGCCTTGATGATGAAATAACCTTACAGGGAAAGCTTGATGATGCATTCAATGTTCAATTCAATGATACAAGTCTTGAAACAGCTCTTGCTTCAATCGAAGAAAATGCAACTATAAAAAATCTCAAACAGCAGATTGCTGCAACTCAAAACACACTTCAGAGTGCAAAGCTTGCAAGTTATGCACCTTCAATTTCTTTTTCGCTTTCTGAAAGCACTACCGGTTCAAGTAAAAAAAATCCTATGACGGGTAAAGAAGCCTGGGAACCAACATCTTCCTTAAGCTATGGCGTAAGCGTGAACGTTCCGTTAGACGGATTTTTCCCATGGTCAAGTGGCAAACTGAATGTACAGACTGCAGAAGAAAATCTGGCTAAGCTCAAGATGAATCTTGAACAGACACGTACACAGACAACTCTTACTGTAAAAAACAGCTACAATTCAATTTTGCAGAATATCACACAGCTTGAACTCCTTAAGAAAAATGAAGAGCTCACTCAAAAAGCATACGAAATGTCAAAAAATGCCTACAATATGGGTTCAACCGACTTGCTTTCATTACAGCAGGCAGAAGATAACCTTTATTCGGCAAGATATAATGTTCAGAATCAAAAATACAAAATTTTGACTTCAATTCTAACTTTAGAAGATACACTGGGCCTTCCATACGGAACCCTCGGAAAATAAATGTCATTCTCGGGCTCGACCCGGGAATCTAAGAGGATAAAAATGAGCGAAACAAAATCAGTTAAAAAGCAATGGATTACTACAATTATCGTTCTTGTACTTATTTGCGGAACGGCATTTGCGGCTTTTGCAATAATCAAATCGGCAAAAAATAAAAAAGCTGCAGCAGGTGCAGGTGGTGGCTGGGGCAGAGGAGCTGGTGGTGCTGCTACTGCGGTAAGCACTGTTAAAGCAGAATCATCTGTTCTTAAGGATTTTGTTATTACAAACGGCGAAGTAGAAACTCAGGTTTCTGTTGATGTATTCCCGTCAATTGGTGGTAAAGTTGTTCAGATGAAGGTTTCGCTTGGATCTTCTGTAAATAAAGGCGATGTTATTGCATATATAGACCCTTCAGAAGCAGGAAGCTACTACGTAAACAGCCCGGTAACTGCTCCAATCAGCGGAAGTATTCTTACAGCTCCTGTAAAAGTTGGCCAGAAGGTTAATGCAAGTTCTGTTATTGCAAAAATCGGTGATATTTCAAATCTTCAGATAACTGCAAAAGTTCCGGAGCGATATGTAGCATATCTTCAGGAAGGTCAGAAAGCTCAGATTACATTCCAGGCTTATGGAGATCAGGTTTTTGAAGCTTCTGTTTACCGCATTTCTCCTGTAGTTGATCCTGCTACCCGTACAAAAGAAATCATTCTTCATTTTGATAAAGAGTATCCACAGATAAACGCAGGTATGTTTGCAAAGGTAAAACTCTTCACTGTAGATTACAGCGGATATCCTGCAATTCAGCAGGATGCACTTACCGAAAACGGAGACGACTATTATCTGTATATAGTAAAAGAAGACAGTACAGTAACAAAACGTAAGGTTTTGCGTGGAAAAAATGTAGACGGATATGTTCAGATTATTGAAGGCCTTAGCGCAGGTGAAGTAGTTGTAACAGAAGGTATGCTTACACTTTACGAAGGTGCAAAGGTTCGCGATATTTCTGGTAATGTTGAATTTAAAGAAGAAGCTCCTGCAGAAGGCATGGGGGCAGCTGGAGGCTCTGGCGCCTTCCCACCACAGGGAGACAAAAAATAAATGAGTTTAAGTAGAAAAACACTGGAGCATCCGGTTCTCATATTAATCGTTTTTGCTCTTCTTGGCGTTGTAGGTATTTTTACTTTAAGCAATGTTGCAATTGCACTTATGCCGGAAGTAGAAAATCCTAGTCTTTCAATTAATACAACTTATACAAATGCGGGGCCGGAATCTGTTGAAAAAACAGTTACAAAAGTTATAGAAAACGCTGTAATGAGCGTAAACGGACTTAAAAGTATAACTTCAACTTCTAATGAAAGTAATTCAAGTGTTAATCTTGAATTTGAATACGGCACTGACCTTACAGAAGCAATGAATGATATTCGCGATAAGCTTGACCGTGTAAAGCGTGCGCTGCCCGAAAATGCAAGTACTCCTTCAATCTGGAGATTTACGGGTGATAATGGCGAAATCATGCGTATTCTTATAAGAAGTAACCGTTCAGTTGATGATCTTAAAGCAATTGCCGAAAGCAATATTGTAAGTATTCTTGAACAGGCCGATGGTGTTGGTCAGGCCGAAGTTTATGGTGGACGAACTGCTCAGGTAAATGTTCGCCTTGATCAGAACAGAATGGCTGCTTATGGATTTACTGTTCCAACAATTACAAGCGCGCTTTCTAGGCAGAACATGGAGCTTGGTGGCGGTAAGGTTCAGGAAGGTCACAAAAACTACATTGTAAGAACAATTGGTGAATATACAAGCCTTGAAGAAATAAACGATACAGTAATTTCTGTAATAAACGGATATGCTGTGCGCTTAAAGGATGTTGGTGAAGCTACAATCGGTTATGCAGATACAACACAGGAATCGTACATCAACGGTGAAAAAGGTGTTTATATAAGCGTAACAAAACAGTCAGATGCAAATACTGTAACTGTAGCAAACAATGTTTACAAAAAGATTGCGCAGGCAGAAAAAAATGTTCCTTCTGATGTTACCCTTCAGATTATTCAGGATTCAACAGATGCTATCCGCGAAACAATCAACACTTTGATTTCTTCGGCCTGGCAGGGTTTGATTCTTGCAGTTATCATTCTTTTTGTATTCTTACAGAACTTTAAATCAACAATCATCATTTCAATTTCTATTCCGCTTTCAATTATCATTACTTTGTTTGCAATGAGTATGTTTGGCCTTACCCTGAACATGATGACTTTGACAGGTCTTATTCTTGGTGTAGGTATGATTGTAGACGCTTCAATCGTTATGATTGATAACATATTTGCATACCGGCAACGAGGCGCCAAACCAAAAATCTCCGCAATTCTTGGAAGTCAGGAAATGCTCATGTCCGTAATTTCGGGCAACCTTACAACAATCTGTGTATTTATTCCGTTTGTATTCTTTATTAAAGATCTTGGATTTATGGGACAGATGTTCAAGGGAGCAATCTTTACAATTGTAATTGCACTTGTTTCATCTTTGCTTGTTGCAATTTTCCTTGTTCCGGTTCTTGCGGGTAAGTTCCTGCCACTTTCAAACCGTAAAGAAAAGCCTGTTGAAAATCCTTTGCTTAAGATTATTTACAAGGCCTTTGAAACAGTAATCAATTTCTTTACAAATCTTTATGCAAAGCTTCTTAAGGCTGCTTTGAACAACAGACTTATTACAATTGTTGCGGCTATTTGTATTCTTATTATTTCTGCAAGCTTTATTCCTACAATGCAGATTAATCAGATTCCAGCGGGTCGTGATGATCAGGTTCAGCTGAATATTACTCTTGGTACGGCTACTCCTTTTGAAGAGACAAAAGAAGTTGTTATGGCAATGGAAAAATATGTCTACGAAGAATGTAAGGGCTATAAAACAGTTTCTACTTCTATTGGTGGACGGAATACAAACCGCGGTTCCATAACTATTGCATTGCCTGAAACTGCAAAACAGATTGATTCAGCAATGGATATGCAGAATAAACTTAGAAAGCACTTTCAGGAATTCCCTAGCGCACGTTTTGCTTTTAGTGAAGGCTGGCGCGGTAACTGGATGGGAAGCAGTGTTGATATTGTTCTTCTTTCTGATGATCTTGATGCAGCCCTTGATACTGCAGAAGCAATTCAGGATGTTGTTTCTCAGAATAAAAAAGTAAGTGAACCTTCTATAAGTATGGATAAAGGTTTGCCTCAGGTAGAAATTGTAATTGACCGTGAACGTGCTTATGCTATGGGTGTTGATGTTGCAACTGTTGCACGCGAAATAAACTATGCAATCAACGGTTCTACAGCCTGTACCTACAGAAGCAACGGAAAGGATTATAGTGTTGTTGTAGCTTATCGTCCGGAAGACCGTAAGACTATAAATGACCTTGAATCAATTTTTGTTCGTGGTAATGGTGGCATGGTAAGTGTTGCTAACTTTGCTTCTACAAAGAAGGGTCTTGGACCAGTTTCAATCCGTCGCGAAAATCAAAAGCGTATTATTCACGTAAGGGCAAGTAACCTTACCGAAGAAAATGATAACGTAATCGAAGAAGAAATCCGTAACGCAATTCAGAGTTCAGTTATTATTCCGGAATCTGTTGTTGTAAATTACGAAGGTGCCTGGAAAGATACTATGGACCAGTATTCGTTCTATGCAAAGATTGCAATTATGGCAATTCTTCTTGTATTTGGTGTTATGGCTTCTACTTATGAATCATTCAAGGCTCCGTTGATCAACCTTGCGACAATGCCATTTATTATTATTGGTGTTATTTTGATTCACAAGATTCTTGGTGAAGCTTTGTCATTCATGTCTGCAATTGGAATTATCATGCTCATTGGTATTGTAGTAAACAATGGTATTATCCTTGTTGACTATACGAATATTCTTGTTGGACGTGGTCTTGAGCTTAAGGAGGCCTGCTTCCAGTCTGGAAAGAGCCGATTCCGTCCGGTTCTTATGACAACTCTTACTACAATTCTTGGTATGCTTCCAATGTGTTTTGCAACAAATGGTCAGGCAAGTATGGTTCGTCCTATTGCAATTGCCGTTGTTGGTGGTTTGATTTCCAGTACGTTTGTTACATTGCTGATTATTCCTGTTTTGTACAGCCTTGTAATGAAGAAACGTGCGCCACGCCAGAGGAGAATAGAAAATGTATAGAGCAGAAATTGTAAGTAATCAGTCAGTACAGGATGATATTACAGAGCGCTTGGAAAAAGAAATTCCAGGCATTCAATATACAGTTATTCCAGAAGTTCATGGAAAGGGCATTAGAACCAAAAAGCTTGGAGATGTTGTGTGGCCAGAAATGAACTTTATTCTTTTTGCATACATTGAAGATGGCGATGCAAAAAAAGTAAAAGACGTAATTGCCCAGGTAAAGGAAAGGTTTCCTAATGAAGGAATAAGCCTTTTCTTTACAAAGGGTGAGGATCCTGAGTAATTAATCTGGATTTCTAATTATACAAGCGCTTTTAAAGCTTCAACCTTATCTGTCTTTTCCCAAGGGAACTGGTCTCTTCCAAAGTGTCCGTAGCTTGCAGTTTTAGAATAAATTGGAGCTTTGAGACCTAAAGTCTTTGAGATTCCCGCTGGTGTACAGTCAAATACCTTGAGTACAGCCTGTTCAATCTTTGATTTTTCAACTTTTTCTGTACCAAAGGTTTCTACCATAATGCTTACAGGGAACGGAACTCCAATTGCATAAGCAAGTTCAACTTCTGCTCTGTCTGAAAGGCCTGCTGCAACAATATTCTTTGCAATGTAGCGTGCCATGTATGCTGCTGAACGGTCAACCTTACTTGGGTCTTTTCCACTGAATGCACCACCACCATGACGTCCCATACCACCGTAAGTATCAACAATGATTTTGCGTCCTGTAAGACCTGAATCACCGTCCGGGCCACCTTTTACAAAGCGACCAGTTGGGTTTATAAAGAACTTTGTTTTGTCGTCAAGAAGGCCTGTTGGTTGAAGAACAGGCTTAATTATCTGTTCGATGATTGTTTTTTCAATTTCTTCATGTGAAAGTTCAGGGTCATGCTGATGCGAAACTACAACTGTATCAATGTGAACGGGCTTATATCCGTCATATTCAATTGTAACCTGAGATTTTGCATCTGGTCTGAGCCAAGGGATTTTTTTGCTGTGACGAAGCTCTGAAGCTCTTATAAGAATCTGATGTGAATAATAAACAGGGGCTGGCATGAGGGTAGGGGTTTCGTTACATGCAAAGCCAAACATCATTCCCTGGTCTCCGGCTCCCTGCTGACCTTCATATTCCTTTAAGCCGGTTCCAACAACTCCCTGGCAGATATCATCAGACTGAGCGTGAAGACGGTTCATAAATGTAAAGGTTTTGTAATCAAGGCCTTTATCTTCGCTGTCGTAACCGATTTCTTTTGCAACATTACGTGCAATTTCTTCAACCTTTGAGTTGAGCTGTTCAAAATCGATGTCCTGTTTTAAAAATCTTATTTCGCCACCAACGAGTACAAAGTTTGTAGTAGCAAAGGTTTCGCAGGCAACATGTGCCTCAGGGTCAAGACTAAGGCAGTAATCAAGAATGCCATCCGAAATCTGATCGCAAACCTTATCTGGATGACCTTCTCCAACTGATTCTGATGTAAATAAGTAGTGATTTTTGTTTAAGATAGTGTCCATATTTGGACCTCCTCTTTAGCAAGATTTACCGGCCACCATGGACCAGATTCCGTTCTGCAATTTCGGTTAAATCAACGGATTAAAAATAATATATTACAAAGAATGAAATATATCAATATTATAAAAAATAAATATTATGAAAAACAAATTTATAGATGAAATCTAAAAAATCGCGCGAAGCCGAATTGCAGATTACAAAAATGCTCTACACTGCTGCCGCGCGAGCGGCAACGTATATAGTCAAGGCAGTGTAGCGCATAGCGGGCTAGCCCGCGGTTTTGGAATATGCAATTCGGCTGGAAGCGATTTTTTTACTTTTGGATGCATAGTATAGTACATATTGAAATTTTTTCTATAATATTATATTTTTATAAACGGTAGGGGTATTATTTCTCACGGAGTTTTTTAATGGGTTTAAAAAAGTCTTTTTCTAAAGATAAGACAAAATGTACAGTGACATTTACAGTTTCACCAGAAGCCGCTCAGGGCGCTAAAGAAATTAATATTGCTGGTGATTTTAACAGCTGGAGCAGCACAATTACTCCAATGACTAAGGCTCCGGATGGTTCTTTTTCTGTAAAGCTTGAACTTGATGTTAATCGTGAATATCAGTTCCGTTATCTGCTTGATAATACAAGATGGGAAAACGATTGGAATGCCGACAAATATGTTCCGGCTCCATACAGCAATGCAGACAATTCTGTTGTAGAAACTTATCTAAAATCTTAATACTTCGTTCAGTGTCAAAAGCTTTGTGAATCCTATATTTTGAACAGTTTTTGTTCCGTCGGGATTTTTTAATGTAATTCTAAAGCTGCTGTTTTTCATTTCATCTGCAATTTCATCACCGTAGAACGAAGCAAGAACTTCAAGATATTCTTCTTGTGTCATTACTTCATCATTAAAAATCGGGGCTAAAAGCATATCCAGGAACATTACAGTCTGGCTATCGGCTGCTTTATAGAATTTTACCAGGCTTTGTGGCGAAAGAGATGCATTCAGCTTGCCATCCTTTACGCTAACAACTCCAGAAGTAAACAAAGCAGATTTTCCATTTTTGTCTGTCATTGTAACTGTAAGGTCAGCACCTTTTTTAGAAACTGCTTTTACCTGTGAAAATCCGTTCGAGCTCATTTCGTATTCAATTTCTTTTGTATCAAAAATCACAGTGCCGGTGGCAGATCCGTTTCCAGACATCCCGCTTACAGAATTAATCATTGTAGCAAAGGCGGTTCCTGCAACTCCGCTGAATTGTACATCAACAGAACCGTCTTTTTTGAGTTCAAGTGAAATTTCGGAAGTACAACTTGCACATAAAAGCATTAATGCAAAGCTTGCAAAAATCAGTTTGAGAGCTGTAAATATTGTTCTTTTCAATTTCAATTCCTTTTGTAGAACGCAGACAATGGAACTGTAACCCTAACACCTGTATACATTACAAGTCCTGCTGCAATTGTTTCCATAAATGGTAAAGCGGCTCCATCCATCTGGTTGTAGACTGTGTAGTTAATATCCTGCACGGCCTGCAAGGCAACTTTACCAATGTTCCATTTAGGAGTTGAAAGCGAAAGTCCTATAATGCCTGGGAAAATAGAACCTTTAATCTCTTTGTCGGAATCTATGAGGATAACGTCATTACAAGTAAAGACAGGTCCCGCATACATTCTGATGTAATCGTTCATCGAAAGGCTCAAAATCACAGGAATCTGGAATGTATCAAGACCTGTATTGAACCTAAGGAAGAAACCTACGCCAGGATTAAGGTTCCAGCCGGCATAACTGGCATGGAATCCCGCATCAATTCCTCTGTATCTAAAAACAAACTGACGCGGAGAAAGTAACGACCAGTCAAAATAAACTGAAACATCAAAAAGAAGCTTATCTTCAAAGGTTAATGGCGTAGAATCAGGGGAAGGGCCTTTTTTTGATACAGTCTGCGGGTTACTGTCAAAATCAAAACCTTCGACCATTTCGGTTTCTTCAAGTTTCTTTCCTCTTTTATATTCTTCTTTTCCCGAAGGTAAGAACTGACCGGTAGAAACATATCGGCCTTTCCAATAATCCTGATTAAGAGAAGAAACAATTACTCCTGTATTAGGGCCGTCGCTTATTGCAGAAATAAACTGATTATTTCCAATATAAACGCCAATATGCGAAATTGTAGAAGAGCTTGTTGTCTTAAAGAACATCAGATCTCCAAGTTCACGATTTTCATCAGGAATGATTTTTGCATAGTTATAAATTGCTTTTGCAGTGCGTGGCAGCTGAACCTTTATAGATTTACTTGCAGAATAATAAATAAGACCTGAACAATCAAAAGAATCAGGACCTATAGCGCCATATTCATAAGGTGCACCGATATGTGTTTTTATTTCTTCAACAAAAGTCTCGCGCAGGGTCTGAGCCTGTCCTGGAGTCATATTGTTATCTTGAGCACAAAGTTTAAAGCATGACAGCGAAAAAAGCAGAATAAGGAAAAATCCAAATTTCCATTTATTGTTAGAAAGTATTTTCATGGTACTTATATTATATGCGATATATTCGATTTTTTCACATTTTTGTTCAATTATTTTAAAAAAAATTGACTTATTATTCACAGTATGGAAAGTAAACTCGAAGTATTTGTTAATCAGATTGGATATGAAGCAGATAAAACTAAATTTGCATATGTTACGGGACTCAAGGGTGGTGAAGAGTTTGATATTTTAAACGGCTCAAAAGTTGTTTTTTCTGGAAAACTAAACGCTCCTGTTCAGGATAGGGTTGCGGGAGAGCCTGTCTGCCTTGCCAATTTTTCGGATTTTTCTAACGAAGGAACCTTTGCTATTCGTGTAAAATCGCAGGAAGGTAAGAGTGCACAAAGTGTTTCTTTTAAAGTTGGTAAGAACCTTTATAATGATATTTATTACGCTACAGTAAATTATTTTTTCCTTTCACGTTGTGGTGTAGAACTTGATGAAGCACACGGTGGACCTTGGGCTCATGCTGCTTGTCACGATACTCCTGCTGTAGTTTATGGAACAGATCAGAAAATAGAAGTAAATGGTGGCTGGCACGATGCGGGTGACTACGGACGTTATATTGTTGCGGCATCTAAAGCGGTAATGGATTTGCTGCTTGCTTATGAACAGAGTGCTTCAAGCTTTACAAAGTTTGATATTCTTGCCGAAGTACGTTTTGAACTTGAATGGATGCTTAAAATGCAGCGAAAGGATGGCGGTGTTTATCACAAGGTTTCTTGCTATCATTTCTGCGCCTTTATAAATCCAGATGAAGAAAAAGAAGAACTTGTTATTTCTCCAATTTCTTCTACTGCTACTGCAGACTTTGTTGGTTCGTGTGCTTTTGCTTCTACGTTCTTTGAAAAAAGTGATCCTGATTTTGCGAAAAAGCTTATGAATGCTGCGTTGAAAGCTCAGGAATATCTTGATACTCACGAAGAACAGCTTTTTAGTAATCCGTCAGAAATTACAACAGGCGGTTACGGAGATTGGACTTCGGCAGATGAAAGATATTTTGCGTATGCAGCCCTTTTCTTAAAAACTGGAGATCAGTCATATTTAGATAAAGCACTTGAACTTCGCCAGAGCATAATTGATTTACCGGAAGATCCAAAGTATCCTTGGAAAAATAACTGGCATGAAGGTTTTGGCTGGGGAATGGTTGCAGGTTATGGTACAGAGCTTTTCCTTCGTGCAAAAGATAAAATCAAGGATAAATCAAAGGCAAAGCTTCTTGAAGATTCAATGATTAAAAATGCAGACAGACTTCTTGAAATTGTAAACAACGCTTCTTTTGGAACAAGCATGGAAAAGGTTCACTGGGGCGGCTGCGGTCATGTCTGCGATGATGCACATGCGCTTCTGGTGGCATGGGATCTTACTGGCCGCAAAGAATATTACGAAGCTGCTAAAAAACAGATTGATTATGTGCTTGGCTGTAATCCTATGAATATTTGTTATATAACAGGCTTTGGTGTAAACACAGTAAAGCATCCTCATCACAGACCTTCCGGGGCAACTAACCAGACTATGCCAGGAATGCTTTCAGGAGGTCCTTGCGAAGGTTTGTTCGATCTTTGTGCAAAAGAAAAGCTTGGTCCTTTAAATCCTCCTCCATTGCGCTGCTATATTGATGAGTTCCCAAGCTACAGTACAAACGAAATTGCCATCTACTGGAATTCAACTTTCGTATATGTAGCGGCAAAATTGAAATTAGTGTAAAATTACCTTGTTGTCCTCGCGCCTTTAGAAGCCGGGGATGTGCAAGGAGACACTAAATGCTCGAACTCAAAAACGTAACAAAGGCCTACAACAAGGTTAGCGTAAAGGCTGTTGATTCACTTTCAATGACAGTTAATGATGGTGAAATTTTTGGTTTTTTAGGACCTAACGGTGCTGGAAAAACTACTTCAATAAGAATGCTCACAGGCATTCTTCAGCCAGATGAGGGCGAGCTTTTGCTTGACGGCATTTCTATTAAAGAAAGGCCTATCGCCGCAAAAAGAACTTTTGCATTTGTTCCCGACAATCCAGAAACTTTCTCACGCCTTAAGGCAATTGAATATCTTGATTTTATAAGTGATGTTTACAAAATTCCTCAGGAAGAAAAAATGGAACGCATTAAAAACTACTGCGAGAAATTCGGCATGATGGAAAATTTGAGCAGCAGAATTGCTTCCTTTAGCCACGGTATGAAGCAGAAGCTTTTTCTTATTGCAAGTCTTATTACAGATCCTAAAAACTGGATTTTGGATGAACCGATGGTTGGTCTGGACCCGGAAGCTGCATTTACAATTAAAGAAATCATGCGTGAACGGGCTGCTGCCGGAAAAACAATTTTCTTTTCTACACACGTAATGGAAGTTGCAGAAAAGCTTTGCGACAGAATTGGAATAATCAAAAAAGGTAAGCTTGTATTTATTGGAACAATGGCAGAGCTTCAGACTCAGCACGGAGAATCAGGTCAGTCACTTGAAGACATCTTCCTTAAGCTTGTTGCGGAGGACTAAAATGAAAACAAAAGCATTGTGGTCTTTGTTTAAAATAATGTCCTCTAATATTTTTTCGTTTGGCTCTTTTATTGAAGGCTTTAAAAAAGGCGTTAAGGGCGTTCTGAAAAACATCCTTGTTATTTTGCTCACAATTTACATCATTGCTGTTGCGGGCGGAATGTATATTTTGATAATGAACAATCTTGGCAACAATCTTCTTGCCAGCGGCGATATTGAAAAAATGCCAGTTTACATTATGTTCATTGCGTTGTGTGTTGTTTTCTTTTTTGGATTTATTTCTGCTGCAACAAATTATTACACCGGCTGTGGAGAAGAACAGTTTCTTGCAATGCCTCTTAAACCGGTTGATATTTTTGGAGCTAAGGTAGGCGTTACTGCAATTACAGATGCGTCGTTTGGTGCAGCAGTCGTTATTGTTGGTTCTATCATTTATGGAATAAAAGCACGGCTTCTTACAAGTCCCTTGTTTTATCTTGGAATGATTATTACAACCTGCGCAATTGTAAGTATTTCGCTTTTTGTAATCTACGGGCTTTTGATTCTTGTACTTGTGCTTTTTCCAAAAATGCGTAAGCGCACAATTCTTACAGGAATTGCAACTGTCCTGATTTTTATTTTTGTTTGCGGCTACAGCTTTTTCTCTTCTCAAATGTCAGTGTCGCTTGATTTACGTCAGGGCTCGCTGCCTCCGATTATTCAGATTGTTCGCTTGTATGCAGAAAAGGCTCCCTTCCTTATGATTTTTTCAAATGCAATAAGCGGCAAAATTGTTTCTATTCTTTTGATGGTCGCAATTACACTTGTTTTTATTTTTGGAATTGTTCCGTTGTTTGCACCAATTTATATCAAAACGCTCAACGGATTTTCTGATGTAAAATCAAAAAAGATTTCGCAGCAAAAGGCTCAGAATGTAATTACTAAAAACGTTAAGACTAATTCTGTTTTTGGTACACTTTTTACACGAGATTTACGCACAATGTTCAGAGAGCCTTCGTTCTTTGCAAACGGTCCTCTTATGATTATTATCCTTCCAATAATCATGCTTGTTTCTGGCGGCATGAGCTTTTTTATGGCAAGTCATAGCAATGTTAATACTGTTATGAATGAGCTTCAAAGAATATTTCTTGCACTATCGGCGGATGAAATTTTTAATATAAAATATTTCTGCGTTCTTGGCCTTGGAGCTTTTTCTATTTTTATGGGTAACTGTACGAATGTTGCTTCAACTTCTTTTTCGCGTGAAGGTAAAGCCCTGTACGATCTTAAAGCCATGCCTATTACCTGCGACACAATTGTCCTTGTAAAATTCTGGCATGCGTTTATGTACTGTATAATTGCTGTTGTAGTTTCTTCAGTTTATTTTAGTGCAGGTGTTGCGGTTATAGGATTTCCTTTTTCTGCTGGCGAGGTCCTTGATGTTATTGTTAAGGGTGGCATGCTGGGGCTTTTGGTTTCGCTCGTGCTTGTCTTTGTAGAAATGTTTATTGATACATTTAATCCAAAGCTTCAGTGGGAAAATCCTATTGCGGCCTTTAAGCAGAATGTAAACGCTGTTGTTTCGTCGTTTATTACAATGGGAATTGTTGCTCTGTTTATTGTGTTGATGATTTTTTTGCCAAGAAATAATCTTGGAATAATTATTACAGGACTTATCTTTACAGTGCTTGCGGCTCCGTTAGGCTATTTATATTTTAGATATGCAGTTAAGCGCATCCCGAATATGTAATATGAAAAAACTTTTTATTGTACTTACATCACTGTTTTTCTCTTTTTCGATTTTTGCTCATGAAGGCAGCATGGCGGGGGCTGGAAAACTTCGCTTTACCCAGACAAAATATTTTGATCTTATATATGGCGAAAAAAATCTTGCAAGCGCAAACATCCTTTATGAAAAGGCTGATGCTGTTTTTGAAGAGCTTGCTGCTGCCTATGGAGTTGAACCTTCTTTTAGAATTCCAGTAGTTATTACTGCAACAGTCGAACAGTTCAATGCATACTACGCAAACTCTCCTTATAACCGCATTGTTCTTTACGATACCGGCCAGATAGATGATTTAGCAGTTTTTTCCCAGACTCTGCTTTCTACTTTTACACATGAGCTTACTCATGCATTAACATATAATCTTAAAAACAAAACTTTTGTTGTAATAGGAAAGATTTTTGGTGATGCAATTTCGAATCATTATTTTACTGTAACAAGCGGAATGGCAGAAGGTGCAACAGTTTCTTATGAAAGCGCTAAAGGCGAGGGACGTTTAAACGATCCGTATTCCTTGCAGATGATAAGGCAGGCAAAAATTGAAGGCCAGTTCCCAACATATTCAGATGTAAAAGGAGCTTCGGATGCATATCCAAAAGGTTCGTTTTATTATTTTAATGGAGCCTTTGCAGAATTTTTGCAACGTAACTTTGGAATGCACAAGTATTCAGAATTCTGGTATCGATGTATAAACGGTGAAGAGTTTTCCGATTTAACGACAGCAGGCGCTTTTAAAAAGACCTTTGGAATAAAATTAAACAAAGCCTGGAAGATGTTTGAAAACTCTTTACAGGTTCCATCTGTTGCGGGTGCAAATCCTGTTGCCGCAGGGCAAGCCTTTGACTTTTTTGATAAGCAAAATCAGAGCGGGGATTTTTCGCTAAAGAATACGACTGGTTCAAGGTTCTCAAATCTGCGTGGTTGTGAGACTGGTCTTGCTTATGTAGATGACAGTAACAATACAATTTATTTTGTTCAGAATGGCAAAAATCCTCAAAAGCTTTTTCATCAGGATTATCTTGACGGGATAAGACTTTCTTTGGACGGAAGGTTTCTTACTATAAGTCATTATTCAACTGCGTCTGCAACAATTAAGCATTGCGCAAAGATTTATGATTTTGAAACAAAAAAATTGATTTCTGTTCCGGGAACAAATTATGTGAGCCCTGCAGTAATCAGTTTAAACGGAGAATATTATTTTATTGCGCAAAAATATGAAAAGCAAAGATATTCTATTGTGATTCAAAAGCTTGATGTAGAGAAGAAATTGGCGCTTTGCGAAAATCCTGTTGAGTTTACTTTTGATGCAGAACAGGTTCCAACTGAGTTTACAGATTTGGGTAACGGCCAGTTTGCTTTTTCATTAAAATCAGGGCTTGATTATTCTATTTGCGTGAGCGACATTAATTTTTCAAACATCACAGAGTATCTGGCCCCTTATGAAAAAATGAAAATAAGGGATTTGTCTTTGAGTTCAAATACGCTTTATTTTTCGTGGGCAACAAAAGAGACCTTGCCAAGACTTGGTATGCTCAATCTTGAAGACGGACACTTTTCTCTTATGAATGAAAATATTTCTGGCGGAGTTTATACACCTGTTCAAAAGAATGGTCACATTTATTACACCGCACAGTTTTATAAACAGTCACGACTTTTGGAATTATCAGACGGCTGGTGGACTTGTGACGAAATTGCTGCAACAACGTCGTTGCCTGCATTAGAAAATAGTTCTATTCCTATTCCAGAGCCGCTTCCTTATAAAAACTATTCACCGTTCCAGTATGCCTTCAACGGCTTCCTTATTCCTATTGGCGGAATTGCTTCGAATGTTCCAACTCTTGGACTTACTTATTTGAATTCTTCTCCATGGTATTCAGGCGTTACAATGATTTCTGGTGGTTATGATTTTTCATCAAAACGCGGGATTTTTGATTTTAGTTATCAGAGTGGAACAGACACAAACTTGCTTCAGTATTCTTTAGTATCTTCGCTCATAATAAATAAATCAGGTTTTAAGGAGCTTGACGGTTCGGTTTCAATTTCCTCTGGTTTTGATTTTGGCAGACGATATGCAGTTTTATTTGCAGCCCGTGAAAATGCAAGGTACGGAAAGTTGTCCGATAAAAATGATAATACTTCTTTTTCGTCGCTTGAGATTTATTCTGCAAGCTGGACAAATGTTTTTACCTGCGGTCCTGGAACTTACGAACGAAAAGGAATTACCCTTACTACGGGACTTGCACATTCTTATGAAACAGACCTGGAACCATACAAAAACAAGATTTGTGATATTTATGATGTAGAGTTTGATGCAGATGTTTATATTCCAAAGCTGATTCCAGTTTTGTGTATAGATAATTTTACTTATAACCTTCCAACAAAAGTAAATACAAGTCTCTTTTCTTTGAGCGCATCAGATTATCGCCTGATAAAAGTAAATACAGAAACTGTTTTGTTCGGATATGATATTCAAAAAGCAATCCCAGGATTTTCTGCGCTTTTCTTAAATGACATTATTCTAACTATAAGCTATACCGGCGGTTTTGATTACGTCAACGCAACAGAAGCCGCCCAAAACTGGCACCTTACTAATGCAGATACCTACCTTGATCAGATAAAATCAGGAGATCTTGCTTATAAACAATACGCTAAGCTAAAGCTTTCACTTGGCTTCACTCCAAACATAGGAACCTATGCAAACTCAGCTTACCGCAACAATCTCTATGTTTCTTTTGCGTTTGGTCCAAAACAATACCGCCCGGAAAAGCTATTTGCTTTTGGATTCGAAGGGAAGTTCTAATTCCTGATTGATTTTCGTGTTAGTGTTGTATAATCCATTAATCTAATATAAAATATATTGAAAAGGTATTATTATGGACAAATTAAAAATTTTATTGGCAAAAGGCCGCATTTATGAATCTGTTTATGAATTATTGAGTGACGTGGGCATTTCTATAAGTTTGCCAGATAGAACATATTTCCCTACAACAAACCAGAAGGATCTTGCGTTTCAGGTTGTAAAGCCTCAGATTACAAGTTTGCTTCTTGCAAATAATAAGGCTGATCTTGGATTCAGTGGAAAGGACTGGGTCTATGAAAACGGTGTTCAGGACAAGGTTGTAGAAATTATGGACCTTGGATTTGACCCTGTACGCATTGTTGCAGCAATCCCGGATACAAAAGATCTTGATGAACTTCTTAAAAACAAAGTTACAATTGCAACAGAATATCAGACCTTGAGCCGCCAGTGGGTAGAAAATAAAAAAATCGACGGCGAGATTTTCCGCACCTGGGGAAC
>CAMKDH010000017.1 GCA_946411215.1 uncultured Treponema sp. | reverse complement strand
GCGTTTTCGTTTGCAAGATGCAGCAGAATCATTTCTTCCAGGGTCTGTTCACGGTTGGTACGAGGTGTTCCTGTTGCAGGATCAACAGCCTCACGTTTAAGATATTCAGCTGCTGTACATTTTTCTTTATAAACTTCTACAGGTGGAAACTCTTTTATAAAATCAAGCAGCAGAGCGTCAATTTCTTTTTTTGTAAACTGTTTGTCCAGGCTGGCAAGAAGGTCTGCCATAAAAGCAGGCACCTTGTTGCGGCGGTAGAGCATACATACATAATGAAGAATTTCATCAATCAAACCCATTGCATTGAGCTGACCGGCACTTACTCTTTTGTTTTCATCGCCGGTAACCGTATCAATATAATTATTATAAAGCAGCTGAAAATTGCGCACGTTCCTCATGTTAGCAAACACAACGTTTCCGCTCGAAGCAAACAATCCTTCTTCAAAGCTGCACAAGTCGCGTACTTTTTTTGAAATGTGAAATTCGTTATATGAAATACTCATTAATGTATCCCCTTTATTTTTTCAATCAATTCTTTGTTATTACTCAAATCTTCTATTGCACATGGCATTCTGTAAGTCCAGTTAAATGCAGTCACAGTGCCCGGAATATTTATGCGCTCGTCTTTTGCGTCCGGCAGCCACAAAGATTTTTCCATATATAAGAAATCCTGCAGCGGCGGAATAAACCACTGACTTGCTGATGTTGCAGAAAGTTCAAGGATTTTTTGTGCAAGCTCTGGAGTAAACTCTGTTTGTGAAAGTGTCTGTGCTGCCTTTTCAATTTCGCTTTCTTCTTTTTCAAAAAGCGCACCTTCAACTTCGCTTCCAATTCCAAAGGCTTGGGCGTTTGTTTTAATAAAGGCGGTAACGCTTTCTTTTTCTGTATCCCACCATTCGCGGATTGTTGAAGAATCGTGAACAGAAGTTGTTGTAACAGAAAGAGGAGTGTAGTCTTTAAAAGGAACATAAGGCTGTCCAGGTTCGCTCCACTGACGGGTCCATCGTACTACACGAAGTCCCAGTATTTTATGCTGCTCCATTGTTTTTGGAACGCATGCAATTCCAACGCCAAGGTCTTCGCCGCAAGGAACCATTTTAAGTCCCGAAGTTATTGCAGTAAAAATATCATCAGCCTGTTTTTTCCAAAGCGAAATATTCTTTTTTTCAAGTGCGGTAAACAGCTCAAGCAATCCTTCTTTTTCTGTCTCATTCAAGCTTGCCCAAGAAGTAGAATGGTCATAAGTCCAAAGCGGAATAAATTTGTTTTTTCCAATTTCAATGAGCGTAATGTTAGACCAGTATTCAACAAGCTTTTCCTTGATTTTTACAGCAGCCGGCTCATCAACAAAAGCGCTCAAATCAAGCTTCCAAAGATCATTGCTTCCTTTAATTGATTTATCAAAAAGCCAGAGCTCTTCTTCGCCAATGCGCGTACACATTGTCTGCAAAATATTGTGTGCAACATCGCGGTTCCAGGTAACTTCTTCTACAACACTTGTAGGAATGTGTGGCTTACTGAGCCATCGGATTCTGTCATCATCAAAACCAAGCTCATATAAATCATCTATTTTAATAGAAGCATAAGGCTCTGTGTGTCCGTTTAATGCATTACAGTCATCAGAAGGAATTGCCCAGATGCGGAAAAATCCCAGAATGTGGTCAAGGCGGTAAGCATCGTAATAGCGGGAGGCGGTCTTGAGGCGCTGTTTCCACCAGCTGTAATCCTGTGCTTTAAGATTTTTCCAGTTGTAGGTAGGAAATCCCCAGTTCTGTCCGGTTGGATTTTCACCGTCGCTGGGAGAGCCCGCACGCAAATCATGATTAAAAAATTCCGGATAAGCCCAGGCGTCGCAGGAATCTTCGTTCATAAGAATTGGCATGTCGCCCTTGAGCAGTAATCCCATTTTGTGAACTGCTTCAACTGCTCCTTCAAACTGTTTTGCCGCAACCATCTGGCACCAGGCATAAAAAAGATGTTCCTTTTTAAATGCCTTTGTGTTCCAGCGTTTTGTAATCTGCTCAGAAGTAATTTCCTTGTCGTCATCGTGCCAGCTTTTCCAGCTTGCCTGCATATAATTCCATTTAAGATTTTTATAAACGCAGTATGTTTTTACCCAGCTGTTTGCTTTTATCCAGTCTGTAAGGTCTTTATCTGCTTCGCCGGTTTGTCCAACAGGTAAAAAATCATAAATCTGTTTGAGCAGGCTGATTTTTGTATTTAAAATAGAATCATAATCATAACGCAGCGTGTAATCATTTGCTTTTATAAAATCATCATAAGCTGCCTTAAACTTTGCATCAGAACTGTAAAGAGCGCCAAAGCCTGGAACTTCACTAACTCTGATATAAATAGGGTGAAGTGCAAAGGCAGACAATCCGCTGTATGGGGAACTTTGAGTGCCCGTATCATTTACAGGAAGAAGCTGGATTATACCAAGACCCGCCTCCTTGCAAAATTGTGCAAAAGGAATAAGATCGGGAAATTCTCCAATCACAGGATTTTCTTTTGTATATAAAGCGCCAAGTGGAACTGCAACGCCATTTAGTTTTGTTTTCTGCATAGTCCGTACATTATACCACGAAATTCCTGAATTTGAGTATAAAATCACAAATAAAAGTATTTTTTGTAGAAAAAAATATAAAAAACTTGTATACTAGTATGTAACTGTTTTTACAGAAATTTTTCATAAAATATGATATAATAAATCAGGAAGTAAATTATGAAGCTTACAAATGAAGGAATTAAAAATACTGCAGAATGGGAGTCAAAAGGATATTCCCTTCCAAAATTTGACCGTGCAAAGGTAGAAGCTGCTACAAAAGCAAATCCGTTCTGGATTCATTTTGGTGCAGGTAATATTTTCAGAGCTTTTCAGGCAAATGTTGTTCAAAATCTGCTTAATCAGGGTGTTTTAGATTGCGGACTTGTTGTTGCCGAAGGTTATGATTATGAAATTATAGAAAAAATGTACCGCCCGCATGATAATATCGGTGCCCTTGTAACATTAAAATCAAGCGGAAATGTTGAAAAAACAGTTGTTGGTTCAATCATGGAAGCCCTTGCTGCCGATTCCGACAACGAAAAAGACTGGGCACGCCTTCTTGAAATCTTCAGAAATCCGTCGCTTCAGATGGTAACCTTTACAATTACAGAAAAGGGCTATCTTTTGCGAAATGCTTCAGGCGTTATGATGCCGGGAGTAGAGGATGATTTTGCTGCAGGCCCAGTTCTTCCAAAATCATACATCGGTAAAGTTGTAACTCTTCTTCATGAACGATATATCAGCGGAGAACTTCCTGTAGCAATGGTGAGCATGGATAACTGCTCTCACAACGGAGACAAGCTTTTTGCTGCGGTAAATGAATTTGCAACTGAATGGGAAAATCGCGGTGTATGTAAACCAGGATTTCTTGCTTATGTAAATAATCCTTCAAAGGTTAGCTTCCCATGGACAATGATAGATAAAATTACTCCACGTCCTGACAGCAAAATAGAAAAGATTCTTGCTGATGATGGAATTGAACAGCTTGAGCCTGTAATCACTTCTAAAAAAACTTATGTCGCACCTTTTGTTAATGCAGAAGAATGCCAGTACCTTGTAATAGAAGATAGTTTTCCAAACGGACGTCCTGAACTTGAAAAAGGCGGACTTTATTTTACAGATCGTGCAACCGTAGATAAGGTAGAGAAGATGAAGGTTTGTACATGCTTGAATCCTCTTCATACATTCCTTGCTGTTAGCGGCTGCTTACTTGGATACACTCTGATTGCTGATGAAATGAAAGATGAAGATCTGCTTCGACTTGTAAAGCGTCTTGGTTATGAAGAAGGCCTTCCTGTTGTAGTAGATCCTGGCATTATTAAGCCTCGTGATTTTATTGATGAAGTAGTAAATGTAAGAATCCCAAATCCGTTTATGCCGGACACTCCTCAGCGAATTGCGTGCGATACTTCTCAAAAATTAAGCATTCGTTTTGGTGAAACAATAAAAGGATATTTGGGACGCTCTGACTTGAATGTTAAAGACCTTAAGGTAGTGCCTCTTGTATTTGCCTTGTGGCTTCGTTACCTCTTGGCAATTGATGATAACGGAAATCAGTTTGAACTGAGCCCTGATCCGTTGTTAGAGGATGTTAAGAAGTTCGTGCCTTCCGATGTCGACGCGCTTCTTCACCGCAAAGAAATTTTCGGCGTAGATCTTTTTGAAGCCGGCCTTGCAGATAAAGTAAAAGAATATTTTTCAAAGCTGAACAACGGAAACGGCTCTGTAAGAAAACTTTTGAAAGAGATATAATTGAGATATAATAAATAGAAGAATATCAATCGAGGGGTAGCAGGATGACACCATTCATGGACGAAGATTTTTTATTGCAGACACAAACAGCAAAAACTTTGTATCACAAATATGCACAGAACGAACCGATTTTTGATTTTCACAATCATCTTTCTGCACAGGAAATTTTCGAAAACAAACCGATTGGTAATCTTGCAAATGCCTGGCTCGACCACGACCACTACAAATGGCGTGCAATGCGTGCAGCGGGAATTCCTGAAGAACTTATAACTGGCGCAACAATTCCTGAGCTTGAAGAGGCAGACCCTGCACAAGAAGTCGCAGGGGGTGAAGACGATGACTATTCCCGCTACCTTGCCTTTGTAAAAACCTTGCAGGGCTGTGTAGGAAATCCTCTATATCACTGGAGTCATCTTGAATTGCAGCGATATTTTGGAATTACCGAGCCTTTGACTTTGAAGAATGCCCGCCAGGTCTGGGACAAATGCAACGAACTGCTTGCAAAGCCTGAGTTTGTACCACAGGGCCTTCTTGCCAAAATGGGTGTAAAAGCGTTGTGTACTACAGACGATCCGCTCGATTCTTTGGAATGGCATAAAAAAATCGCAGAACAAAATGCGCAGGTCAAAGTTCTTCCATCTTTCCGCCCGGATCCAATCTTAAACGCAGACTCTCCGGATTTTGCAAATTATATTTCACGGCTTCAAAAATTTTCAGGAATGAGATTCAAATCAATTGATGATATGTTCGTAGCACTTGCTGCACGCATGGATTTTTTCAAACAGCACGGCAGCGTTGTAAGCGATCATTCCCTCGAAGGCGATTTCTACATGCCATCTAATTTTACAGATGTAAATTACATTTTTGAAAAAGCCTGGATGGGAAAACATCTTACAAGAGAAGAAGCCGCAAAGTACAAAGGCTATGTTCTTATTGAACTTGGAAAACTGTATGCACAGAAAGGTTTTGTAATGCAGCTTCACATCGGAGCCCTTCGCGATAACAACACCATTCTTTTAAATCAGGCCGGAAAAAATATCGGCGAAGACAGCCTTAACGATTTCAATTATGCTCCACAATTATCTGCAATATTAAATGGTATATATTCTGGATCTACGGGGGACCCGAGCTTGTCGAAAGGTCCTCGTGTAATTCTCTACAACTTAAACCCAAAAGACAACGAAGCTCTTGCAACCATGGCCGCTAACTTCCGCAACTGTCAGTTTGGTCCCGCATGGTGGTTCAACGACCACAAAGCCGGCATCGAAGAACAGCTCCGCATCTACGCCAGAACTTCAGTCCTCGGCCGCTACGTAGGCATGCTCACCGACAGCCGCAGCTTCCTCTCATACCCCCGCCACGAATACTTCCGCCGCATCCTCTGCAACTTCATCGGAACCCAGGTAGAGCAGGGCGAGTTCCCATGGGACGAAGAATCTCTCGGCCAGCTGGTAAAAGATATCTGCTATAAGAATAGCGTGGAGTTTTTTGGATTATAAATCCTCGTCATTGCGAGCGTAGCGAAGCAATCCACAATTCCTCATAAATGAGCAAAACTCTCATATAACAATTATTTATAATTATAATGACAACACCTCAAAATTATGTTAAAATATTCTATACTATTGTTTCTAGAGGTGTAGTTTATGATCCACATTAATCGTTTTTCAAAAACATGTTTGCTTCCATTATTTACAGCATTTGTTTTCCTGCTTACAGGTTGTGAAAACTTCCTTAAGAGTGAAGATGTTAAGCAGGAGATTGTAAACACAATTGAATACAATAACGCGCCATCCTATGTAATAAACGTAGAAACTATCGATAACGATAAATGTGGTAAAGTAAAAACCCCTGCCACTGGAGAAATTACAAAAAAAGTAACTGATGTTTTTCCAGTTCGTTTTGAACCTGCAGAAGGGTATACTTTTAAGTATTGGGAAGTAGTAATCAAAGATATTCAACCTGGCGAAGAGCCAAGCAGTTATATCGTATTTGAAGATCCATATAGCCTTGAAACAAATGTTACCTTTAAAAAAGCTTCGACTAAAACAATAATCATTCATCCTGTTTGTCCTCCAAAACTTACTTATACATTTACACAGGGAGGGGGAGAAATTTATCCACGTGATAGTTCTCCGGAATTTACATTTAATCAGCCTATTGCTGAAGAATGTTTTTCAACAGCAGTAAATGTAGAAAATTACATTTCTGTCTCAAATATGGAAGAACAGTATGTTTCACAGTATTTTTCTTCTCCTAAAGTAAGCGGACAAAAACTTGTTTTTAGATCTGATACAACAAATGGTTTTATTTCAATAGCAAATAATGCACAACGTAGTGTTAATGTAAAAATTCCAAAAGATAAATTATGGTATATTAATACTCAATATTTAAATCCAATTAAAGTTACCCTTGACGAAGATATTAAACAAACTTTCCTTATTGGTGCCGAAACTTCTGCAAAAACTCGTATTAAATATGAATTAAAAAAAGATGCCGAAGAAAAAAATATTGGTAACTTTAAAATTGACGGCGAAGATATTGTTAGTAAAGAATATCCATATAGTGTAGGTCAGACTGTTTCATTGCGTTACAAAATTCCTGATGGTTATACCTTTGCAGGATGGAAGTTTAAGAAATCTGACGGTACTGTTGTTGCGCTTGAAGAGTTAAGTTTAACTTTCTCAGAAGATGAGAATGCAAATAATCTTATTCAAACAACATTTATAGTAGAAAACTTTATTTCTGATGTAATAACAATAACACCAGAAATTTATGAACCTGTGAAATTTAATTTTTCTAAAGCTGCAAGCGATACAGGAACCTTTAAAGTAGGGGCAACTCCAATTACTCAGGAAGATCAGAGCCTTCTATACGGAGTAAAGGATACTTTTGCTTTAAGTTATAAAGTTCCTTCCGGATACACTTTCTATGGATGGAGTTATTCACGAAGTTACAAAGATGATAAGGGTGCCGCTAAAACAGAGTTTGTTTCAAAAGAGTCGTTAAAGGAAAATTGTGGAATTGATGTTACTTTTGAAGAAAATGAAGATGGCAGCGGAAACGGCTTTGATGTAATAACAAGATTAGCTCAAGCTCAGGTTACAATAAACGAATACACCGATAACCTGATTTCAATTAATCCTATTTGTTTCCAAAATCTGGAAATAACAAATTTCTCTCTTAATGATTCAGAAAAACAATATAATCGTGATAGTGAACTTGTATTTACCTTCACAAAACCTATCGCCGCTGCATGTAAAAATGCTTATACAATTAAGATTCCAGGAATTGAAGAAGATAAAACTTTTGCCGATTATTTTGAAGCCTCTGTCGTTAACCAGAATACTCTTACAATAAAAGCAAAAAATGATAACGCTGCACAACTTATACCTTTGCTTTCCACAGGAATAAATAATATTTCGTTTAATTTTACAGCCCAAAGTATTTATTATGAAGTACAAACTCCTTTAGGGGAAAATATACAAATATATCTTTCTTCAAATTTGTATTATTCATACAAAATAAATAACGAAACAAATAAAAAATCAAATATCCAGTTTGTAATTGATAATCAGGACGCTGGAACTTTCCTTGTTGATGGTGAATATAAAAATGCCAGCAGTAATGATTATTCAATAGGAAAACCAATTACTGTCAGATATAAAATTAATGATGATTTTGTATTTAATGGATGGAATTTCTCTTTAGTAGATAGCACCGGAAATGTTACCAGTTACAGTATTGGTGAAGAAGAGTTCGATGAGTTAGGTGTAGAACTTTCTTTTGATTCATTTCAAAATGATTATGGTTATGACAGAATAAATGGTGTAATTACTGCAAATATTACCCCGTTGAGTCAGATTAATGGAACAATAAAAGTTCACCCTATTATAATTGAAGCTCCAAGTACATCTGTGACAATTAGTGGTAATCGAGGTTCTTTCTCTCCTTCGGCAGGCTCATTCAATGTTAAACAGAATTTCTCTAATACAATAAGCTTTGAACCTGAATCAAACTATGAATTTATTCGATGGGAAGTTTACGATACAAATACAAATGCTGCTCTTGATTCTGAACAACGATATATTTATATAGAAGATGAATATAGTAAATCAATAACTTACAAATTAATACAGATTCCAGAAAGTAATAATGCACAGAATGGTAGTGAAGGTGGCGAAGAAGATGATGAGGAAAATGATAGTACCACTAGAATAGGTCTCGGAATTCGTCCAATTCTTGCTACTCGTCCAAAAGTTATTTCGAATGCACCTTTAAATACCGGAAATGTATTGCGTGATAATACAATACAGGTAATCTTCGACAATGATATGGATAAAAATTCTGTTTATTTTACAGAACCTGAACTTTTAACAAAACGTTTTGAACTTGGAATAAATTATGATGCTGATTCTGCAAGTAATGGAAATGAACTTCTTTATTATACAGATACTAATAATCAGAAAGTTTATTATGGCTATATAAGGGATGGAGAAACATATTTTAAAAATATTTATATAAAGAATAGACAGACAGGCGACAACTTATTGTCTTGTTTTGAGTCGCCACTTTTTGAACGTAATGATACTCTTTCTATTGGTATAAAACGAAAAACAACTACCGTTAATGGAACAACTACAACCGAATCTTTGATTCCAAAATATGCTCAGATAATTGTTACTATTGGTGATGATTCTACTGGTGATAATGTTTTTTATACAGTCGATAATAAGCCTGTTAAGATGGCAAGCTCTTTTGCCTGGTATTATCAAGTAAGTGATAAATCGGATGATGAAGCTCCTATTATACCAACAGGAGAAGATCCGGTTGTTAAAAATGGTGAAAATGCTCTCGATGTTTTAACTGCAGTGCCTGCTGCTTCAACTAAAGATGAAATTACACAATTAGCGCATTTTAATAATGGAAAATTTAATCTTAAATTGAAAATAGATGATAAGGGCAATGGAAGTGGAGTGGCACCTTCTTTTGCTGTAATCTGTCAGAAAGTATATAATGCGAATTATGATTCTGTTACAAATGGCGAAATTGTATCTATAGGAACAGAATACTCTTATGTAGCCGGACAAACTGCTGATTTTAATGGTGAATGCTCTCTAGAAACCCTTGCAAACGGCGTATACTCAATGAAGTTTGAATTCTCCGATAAGAGTGGTAATAAACTTACTTATCCTCTTGATGGAGCCTATTATTTCTGTATAGATAAAACTGGTCCTACATCTGCTCAAGATTCGATGACGACAGAAACTGTTGTTGATGCCGAAGGAAAAATAAAAGTTATATGGAATGTTTCTGATATTAAAGATTATGATAAAACCATAATTCATTATAAAACAGTTGAAGGTAACGGTGAACTAACACCTGTTACAGTATCTCAAGCCCCAGATTCTAATGGAAATATTATTTATACATTTAGTAATTTGATTTCTGGAACACAATACCAGTTCTATGCTATACACTATGATGTATGGGAAAATCGTGTTCAACAAAGAACCTGGAGAAAGGCTTATACAATTCCAAAAACTCCTGCAAATGTCTCAATTGGAACGGAAATTGGAACAACTGCAAAATTGACTATTACAAAAGCTACAGAGGGTAGTTTTACGGGTTATAGAATTAATTATCGTCCTGTAGGTACAAATAATTCATGGTCAACAAGGAATATAAACAATTCTAATCCAAGCATAAAAGAGTCAATTTCAAATCTTAACAATGGAACAAAGTATAATTTTGAAGTTTGTGCATATGATAGTAATAGTGGTTATTATAGTTTACCATTCTATACTAGCGAAACTTCATATCCTCAATATGTTACTGTTCCTGCAATGCCAGAATATAATGGCTTGCCATGGAATAGTGATTATACGAATCGAGTGGATTATGATTATACAACGCCTGATAGTCCATTTACAAAGCTGTGGTTATATTACAGTATAAATGATGATAGAAGTTGGTCAGATACAAATCGTGTTCAAATAAATGATACTGAACAAAACCATTCTGGAACACAGAGTGTTACTGGCCTTAACGCTGGTACTCTATATTTCTTAAAACTTGTTGCTTATTACGATACGGAAAATAATAAAGTTGAAACTGACAGTGATTGTATATATACATTACCAAATAAAGTTGCAAGTTTTACTAAAGGTGATGTAACAAAGGATAGTATTACCGTTAATTGGACGAAACCTTCTTCTGGTTTATATTCTGCATATAGGATTTCTTATAAAAAAGCTGCTGATTCGAATTATAATACTATAGATATTTCTGATAAAAATACATTGTCTTATACTTTTAATGAACTTACAGCAGGAACAACCTATAAATTCCAAATTCAATCTAGAAATGAGCGTTATAACGGATTTAGTGCATTATATCCTACATATGCACTAAGTATTCAAACTTATCCAAACTCTGCTACAAATCTTTCTGCTGCAAATGTAACTGGTACTACTGATAAACAAATTAAACTTTCTTGGACCAATCCAACGGGTCTTTATTCAAAATTGTTGGTTTATATGGCCACAAGTCAATCCGGACTTGCTAGTGCAACTCCAACAGAATATGGTTATGGCAGTACAACTGTTCAAAAAACATATACAGGCCTTACAGAAGGTCAAACTTATTACTTTAAGATAGTTTCTGAAAGTTCAGACGGGTTGAAAACAGATAGTTCAGTTGTAAGTTGTTCAACTTCTATTGATCCTGTAACTAATGCTTCCGCAACAATCATATCACCTACTCAAATAACACTTTCATGGACAAATCCGTCTAGTTATGATGGAGTTAGAATTTACAGAAATAATACATTGATAGCCTCTCCTTCTAAGGGAACTTCTTCGTATGCAGATACAGATCGTACCCCAAATACTGAATATTCTTATAGTATAGTTGCATATAAAAATGTTACAGGTTTTGGTGAAAAAACTGCAAGTACAGATCTTGGAACTTTTAGAACATATTCTGCAGGTGTTACAAATCCAACATTGAAAGTTGAATCTCCTACATCAGTAAAAGTTAGTTGGACAAATCCAACAAATACAAATTACTGGAAAGAAGTATATATTTACAATGTTACAACAGGTGTTACCGTTAAAACAATTACAGATAAAACACAGACAAGTTTTACCGTAACTGGTTTGGAAAGTGGAAAAACATATAAATTCAGAGTAAGGACAAGAAATAATGCAAGTGTCGCTACAACAGATTATTCTACTAAGAGTATAACTACAACTCCGGCTCCTATTACTAACTTTACAGTAACCGATACAACAACTGCTGGTCCAAAATTCTCATGGACAAATCCTACCGGAAACTACACGAATATAACTATTCTGCGAAAACAAAGTAATGGAACATGGACTGAGTCTGCTACTATTACTGATAAAACTCAAACTTCGATAGAATATGATAATGCCAGTGTATTTACAGCAGGTACTGACTTTGTATTTAAAGCTGTAACTAATCTTGATGGTGTTACAAACCTTTCTGATGGTTCAAGTGAAACAGGTACTATAACAGCCCACATAAGACCAAATGCACCAACTGGTCTTAAATGTTCTTCAAGAGGTAATGACTTCATAACTGTATCCTGGACAAATCCTTCAAATTATACAGGTGTAATATTGTATTACAGAAAATCAGGATCTAGTTATTCTAGTGTTTCAATTACTAAAGGCAATACATCATACAAAATAACTGGATTAACCGCAGGTGCAAAATATGATATTTATTTGCTCGCATATAATTATTCTACAACTTATTCTACAACTTCTTCCAGTATTACTACATGTACTATACCTGCAACTGTAAGCGGACTTTCAGCTTCTGCTTCTGAGGGTGGTACGAAAATCAGCTGGACTGCATCTACTGGAAGTAAAGACTATTATTCTGTTTACTATAAGCTATCAAGTAGTTCAGACTGGAAATTAGCCTCAAATACAGTCAGTTCATCATCAACTTCATATTCATTTACTAATGGAGAATTAAGTAATAATTCCAACTACAACTTTAAAGTTCTTGGAAGATCTTATAGCAGTTATAACGGTTCGTATATCGAATCTGGTTCTTACAATACAACATCATTCTATGCACCTCCAGCAGGTTTAAGTAATGTTAGTTTGTATTCTGATGATGGTTTGGGAACCGTTCGTATTAAGTTCTATACAAGTTCAAGCAGTACATATGTTGATGTATTTGTAAGTGGTACCTATGTGAATTATGGTTATTTCAGTGGAACAGGGTATAAATATATTACTGTTACAATCCCAAATTATTATCGTGGAGCTTATACTGTAAGAATTGCTCCATATCATACTAGTAATTCTAAATCAAATGATACTGCATCTTGGGCTCAAAAATACACAAATCATACTTATGGTACTTCAGTAACGCAAAATTCAAGATCGGATGGGTCACTTGTAATAAATGGTACAGCATATTCTTATTCAAAATTAAATTCAATTGTAAGTAAAGGTAATAGCGTAAGAATTGGTTATAATACAAGAGGAACAGACGGAGCATTTACATCGAATAGAGTTATTACATTGAATAACTATTCTATGGGCGCTTACGAATTAACTCAACAGGTATTCAGTGCTGTTATGGGATACAATCCAAGTGCGTATAATTATGGTTATTCTTATTATCCTGTATGTAATTTACGTTGGTATGATGCTATAGCATTCTGTAATAAACTGAGTGCTCTTCAAGGTCTAAACCCTTGTTATTCTATTAGTGGCATACAAACTTCTTGGTGGGAAACAGCAACCATTACTCAAGGTTCAGGAACAAGTTCTGCTTCAACTATTTACGTTCCAACTTCAGATAATTCTAATTGGAATAATGTTACTTTGGATCAAAGTAAAAATGGTTATTATTTACCTACAGAATGCCAATGGGAATATGCTGCACGCGGTTGGTATTCAAGCGGAAATCCATGGGAATATACTTATGCTGGTAGTAATACACTTTCAGATGTCGGTTGGTATGTAGACAATTCAAACGGTACTAGTCATCAAGTTGGTCAGAAATCTTCCAATTATCATGATTTGTATGATTTAAATGGTAATGTCTATGAATGGCTTTCTGATTGGAATAATAGTGTACCAAATGGCACATATACAGACCCTTGGTGTGGTAATTATACATCTACTACAACTACAACTATAGAAAAGAATAGTAAGAATGCTGTTCTTCTCAAAGGTGGTTCATTCAATAGAGGTAGCAGTTATTGTACAAATCAGCGAAATGATTACTATTATAAACCTGCAACAACTGATAGTGACCGAGAAAGATTTGGTATGCGACTCTGTAGACATGTTTCGTACTAATATTTTAATCTACTAAAAAAGAATAAGCCACCATGCAAAGCATGATGGCTTATTCTTTTTTGATAGCTAAAAAATTCCACAAAATATTAGTTTGCCTCTGCAAAATCTTCCACCGGAATATTCAGAAGTTCAGAAATTTCCGGAGCAGTGTATTTTCCATCGGCAAGCAACTTTTTTGCGTCTTCAATGGCTTTTTTATGGAAGCCTTCTTTAATGCCTTCTTTAATTCCTTGTTGACGGCCTTCTTTAATACCTTCTTTTATTCCTTCTTGACGACCTTCTTGACGACCTAATTTACGTCCTTCAATTCGTCCCTCTCTGAGACCTTCCATGATGTTGTCTCGGACTTTCAAATGTTCAATCATGTATGCCTCCTTGTTCTGTTCGCGGTTCTTTATTTCTTCGATAAGTGTTGCTATCTTGTCAGTAAGTTCATCTGTTGCTTCTTTACATTTAATATAATTCAGAATTGACTGTATTTCAAGGTCTTTTTCGTTTTCTGCTGCGGCGGCATTAAAGAAAATCTTGTATACCTCATCATTTAGTACAAAGTCTTTGTCCTCCTGACAAGTAGTTTTGAATGTATAAACGGGCATTCCTTTTTCAAAAGGATCTTCTTTGCATAAAAAGATTATGAAGGTTTCACTTAAGTTAGTATAATCAACACCCTTGAGTAAATCGCTGGCATCAATCATTGAACTATAGTACCTGCTCCGTTTAGGAAGTTCATCATTAGAGACTTTTTGCATTTCAACATTAAAGATCCTGCTGCTGTCCTTTACGTAGGCATCCAGTCGAACACCACGAGATTCATAATATGGTTTTAGTTCTTTTTGAACTTCCTGCCTTTCAATGTGATCTAAACGTACTTTGAGCAGGTGTTCAAGAATAGTCATGCAGATTTCATCATTTTGCATGACCTGATAGAAAATGAAGTCATCTGTGAAATCAAGTTCTTCAAACGGTTTTAAAGTGGATAACATATCAATACCTCTTTGATTAAAATTTTCTCCTGCATAGTATTAGAAATAATTTTTAAAAAGAGGAAGTTTTTCAGAAAAAAAGTTAAAAAAAAAGACCTGAACGGTAATTCAGGTCTTTATGGTATGCTTCTAAATTCTCTTACACATTAAACTTAAAGAACAAAACATCTCCATCCTGGACAACGTAGTCTTTGCCTTCCTGTCTGTACTTGCCGGCTGCTTTGATGGCGGCTTCGTCTTTGTACTGGCGGAGGTCTTCGATGGTGTAGGCTTCGGCTTTGATGAAGCCTTTTTCGAAGTCGGTGTGGATTACGCCGGCTGCGCGAGGGGCTTTGTCGCCGGCGTGGATTGTCCAGGCGCGGCATTCGTCTGGGCCGCCTGTGAAGAAAGTGCGCAAGCCCATAAGGTGATATGTTTTGCGGGCAAGAACTGCAAGGCCGCTTTCTGTAAGGCCAACGCTTTCCATAAAATCTTTGCGGTCGTTTGAATCTTCAATTTCGGCAAGGTCGGCTTCGAACTTTCCGCAGATTACAACAACTTCTGATTTTTCTTCGTCGGCGTATTTTTTAACAACTTCTACATATTTATTTGTCTGTTCGGCAATTGAATCTTCGTCAACATTTGCTACATAAATTGTAGGCTTCATTGTAAGAAGGAACATGTCGTAAAGGGCAGTGCGCTCATCATCTGTGAGGTCTGCGGTGCGTGCACATTTTCCGTCCTGGAGCAGCGGCTTGATTTTTGAAACTGCGCTGATCCATGGTGCATATTTCTTTTCTTCTTCTTTTCCAAGTGAGCGGATAGCACGTGTAACTTTATCCTGACGTGCTTCAATAGTATTCAAGTCTGCCTGGCAAAGCTCCCAGTTGATTGTAAGAATATCACTCTCAGGATCAATTGGTGCTGCTTCATTTGCGTTTTCGCGAACGTGCATAATATCAGGATTATCAAAACAGCGAACAACGTGTGCAATTACAGAACACTCGCGGATGTTTGCAAGAAACTTATTTCCAAGACCTTCGCCATTGCTTGCACCTTTAATAAGACCTGCAATATCAACAAACTTTACGCTTGCAGGAGTCTTCTTTTTTGGGTTATGGATGCTTGCCAAAAAGTCCAGGCGTTCATCTGGCAGATCAACTATACCAATGTTAGGATCGATTGTACAAAAAGGAAAATTCTCTGCCGCAGCAGGAGCCGCAGTCAAAGCCGAAAAGATAGTAGACTTTCCAACGTTAGGAAGTCCAACAATTCCACATTCAAGTGCCATATATTACTCCACATGTCATCCCACGACTTGATCGGGGGATCTCTTATTTACTCATAACTGCCAGTGCAAGCTGGTCAGCGCAACTGGTATTCTTAAAACCGCAGATATTTCCTTTGAGTTTAGCTGCAATTTCTTCTGCAGTCATCCCGTCGCATAATTTAGAAATTGCTTTGAGATTTCCGTTACAGCCGCCTTCAAAACTGATGTTTGTGATTTTCCCGTTTTCATCCTTATCAAATGTAATTGATCGGGCACAGGTTCCTTTGGTTTTATAGGTTATTTGCATAATAGTTATAATAATAAATATAACAGTTTCTTACAACATTTTTTTACATTTATACTAGAAAAAATGGCGCTTTGGTATAAAATAAAATTATGAAGATTTTAGTAATTAATAATCAGCTTGAAGAAAAGCATTTGGCTTATATAAAAACAACTGCCGACTCTCTTGGTGCAACAGTTCATTTTTACACCTCCGACGCAGATATCCCACAATCAGATTATGATGCCGATATCATTTATGGTTTTGCTCCTGCAATTGTAAAGACAAGCAAAACTCTTAAATGGCTTTGCGTTCCGTGGGCTGGGGTAGATTCTCTTATGGCTCCTGATTATTTTGCAAACGAGGATTGCCTTCTTACAAACTCTGCTGGTGCTTATGGAGTTTCTATTGCCGAACATATGATTGCAACCTCTCTTGTGATGATGCGACGACTGAATGAGTTCATGGAAGAAACCCGGAACGGTCAGTGGCTCAAACCTCGCGCTCAAAAATCTCTTAAGGATTGCCGCATAACTGTTCTTGGTACCGGTGACATTGGAACAACCTTTGCAAAACGTGCTGCTGCTTTTGAACCCGCTTGTATTGTTGGAGTTTGTCGAAGTGGAAAAAGTAGTGAAGCTGTGTATAACAAAGTCCTTCCTGTTTCCGAGCTTGATTCTATTCTTCCTCAAACAGAGCTTCTTGCAATGAGCCTGCCGTCTACTCCTGAAACAAAAGGAATCCTGTCACGTGAGCGCATGGCTCTTTTACCTGAGGGTGCATACATCGTAAATGTAGGTCGTGGTTCTGCCATAGACGAAGATGCCCTTGCAGACAATCTTGTAAGCGGACATATTGCGGGTGCTGCCCTTGATGTTTTTCAGACTGAACCGCTTCCTTCTTCAAGTCGTTTGTGGAAAACAAAAAATCTTTTAATTACTCCACATGTTGCGGGAAACATGACGCTTGCTCATACACGTAATAAAAACGTTCAGATGTTTATAGAAGATTTACATAATTTTGCAGAAGGAAAACCTTTACATTATCTTGTAGATAGAAAGCTTGGATATTAACCAGAGAGTTACAGCTCTTCCAGTTCTTCTACATCACCAAGCTCTTCAATTTCATCAATCTCGTCGAGTGCTTCAACTTCTTCAAGAGTTTCTGTGTCTTCTGACTGGGTTATGTCTTCAATATTTTGTGTAATCAGGTCTGCATCATTAAACAGATAATCGTTGTATTCTTTAAGTACGTTAGAAAAGTCTACCTTTAAGAATGTCTGCAGATATTTTTGTTCATCACGGATTTTATCAAACTCGGCATTAAGCTTTTGAACAATTGAAGGATCAAGTTCTCCTTCTTCTGTCATCTTGTTAATTATGCCTAACGTATGCTCTTTTGAAAATTCTCCTTTGTAACTGCGGTTGTCGGTAAGAGCACTTGTGATATCTGCAACTGTTAAAACTCTTTGTGCATTTGTAAGTTCAGAACCGTCTAAATGCATTGGATATCCTTTGCCATTTATTTTTTCATGATGACGGAATGCAAGATTAAAAATCTTTTGAGAAACTATGCTGCCAAGAATTCTTCTTGTGTGATTTACATGGTAGCGCATAATACCCATATCCTCAGGCGAAAGCTTACCAGGAAATTCCAGAATGCGGGTAGGTGTAGCAATTTTTCCAATGTCGTGAACTATGGCTGCTGTAAAAAGTGCATTTAAATCATTGTCAGCAAGCTTAAGTCGTTTTCCAAGAGAAAGGGCATAGCACGATGTGTTGATTGAATGTGTCAAAGTAACCGTGCTTTTAAAATCAAGAAAATATACAAGAAGCTTTAGCAGCTGATGTGTGTCTTCCGGACTAAATCTTACTCTATATAAGAAATATTCAAGCTCCGTGTAATAGTCTGTGTTTTTAAGTTTATCTATAAGTGCGTTGTTTTGATTCAGCTTATTAAATGTTTCGGCAAAAATCGGATCAAAAAAATTCGGTGCAAGTTCGTTTATATCTGCGGGGAATTTTTCATCAGGATGTGTCCTCAAAAAGTCACTTGCCCTTGCGCACATATAAATGATTGATTTGTAATCTGTCTGATAAATATATTTTTTCAGATTTTCATCAAACGGAAGATTAAAAAATTCCAGAGCCTGCGCATCATTTTTAAGCGGCGTCATAAACTCAAGATAGTAATACGAAAACATATATTTGCTTTCGATTTTTTTGTCGGTTGAGAAAAAATCAATGTCGCTTGTAAAAGGTGTTTCTCCGTAAAGAAGGTCAGGTCTGAAAAATCCGAGTGTATGGAATAAAGATAGAATTACAAGATTTACTATTGAACAGTATTTGTTCATTGGCTGTGCTTTTGCAATTTGAAGTGCAAGGTATGCCGTTCTTTCATTGTGTGTGACAATTGAGTTGTTTATATTAAACAACATCCGGTTTGCGATTCTGATTATTTGCCCGGCATTAAGAGTATCTTCTGGCTTTTGCAAATCTAAATCAAATTGCGCCATATTCTACTATTATATCATAGGTATTTATTAAATCAATTTATTTAGCACATGGTCTTTTTGACGCCAGTTTTTGTCTACCTTTACCTGAAGATCAAGATCGATTTTTTGTATGTAAATTTCGCTGAGTTTTTTAAGAGCCGCAACTCTGATTTCTTTGATTTTTGTTGCACCTTTTCCAATTACAATACCTTTCTGACTTTCGCGTTCAACACAAAGGAAAGCGCGTATCCAAAGCTTTTTGCCGTCATTTCGTTTTTCAACATCAGCAACCTGAACATATACTGCATGCGGAATTTCATCTGCCAGACGGTTTATTGCTTCTCCACGGATAACCTCGCAAATGCGGAAAGTAAGGTCCTGGTCGGTGTAAGTTTCTTCATCATAAATTGGAGTGCCTTCTGGAGAAATATTGTACAGCGCCTTGAGCACTTCATTTATTCCAATATCCTTTTGGGCAGACATTTCGAGTATTCGTTCACCAGGAATCTGTGGCAGCGTTTGTTTTATAAATTCACGGATTGCAAGCGGTTTAGAAGAGGGCAGGTCTGTCTTGTTAATTGCAACTACAGTTTTAGCCTGAAGCTTTTCCAAAAGTCGGGCGGTCATAGCCTCTTCATCTCCCGGCTGTCTTGTAGCATCAATTACATAAAGAGCACAGTCAATTCCTTCAAGCTGACTTTCTGTAACGCTTTTTAGCTTGAGGTTCAGTTTTTTATCCGATTCATGATAGCCCGGAGTATCAATAAAAATGAGTTGCCCAAACGATGTGTTTACAATTCCCTTGATTGCATTTCGTGTAGTCTGCGGAATAGGCGATACAATACTAACCGGTTCCTGACAAGCCGTATTCAAAAAAGTAGATTTTCCAGCCGACGGACGTCCTATAATTGCAACAACCGCAGTTTTTAAGATTTCTGGTGTTTTCATGTTGTTATTGTATCATAAAAGCAATTTTATAACAGCATGAATAATGAATGGTTATAGAAATTCTTTGATAAGAGTTTCTATTTGCCGCACGTTTATTGGTGAGGTTTGCGATTCCATTGTTATGATAAGATTTTTCCCCGGTAGGATTTTGTTCTCACTGTACAGCTTTAATTTTTGAATTGTACGTTCCAAATATTCCGGATCGTCCATCATGCCAAAATGCTCCCAGTAAAACTCCTGGCGAGTATGCACATTCAAACACAAAAAGTCTGGATAGATTGTGCGCCCATCTTTCAACTCTAAAGGAAATTCGTATCTGTATGGAACATTCATGCGCTTTAGTGTGTCTGCAATTATTACTTCTGATTTTGAACGGACTTGTTCTTCGTTTGCTGTTGTCAGGTCTTCTGTTTGAGTGTTATATGAAGCCCCTTGCCATGTGACATTTTTCCATTCTTTAATGTAGAGGCTGTCTGGTAATGTCACAGGTTCTACAAGCTGCTGGCGTGTATAGGACATTTTTGTATAAAGCTCATTTATTTTGTTTTCATTTGCACGTAGGTATTTTTCTATTAGTGCGGTTTGTTTTTCCAGGAGTTTTATAAGTTTTTCATCATAATCTTTTTGGGCCAGCTTCTGGGCAAATGCAATTTTTGAATGAGGAATATATTTTCCTTTTAAATCTTTTGGATCTGTAAAATGATAATACTGGATTTTTTTGCCTTTGTTTGCCTGGGCAATTCGAAGATGGCCTTGTGGGGCATTTTTTTGTGATTTTTTCTTTATTGCAATGGTGTTTTGCAGTTCCTGTTTGAGGATTTTTAATTGTTCACATAACGTGTCTGGTTTTAACATTTCATATTTCATTTTAATGCTCCTTGTTGGGGTGGTTGGGCCTACAGTTTTGAAAAAATGAATAAACTGTAGGCCTTGTAAATGCCCTTGTTATGTTTGTGGCCTACAGTTTTGTTAATAAATTATTTTTGTAAGCCAGAATTGTTGTGTTGTGAATGTCATTTTGCCTCCATGGCCTACAGAATTAGAAAAAAATTAAAAATTGTAGGCTCAAAATATTTTTTTTGCATGCAACCGAAGCCTTATGTCGCTTATTACCGCATGTAATTCCTCAAATGAGCCTACAGTTTTAAGAAAAAACAAAAACTGTAGGCCGACCCTCTGATTTTATCCAAAAAGTTATTCATGTCGGGCCTACAGAAATAAGAAATCCCAATAACTGTAGGCCAGACACACCACAACGCCCATTTTTACAAAATCCCCCACATATAATATGTCAAAAAAAACGCACTTATTACAAAAAAACAAGAAAAAAATTTAAAAATATTCCCAATTCAATAGAATTTATGCTATTATAAAATCATGCCTGATGTAGTTACTAAAATTGGAACGCCATTGAGCTTGGGAGCAACAATTACTCCGGGTGGCGTAAACTTTTCAATATATAGTAAGGATGCCACTGCAGTAAGCTTGTGCCTTTTTGAAAACGACAAGTCGCAGCAACCATATACAGTAATTCCTTTTGACCCGCTTAAAAACAAAACGGGTGACATCTGGCATATTGAGCTTTGCGGGCTAGGGGCAGGAGCCCTTTATCTTTACAAAGTCGACGGGCCTTACGAACCGACAAAAGGTCTTCGTTTTAATCCAAATAAATATCTTTTTGATCCTTATGCAAAAGCTTTTACAATAGGTTCAGTTTTCCGTTCCTATAATGCACAGCACCGTCAGGGCTTTTCTGCAAATGAAGGCGGTGAACTCAAAGACCTTTCTGACTTTCCAAAATGCGTTGTTGTAGACGACGATTTTGATTGGGAAGGCGACCATCCTCTAAATTATCCGCTTGAAAAAACTGTAATTTACGAAACTCATCTTAAAGGCTTTACTGCATCTAATACATCCGGCGTTGCTCCAGAAATTGCGGGCACCTACAAAGGCTTTACTCAAAAAGTAGATTACCTTCGCGAACTTGGCGTAACTTCCGTAGAGCTTCTGCCAATTTTTGAATTTGATGAAAACGAAACTGCAAATACAAATCCACGTACAGGAGAAACTCTCGTAAATTACTGGGGTTATTCAACAATAGGATTTTTTGCTCCAAAAACAGGCTACGCTGCAGACAAAGCGCCTGGTGGTCCTGTCCGCGAATTCAAGCAGATGGTAAAGGAGCTCCACAAAGCAGGCATAGAAGTCATTCTTGATGTTGTATACAATCACACTGCCGAAGGAAACGAGCGCGGATATGCGTTTGAATTCCGTGGGCTTCAGAATGATGTTTATTATTCACTCCCACAAAATGACAAGCAGTATTACATGAACTTCAGTGGCTGCGGAAACAGCGTAAACTGTAATCATCCGGTGACTGCTCAGTTTATAATTGACAGTCTTCGATATTGGGTTCTTCAGATGCACGTAGACGGCTTCCGTTTTGACCTTGCTTCTATTCTTACACGTGCTCCAAATGGAACACCTATTCCTTATGATATGCCTTCGCTCACTGCTACAATAAGCCTTGACCCTGTTCTAGCTAAAACAAAAATTATTGCAGAGCCTTGGGATTGTGCGGGCTTGTATCAGCTTGGAGGTTTTCCAGGCGGATCTTTTGCAGGCCTAAACCGATGGTCAGAATGGAACGGACGCTTCCGTGATGATATCCGCCGCTTTATTCGTGGAGACGATGACGCAACTACAGGAGCGGCAACACGTATTGCAGGAAGCTCCGATGCTTATAACCATTCAGGTCGTGCTCCAACCGCATCAATTAATTTTATAACCGCTCACGACGGCTTTACTCTCAACGACCTTGTTACTTATAACCATAAGCATAACGAAGAAAACGGCGAAGAAAACCGCGACGGCTCTGACGACAATTTAAGCTACAACCACGGATTTGAAGGGGAGTGTACTAATCCAAAAATCCAGGCACAGCGTATACGCAAAATCAAAAATTATCTTATATATCTTTTTGTTTCGCAGGGTGTTCCAATGCTTCTTGGTGGAGACGAAATGCGCCGCACTCAGGGTGGAAACAACAACGCCTACTGTCAGGACAACGACATCAGCTGGATAAACTGGACTCTTGCCCAGAAAAACAAAGGCCTGGTTCGCTTTACAAAAAATCTTATTGCCTACCGCAAGGCCCACAGCATTTTCTCGCGCAAAAAGTTCTTTACCGACTGCTACGACAACAACACTGTTCCGGAAATTGCCTGGTATGATATTAATGCAAAAAATCCTGACTGGAGTAAACAAAAACGCTTCCTCGCCTTTAAGCTAAACGGTTCAAGTGCCTGCTCTCCAGATGCTCAGGAAAATGATTTTTACATTGCAACAAACACCGATATTTATGATCTTACAATAACTTTGCCAGCCCTTTCAGACGGCCGCCAGTGGCATCTTGTTGCCGATACATCTCTTTCAAGCCCGGAAGATATTGCAGAACCAGGAAACGAAGAACTCCTCCGTGAACAGCGCCGCTACGTGCTTCTTTCTGGAGCCACTGTAGTCCTTATTGGAAAGTAGATTGCCACGTCGCTCCGCGCCTGTCGCAGAGCTTACCAAGTTTGCTTTGCAAACTTGCGCAATGACGACTTTAAGTTGCAACTCCCCAAATTATGCTGTAAAATATAATATTATTAATAAACAATCATCGTAAAAAGTAGACTTTATTTTATTAGGAGACTTTTTAATGGAATTCAACAAAGAACAATTCAAAGAAAACCTTTCTGCACGTCTGCGCCGTCAGTATGGAAAGGACATTTCGCAGGCAAACAAGCACGACCTTTTTGATGCTGTTTCTGCAAGTGCAATAGAAATCATTATGCCAAACTGGATGGCAACCCGCGCAGAATACGATAAAAAACCAGTAAAGCAGCTTTATTATTTGTCTGCAGAGTTCCTTATGGGACGTGCCTTGAGCAACAACCTTATCAATGCCGGAATCAAAGACTCTGTAAAAGAAGTTCTTAAAGAAATGAACATCGACTTTGATATGATCGAAGACGAAGAGCCTGATGCAGGTCTTGGAAACGGCGGTCTTGGACGACTTGCTGCCTGCTTCCTTGATTCTCTTGCTACACTTGATTATC
>CAMKDH010000016.1 GCA_946411215.1 uncultured Treponema sp. | reverse complement strand
GAAGAAATGAACCAGTTTATTCTGTTACGAAAACTTTGAACATAAAGGATGAAGACGGTAACAATTTGCTTTTTGATGATGGTTGTAATATAATGTACATCAATGGTGAATATCGCGGTGATGACGCTCTCGGCAAACTGATGCATGACTTTACAACGCCTAATGCCGACGAAATGATTTACGACAGGCTCGCTGAAAAGGTAAGATTTTATAAACAGGATGAAACGGGGGTCCAAATGGCAAGTAAGATTGTAGAAGAATACGGTGATTTACGTGCCGCCGAAGCATTGAAACAGGGTATCCAACAAGGCGAACAGCAAAAAGCCATAGAAGCCGCTATCCTATTGATAAAAGAATATAACGAATCGCCAGAAGTAGCGGCACAGAAAATGAATGCTCCGCTTGAAAAAGTTTTGGAACACCTGAAATCTAATAATGAAAAATCTTAACCTATAAAAAAAGCGACTTTCAATTGAAAGCCGCTTTTTTGTTTTGGTTTGATATTTTGAAATTACTGGGCGGTGCGGACTACACGGAAGCCGTAGCCAAAATACCAATAGTCGGTACCACTTATCCTTTGATTACCTTTTGATTCATAAGGGGATGAACTGCTAGTATGTCTATAAAGAGTAGCATCAGTTCCACCTCCACTACTATCCCATCCTCCTCCACGCTTTGCACGTTTTACAGCAGAGCCCGATGTATAAGCAGGTCCTGTTATTGGAAGATCTGTAGTCACATCTGAAGTCGTAGAAGTAGCACTATTTATATCCCAACACCATTCGTTTACATTACCACACAAATCATATATTCCAAGAGAGTTAGCAGAATCTATTCCGCTTGTTTTATCTTCTTTTACAATATGTGCTTTATAATCGCTATTCTGCTGGAGCCAGGCAACTTTTGTATAATCATCACTTCCAGGGAATTTGTAAGTTTCAAGTTTCTTTCCACCACGAGCAGCATATTCCCATTCTACTTCGGTAGGTAATCGATAACCATTTGCATTCATGTTCAATGAAACTGCATCCCAAGTAGTATCTCGCGCTGTTGGAATATTCGCTAAATCAAAAGCCGTCCACTCTACATCTGAAATAGTATAAGCACAGTCCAGCCCTTCCATAATACTCAGTAAATTACAATAAACAATAGCCTGATACCAGCTAACACATTGAACTGGATAATTATCTCCAATTTCATAAGCATAATTAGGATCCTCTTCTCCAGTACCTTCTTCCATAACCCTAGGAATGTCACCCATAACTCTTTGCCATTCTTTCTGAGTTACTTCGTGATCACACATATAGAAATCATTAATCTGTAATGTACGACCATCGATAAATACGGCAGATTTTTGAACAGCAGAACTTATAGTCATACCTGCAACTTCAACAAAGTCTTCTTCTACATTTCCTGCAGGAGTAATTCTGTATCTGAAAAGAGACTTCTTTTGATTAGTTGCAGAATCAACTTTATATGCTGTAATTGATTTGGCACCTATTGATGCTATATTCTGTTTATCCAAAGTTGGAACTGTAACATTTCCAAAGACTAAGATTTCCCAATCGATTATACCATGGTTTGTACTGTTGGTTTCTGCTTCGCTGATTCTGTCTATTGCGCCTGGGATTGAAGCAAGAGCATTGGCCGTATTTCTTCCAGATACAGTTTGATCGTCATTGCCAGAAGTTGTAACACACAAGGTTCGCTTTTTGCTGACTACGAGACGACAATATGTATCTGTTGGTTTAGTTGTCCAAGTATCATCTATCTTTGGAGTTGAAGAATTTGAGAAGTCCACAACAGGAGGGGTTGGAACATCATTGACACTTGAATAAAGAGCTTTATCTGTAAAGATTTGTGGCCAATAATAACATTTTGTCTGATTACTTGTTCCAATAGTCATAGAAGAAGCTACAATTCTTATACAAGCATCCTTATCCTTATCATAAGTTGCAACAGGATCATTTTGAGATGTAATTGTATGTATCTTTCCTTTATCAGCATCATCCTTAGTCTTGTAAACATAATATACAGTACAAATGTCTGAACCCGTCCTAAAATCATTAGATACTAAATCCCAGTAACATTCATCCAAAAGTTCCTGCCATTCTTCTACCGAAGCAATACTCCATTCAGCTCCCCAAGCTGGATCTGAACCTTGATGCAAACCTCCACCGTAATCCAATGTTGTCCAATCGATTTTTACTCCATATGTAGTTGTTCCTGTAGAATATGTTCTATCTCCATAATTAACAGTAGACCATAAAGTACCGCTTGGTAAACCTAAATCTACATAATCATGACCATCTGCAGAATAGTCATAATGTGTAAGGGTTCCGTTTGGTTTGATTCTCCATTCATAATCAGAACCAGATTGTGGTGTTACCTCAAAGAAGATATATTCTTCAGAAAGCTTTACTCCATCGCCGCTATACATCAAGGAGGCATAATTACTATATTCAAATGGAGTAATTTTCATTTTATTATTTGTATCTGCTTTTGTAAGATGACTTGAGATAATAAAAGCCGATATATTATTATTAGAATCTTTCCCAAGATAAATATCATTACCAGTATCTAAACGAGCGCTGCCACCAATAGTAAAATTATCCGCAGCATAAATACCACTTCCTTCTGGTGCAGAGTTGCCTGTAATGAGAACTCCATCACCAAAAGTTACATTTGTACCTGGACCAATATAAATACCACCGCCTTTTGGATAACTTTCAGTGTTGTTATTATAACCACCAGTAATCTTGATATTTTTAAAGATTATAGGGGTTTCTGCAGTAATATCAAGAACTACACCTATGTCAGTTGGAGTAGTAAGTTCTGCATCTATTGAGTCTGTTGGATCAGAGCCTTCGGCAGGTGTTGTATAGCCTTCAATTGTGACGGAAGCAGCATTATGATCAATTTCAAAATTATCATTATAGTCAATTACATTATTATTAATCAGCTGCTTACCTTTAAGTGTACCTCTTACCTTGATTTTCCAGTCAATATTTTTATTATTGTGAGCTTTCGCAAAACTGCTTATATACTTAAGTGCATCATCAATTGTAGTAAATTCCGGATTAACAGTTGAATCCGAAGATACTATAACTTCCGGTTTAAAGAATCTTGCATAAACTTTTTTAGAAGTTCCGGTTTCTGGGAAGCCTGAAAGCTTTGTAATAAGGTTTCCGCCCGTTGGGGCATCGTACCAGCCGTCAAAACCGTAGTCCTGCAATTTAAGGGCTGGCAACTCTGTTCCTCTTGTTGAATATTTTGTTGGTAAAAGAGTTGCACCATCAAGTTCTACACCTTCTGGGAATGTTTCTCCAGAAGCAACAGTGAGCTTTGTTCCTGCAGCATAGAATTCATAATCAATATCAAAAATCTGATTTACAGCGATATCCAAAGTAGCAGTTGTTGTAAGACCGTTTACGATGCGGACGAAATATGACATGTAATTCAAAGAATCTGTACCTGACAGGAACGTAATTGCAAGATAATAATAGCCGGAATCTAGACGTGTTTGAGTATCAGAAATATCTCTTGAATAAGTAAAACTTTTTCCATCTGTTGTAGTTTCAAAAGTGGTAATATCTATTTCGTCAATTGTATCGAAGTTTGTTCCGTCACGCTTATCTAAATGGAGATAAACAGAAGTTACCGCATCTGTTTTATCTGCAAAATTTACAGTTACATTTAGTCCACCGTATTCAAAATCTGTATTTTTCAGAACAAACGAAACTTTGTTTGTTGTATTCTTTTGAATACTTACACTTTTTGTATCTGAAAAAGATACTGTCTGTGCGTTTGAGCCGGTACCAACTTTATAGCTTGCCTGTAAGGTGATATTCCATTCGCCTTCTTCACCATCGGCAAATTCAAAAACCATTGAGCCCAACTCCTGAGAGCTTGAGGCTGTTTGTTCTTTTTTGTCAAATCCGTCTCTTGTACAGGTAACAACAAAGTTTGTAATAAAGCTTGTATCTTTAGAATCTGGATAAATAGTTCTTGCAAGAGAAGTATCCTGAACCTCTATTTTAAGAGTTGTTTTTGAGGTGCTCGAATCCTTTTCCCTTCCCGAAAAAAGATTTCCACACGAAACAAATCCAAACAACAAAAATAAAATAACTGATGATTTAATTATATTTTTCATATTCTTCATTTTTCACTCTCTCCTATTTTATAATCTGCAAAGTAAAGGAATACCAGTCTTGAGTGGCTTCTGCACCATCACCATCAGAATACAAAAGTTCAAGTATAAGATCATGAACACCTGGTTCCAGATCTGCCGGAGTAATTTTTAACTTTAACATTGAATTGCTATCGGCATAAGAAACTCCTGGAATTGTTTGGCTCGACGGTTGCATAGAAGGAGGAGCCATATAATTTTCATCAAAACACCAATACCCCATAAGATTCTGTTTCAAAGTACTTTCATCCGTAACCCCGCCGACTGCTGCAATTGTAAGTACAAACTCCTCGGTTTCATTTTGCAAAATTGTACCACTTTCAATAGCAGTATTACCCTTCTTTATAAGCAAAACTTTTTCGCCCACATCAAAAGAAGGATCAATAACTGCAGAAGTTGTTTTTACTACCTTTCCGCTTGATGGGTCTATAGACCATGTAGTTGTTGTTCCAGAATCGCTTACAAGATCCGGGATTTTAAGTTTTGTAACGACAGATTCAAGGTTGCTAGCGTTGTCTGCAGGTGCAATAACCCTTGAAGAGGTGTTATATGCAGAATGATCATCATACACGTCTGGAGTAATATAAATTGGATTACTGCTGGTTGCTTTTGTAAAATCGTCTAAGATTTTTATAGTATAACCATTTACCGCTATACTCTGCTTTACTGTGCCAGTTCCGCCTGGAATTAAAAGGCTTCCACCTATGGTTAAATAATTATTACCAAGATAAATTGCACATCCTTTTGGTGCATAATTGTTTTCTATATTTCCACCGTGTATAAAGGCTCTGTTGTAGTTATTGGTAACATTTGGAAGGTATATTCCACCGCCAAGACCTGTGTTTCCAGAACTTGTTCCTTTATTGTAATTGTAATAAATACCTCCGGTAAGAGTTGCCATATCTGTTTCGCTGGTATAACCCATGTAGAGATGGCCCTTAACGTGAATTCCCGCTCCTGTAACGGCCTGATTTGCTCCATTTGTCCATGAGGTTGCCATACCTGTTGCAGAAGCATTTCCAATAACCGGCTTTGTTTTACTATCAGCATCATACATGAACATTTTTCCACAAGAGCCTTCGGAACCTTCGATGTAAACTCCACCGCCACCCTGGTTAGCATTGTTTCCGCTTATTGTTCCACCGGCAAAATTGAATCTTGCTCCATTATTTACAAAAACGCCGCCACCGTTGCCTGCTGTTGAATTTCCTCTTATTTCACCACCAAACATTGTAAAGATTCCGGAATTTACATATACACCGCCACCATCTCCGGCACCATCGTTACAAGCAATTGTTCCAGAAAGCAGTTCTGCAGTTCCGTTCTGGTCGTTATAAATACCGCCACCTTTTGCTTCATAACCATAACTATAATAAATTCCGCCTGTCAAAGCTTTTTCTGGAGTTCCAAGATAAACAAGTCCTATATTATAAATACCACCACCAAGACTATATTCATTTGAACACAAATCACTGGAAACATAACCTGAACCCCATGAAGTTGCCTTTGCATTACCAATTGTTGCAGAACCAATCATAGTGAGCGTTCCTGCATTATATACAGCGCCACCATATTTTGCTTTATTCTTTGTAATTAAAACTCCATCATCAAGAATTACAGTTGCGCCTGCGGCAATATAAAGACCACCACCACTTACGTAATAAGGATCATTTGTTGAATTAGAATTTGAAGAAGAGGTATCGCCTTTTGTAATGAGCAGATTCTTAATTGTTACAGGAACACTTGTTGCAATTGCAAGGGCATTTCCTGTTTTAGAAGTGCTTGAACTGTTTCCAATAATACCACGGTCAATCATATCCTGAGGAGAATCATTATCACCTTTTTCATGAATACCTGTAAGCAAAATTGATTTTGCATAAGCGCTTGTAACATCAGCAGAAATTTCACTTCTTGCATAATCGTTATCAACGGCAGAACCAGTTCCTCGCTCACCTTCTTTTTTATGACTATTGCTTGGACCTGTAACATCCCCAATTATATAAATTGTCCATTCTGCATTTTCATTACCGCGTTCAATAATTTTTTCGCAGGCTTTATTAATTGTCAGTAAAGCGCTGTTTTCTTTCAAACCATCAGCAGAATCATCACCTGTTCCAGATACATATACTTCATAAAGCATCTGCCAAACTGCTGTTAATGTAACATCTTTATCTGGCATTACAAATGAAGTTGTACCTGCTGCTGAATATTGTGTTGAGCCGTTTACGAAGTGTGTAAACTTCCAATGAGCTCTTGAACCCATGTCTGCGAAATTAACAGCTACAGTTGCACCGTATTTGTATTCTTTTTGAGCAGGAACAGTTATTGTTTCGTCTGTCACGCCATCATCATAAATAACCTTATGAACATTTCTATCATATTTAACCTGAACGACTGTAGAACCATCGCCGGCAATTGTCTGCTGAACTATTTGTTTTGCAGTAAAGCCTGTATAATCAAAAGCCTGAGCTTCTGTAGTTTCGCCGGTTTTTCCTGTTTCGGTACGCTCCAAAGCTAAAGTATAATCGTCGTCTTCAATATTCTGTTTATAATGCTGAATCTTGTAATTTACTGCGCCTTCGAGCCAGGTTGCATAAAGGATAATAGCACCCTTTACATCCTTACCAATTTGACTCAAAGTATTTTCTGAAATTGTTTTTCCACCATCTACCGAGATTTTCCATCCGGTAAATCCAAAACCAGTTTTTGTAATTGCAGAAGCATCTGGCAAAACAAAACCGGTTCCTTCTGTATATTTTGTTGGTGCAGTATAATTTGCGGCCCATGATCCGCCGTTTAATTCAAAGGTAATAGCTGATTCTACTACCACAGGTTTTTCTTCCGGATTATCCGGATCAGTTATTTCGCTCGGATTGTCTGGGTCTGTTGTTTCGTTTGGATTGTCTGGATTTGTTGGGTTATCAGGATTTGTAGGATTGTCCCCACTCTGATTTTCAGGATCGTTTTGTTCTGCAGTCGTAAGTGTTATAACAACGGTAAGCTTGTTAGAAGCAGCACTCACTGTTATAGTCTCCGACTTACCAGTTGCAACTATTTTTTCTTCGTCGCCTTGGACTTCCAGGAAAGAAACTTCGGCATAAACCTGGGCGCCAATTGGAACGGCACTGAATGAGACAGATAAATCTTTCTGATTGTACTCATTTCTTTTTTGAACAGAGGCCTGAGAATTAACAAAAAGCTGTGTCTGAATAATTTGCTTTACAGATTCAGTTCCTTCTGCGGTTGTGACTTCTCTTGCAGAAAAAATACTCTGGCTAATCTGCGCTGGAATATCAAGTGAAACTTTTGTTTCCTGTTTATTAAATGAACATGAAACAAAGCCAAGAATTAATAGGATAAATCCAATAATGACATGAAAACGATTTTTTTTCATACACACTCCGATACGAACAATATCTTTCTATTATAAAGGGAATATAGAAAATTTTCAAATTTCAAATCGCGCGCTGCATAGAAAACAAGTTGAAATATCCCCTTTAGCGTGGTAAAATTATAGTAACTGATTTTTAAAGAGGTTTTTTATGAAAACAAAGTTCGGATTCATTTGCACAACAGTTCTTTTATTGGCAGGTTTATTCACTGGCTGTGCTTCTAAAAAAGGTGAGCTTCAGGAAATTACCGATGAAGATTTTTCTCCAAAACTTATTTTGATTGCTTCTGGATCTGAACGACTTGTAAAATTTGAAATTGATAAAAATGAGCTTTTGCCAGAAGTAGAAACAAAAAATATCAAGGGTGCCGAAATTACAATTAATTTCTATTCTGGCCGCAAACCAAAAGATGGTGCAAAAGAAGGAAATCCTGTTGGAACAATCACCTTTGATTTGCTCAAGGATGCAGACAAGCTTATTAACGGCTACGACCTTATGGCAAACGCAAAAGACCTTAAGACAAGTGCAGAAGATTTGAACAAAGCCTTTAGTGCATCACAATACTACTATGCAAAGGGCAGCTTTGAAGCAACTGTAAAAGAAAGCAAGCTTGTTACAAAAACAAAGACAATTTATAGTAACGACACTGTTTACACACCTTTGTCTGAATAAAAACAGATGGTTGATAAATCTAAACTTAGCTCAAACACTATCCGCACTGTTCTCATTGTAATTTGTGTAATTCTTTCTTTTGTTATGTATATGCAGCGCCGTACACGCAATAATTTAAAGCAGGCGGCGAAGCTTCCTTTTTATAATGTTCAGCCCGCTCAGGTTCCAGACGGTACTTACCACGGAAAGGTTTACACTTCATTTATGCATGTGCAGGTTGATGTAAGTATTCAGGACGGACGTTTTACAAAAATTGAGATTGTGGAAAATCAGGGGGCCTATGGACAAAAGATTGAACCCCTCATTAATGAAATGATTGCGCAGAATAATACAGTTGTTCCTGCAATTAAAGGCGACGAAATTGGAAGCATAGTTTTTATTGCCTGTGTTGATGACGCCCTTTTTAATGGATTACCTGATGAACAAAAAAATCAATTATCAGAAAAAGCTAGATAATTTACTTGAGGGGATTTCTGCAGAAGGCAGGAGGCCTACCCTTTTGCTGCATGCCTGCTGCGGCCCCTGTTCTTCCTATGTATTAGAATATCTGAGTTCCCGTTTTGAAATTACAGTTTTGTATTATAATCCTAACATTTATCCGCCTGCAGAATATGACCGACGTTTGAATGAGCTTTTGAATTTTTATACGAAGTTTGTGCCCGCAAAAAATGTCCGCGTGATTCAGGCACCATACGAACCCGAGGATTTTTACAAGGCAGTTGGAACCCGAGAAAATCCGGAGCTTGCAAAAGAACCAGAACGAGGAGAACGCTGCAGACGTTGTTATGAATTACGGTTACGCTACACCTACGACTACGCCTGTGCCAATAACTTTGATTATTTTTGTACAACGCTTTCAATCAGCCCGTTTAAAGATGCGGATATGATTAATGAAATTGGGGAAGCCCTTCGACAAACTCAGGGACCGCGTTGGCTCCCTTCCGACTTCAAAAAGAAAAACGGATTCAAACGCAGCCTTGAGCTTAGTGCGGAATATAATTTATATCGTCAGGAATACTGCGGTTGTATTTATTCTATTCAGCCTCGAACAGATCAATCTGCTTACCAATCTCTTCAATAGATTCTTCTACTGCTTTTGAAACGCCCGCAAGTGTAAGACCAGCTTCCTGCATCTTGTCGGCACTCAAGCCCATTTCATCCATACTCTGGCCCATAACTTTTGTTTCGTTCTGCAAAACATCAACATCGTTAATGATAGCCTGGCTGGCAGTAGTAATTTCCTGAGAAGCATTTTGTACCTGATCAGTACTTTCATTCATATCGCTCAAAGCATCAAGGATCTGAGAAGAACCCTGCTGCTGTTCTGTCATGGCTTCCTTAATCTGCTGAACAAGTGTATCTGTTTCGCGAATCTCTTTTGAAAGGTTTGCGTAATCCTGAACACCATGCTGAGTAGCCTGTACAACCATGTTGATTGCAGCCTGAATACTCTTAAGCTGAGCACCGATTGTCTTTGACTGAGCAGAAGAAGTTTCACTAAGCTTACGGATTTCATCAGCAACTACCGCAAATCCTTGTCCAGCATCACCCGCATGAGCAGCCTCAATAGCAGCGTTCATAGCAAGAAGGTTTGTCTGCCCCGCAATATTTGCAATAACCTTGTTAGCTTCACTTAACAGCTTAGACTGATTTTCAATTTCAATAATCTGCTTCTGTAATTCATTCTGAGTCTCAACTCCGTTTTGTGCAGTCTGATCAAGCACACCAAAAGAATGAGCCATCTTGTCTACAGATTTATCTACTTCGGTAATATTTCCAACCATCTGTTCAACAGCAGTTGAAGCGCCCTGAACAGCTTTTCCCTGAGTCTGAACCAATTCTTCAAGGCGATGAATCATATCAAGAATCTTAGAAATACTCTGTGCACTCTGGCCTACACTGTCTGTCTGATTTCTAAGATTCATACCTGTACTGCTGATACTTGCACCAATCTGAACAATCGAAGACATAAGATCTTCTATTGTGCTGCTGAGTTTTCCTCCGGCTTCATCAAGCGAAACCTTAGACTGCTTCATACTGTTTATGTTTCCTTCAAGCCGTTCTGTTACAAGATTAAATCCGTTTGAAAGAAGAGAAGCTTCTTTTGTTAAGAAATCAGGATAGCGTTCTGAATAGTCACCCATTGCCATAAGTTCACAACCAGAAGCAATAATCTTAAAGCTGCGGGAAACTCGTGAAGAAAGAAGGAAGAAAACTGTAATCATGATTACGGCAATTACCATGAGGCCCATGATTGTATACATAAAGAGCTTTTGATATTCACCGGAGAAGTCTGTGGTTGGACCTTCTACAACAATAAACCATTCTGTATTTTCAATAGGGCATACACCATAAAAGGATTTTTTATCTGCAAAGGCTTTTGGTTTTCCATCAAGATATTCCTCTCTGGAAACATCAGTAATTTTAACCTCATCAAAATAGTTTGCAGTCATGATTTTATCAGATTCATCATTTGTAAGGTAAAGACCTTCTTTTGTAATAATGTGAATTTTACTGTTAGAAGAAAGCCTGATGTCGCGAACTGATTCACTCAAAGCATCAAGAACAATATCAGCAGCGGCAATACCAATAAGTCGACCGTTTTTATCAAGAACGCGGTAACTCAAAGTGATATTAAGTAAACCGGTGTTTGCATCTACATAAGGCTCTGTGTAGCAAACCTTTGTCTGATCTGCTACAGCATTTTTATGCCAAAGACGTGATTGCATATCAAAGTCGGCAGGAGGCATCCAGCCAATACTTGTAAAGAGCGTGCCTCCCTCCCATAACTGTTCATAAGTAGCATAATAAAGCATGGTGTTTTCCATCATGTTTTTACCCATGCCGTTTACAAGGTCACCGATTTTTTCGCGAGGTTCAAGATAGGTAATTCCGTCAGAAAGACTTACAACAAGATCGTTATATTCACCAAGCACACCTACAACTTCTTTGTTCAATGTCTCCATTGTCTGATTTACAGAATCGACAGTTGTTGTTGCAATTATTCTGTTCATTACGAATCTAAAACAGAAAATCAAAAACGCTGTAATGATAACCATTGAACCAATGGTCCCAATTAAAAGTTCAGTCCTTAATGAGATTTTCTTTTTAGCCATAATAAACTCCTCTTGCTACTATTAATAGTAGTAAAATTATAACACGAGAATTTCAATTTGTTAAGAAAATCTGATATCATATTCCAAAACAGAATTGAGATTGATTATGAGAAGATTATTAAATAATTGAATGCCGCCAAATTAGAATTCAAAACAATTTTTAAAATTATTTCTGTCCAAACTAACAGAATAGATTCTATTCTTATGCTTCAACGTCATTTCTATGGTATCGTAATTCTGTAAATTTTCCAGAATAAAATCTTTTTGATCTATTCCATTTACTGAAATAACAAAATCGCCAACAGAAATTTCTGGACATAGTTTTTTACCATTTTTATAGTAAATGCTTGCAACCTTTAAATTATTACCATATCTTTCTCTAACTAAATTTATTCCGAAATATCCATATCTATTTCCACCACCACTTGTATAAACCATAAGCATGCTTCGTCTAGTAAAATCACATTCTATTGGATCAAAGTTAATTACTGAATTGGAATAATCAATATATAAATCAAAATTTCGCAAGAGCACTTCGCCTAACATTATATAATCATTGGATCCAAACATAAAAGACTTCTTTTGTGCCACAGTAGGAATATTCAAACATTCTTTATTATAAAAGTACATAGATTTTTGAAGCCCCATAATTCTTTTTAAACCAGACTTTCTTAATTCTAAACTACCATCAATATTATCAATATTTTTCTTATATAGTGAATATGGGAGTAAATTTGTTTCTCCACCAGTATCTAATTTAGCTGAATAAGTTTTCTTATTGATTTCAACAGGAACTTCCAACACTAATGGATATTTACTAATTAATTCCACCCTTTTTCCTTTTGGATTGAAATCTTCTTTAAAGAAAACAAGTTTTTTATTTTTTGCTGAAAACAAAAATGGTAATTGGGAAAGAGTTATCATTCCAATAAATCCATTTACAGGGGTACCATCATCAAGCCAACCAAAACTATCGATGTCAGCCGGTTCAAAAAGAACGTCCTTCATTTGAAAACCTTCCGCCTGAAAATCTGGAATAACTGTTCCGGAAACATCCCAATTATTAACTGTTGAATATGTATAATTTGAAACAAATTTGTATTTTTCTTTAAATGGAGTTGAGAATGCTTGTAATACTTTTTTTTGAATTACATTTCCCATAGCTCCTGTATCAACAATTAGACATATATCTTTTTCTTCATCCCCATTTTTTATTCTCGCTTTTATCGCATAAGTTCCAAGGATGTATTCATGTAGTGTTGTTTCTCCGCTGCCCAAAACTTCAAATGATTTTATTGCATTTTTCAAAACTTCATCTTCACCCCAGCTATTTATTTTTAATGAGGTATGTGAAAAAGATGTTTGTCCCACTTTTACTGTTTTTGTAGAATTCGTTTCTGAAGTATTAATTGATACACAAGATATATTTAATAAACATATTAATAATAGAATTCCGTATTTTCTTTTCATATATTTCCTCCGAAATTACCTGTTCGAGAATTACATTATTTTCTTAATATCATCCAGATCTGGGAGAACTCGCTGCATCTCTTCAGGCATTTCAGAAAGAGATTTATATGTCGTTACACCCATTGGTTTGTCATAATCCTGAATAACATATTCTGCAAATTGTTTATTCATACTCTTACAAAGTACGATTCCAATAGTACGATTCTCATGAGGCTTTTTAATTTTATCATCTACAATTCTAAGATATGCGCTAAGCTGGCCTAAATAAGCAGGCTTAAATTCTCCTCGTTTAAGTTCAACAACAACAAGACAGTTTAATTCCCGATTAAAGAATAGTAAGTCTGAAAAGAATTCTTCATTAAATGCTTCAAGATGATACTGATCACCAACAAAAGCAAAATCCTTTCCAAAGGTCATAATAAAATTCTTTACATTATGAATAATTGCATTTTCTACTACAGCCTCATCAACATCGGCAGTATCTCGCTCACCTATTTCTTCTACATTGATAAAATCTAAGAGATACTCATCCTTGAACATTTCTACAGCCTTACGAGCTAGATTTGATGGACTAATAGTTCTTTCAAAATTATTTGGAATCTCTGTATGATGTTTATAAGCTTCCTTTTTAATAAGGCCTTCAAGCACATTTACAGGCAAGTGTTCTTCTACAACAAGATGAATATAATAATATCGTTCTTGTAGATTCTTAACCTTACTGAAGATTGCAATATGATGCGAAAAAGGAACTTTGAAGAAATCTTCAACTGGAAAATCATTCAAGTTTACGCCAGATAACTTGAAATCAGAAATAGAAACTATGGGTTTTAATTCGTCAGATACGTCTGACGAATTTACTATAGCCGGTAATTCGTCATTTAGAACAGATGTATTTGCATTTTCAAGAAAACTCCAGCTTTCATAGAAAAGTCGCATATTTTTAAGACTTGTTGCAGAAAATCCTCGTAGCCCAGGAAGATCTTTTCTCAACTGTGAACTTATAGTTTCAAGAACGCTTGTTCCCCAAGTTTTCTTTCCCTTCTTCGAGGAAAGATATCGCCCAATTCCATAATAAAGAATAAGCTGAACTCGAGTTGTCTCTTTAGCAGCTTGATACTGAGATTGTAAAATTGCTGTTTTTATTGCTTCAACTGCGGTAATTAGTTCTTTTTCCATACATATACCTCGAGTTCTAATGCAATTCAAATATAACACAAGAACAATCAGAAAACAATAAAGACCTTTATAGAGAATTCAAAAAATCTATTATCATATTCCCTATAAGGAAGTTTTTCACTAAAATGTGTCTATAACTTAAAAAGGTCGCCAGAGGCCTTACACAGGAGCCCCTTATGCTTTTTTCACCAGTTGAAATTCAAGAAACTGTAAATATGTTCATGCGCCAGAAGCTTGATATCCGCTGTATTACAATGGGTATTTCACTTTTGGATTGTGCAGACTCAGACGCAAAACGTTCTTGCGATAAAATCTATGACAAAATTATGAAAAAGGCAGGCAACCTTGTAAAAGTTGGCCAGGATATTGAAAAGGAATTTGGTGTACCTATTATTAATAAGCGTATTTCTGTTACACCAATTGCTCTTGTAGCAGGTGCCAGCAACGCCACAAGCTATGTTGATTATTGTAAAACTTTGGACCGTGCAGCAAGCGACCTTGGCGTAAACTTTTTGGGCGGCTTTAGCGCTCTTGTTCAAAAAGGTATTACTCCTGCAGACCGCATTTTAATTGATTCTATTCCAGAAGCTTTGAGTGTAACAAACTGCGTATGTTCAAGCGTAAACGTTGGAACTACAAAAAACGGAATCAACATGGATGCCGTAAAGCTCATGGGAGAGACAATTGTAAAAACTGCAGAAGTTTCTAAAACCTGTGATGTAAACGGTTGTGCAAAGCTTGTTGTTTTCTGCAACGCCCCGGAAGATAATCCTTTTATGGCAGGTGCTTTCCACGGACCTGGAGAAGGAGACAGCGTAATCAACGTTGGTGTTTCTGGTCCCGGAGTAATTCTGGCAGCCGCTCGCGAATATAAAGGCCAGCCTATAAACGTTCTTGCCGACGGAATTAAAAAGATGGCATTTAAGATTACACGTATGGGTCAGCTTGTTGGAAGCGAAGCCGCAAAACGTTTGAACACAAACTTTGGTATTCTCGACCTTTCGCTTGCCCCTACTCCTGCTGTAGGTGACTCTGTTGCACGTATTCTTGAAGAAATTGGTATAGAAGGCTGTGGTGCCCCTGGTACAACTGCTGCTCTTGCAATGCTCACCGATATGGTAAAAAAAGGTGGTGTAATGGCAAGTACAAACGTTGGTGGTTTAAGTGGTGCATTTATCCCAGTTTCAGAAGACGAAGGAATGATTAATGCAGTAAAGCAGAATTCTATCTGCCTTGAAAAGCTCGAAGCAATGACAACTGTTTGTTCTGTTGGTCTTGATATGATTGCTATTCCTGGCGACACACCTGCTACTACAATTTCCGGAATCCTTGCCGACGAATTTGCAATTGGTATGGTTAATAATAAAACAACCGCCTGCCGCCTCATTCCAGCACCTGGCAAAAAAGCCGGAGACTGGGTAGAATTTGGCGGATTACTCGGCGGTTGCCCTGTAATGCCAGTAAGCAAGTTTGGCTGTGCAGATTTCATCAACCGTGGCGGCAGGATCCCTGCACCAATTCATTCGTTCAGAAACTAACTACTCCAGATTCAACTTCTTTGTAAAAATCCACTGTGTCACTGCAAAGTATACTGCTGAAACTAGGAGCAGGATAAGTGCGGTGATGCATGTTGATTTTGTAAAGGCTCCACCAACCTGCTGCATGACGTCGAAGTCTCTTGTGTCAAAGGTTGGAACAAGTTTGAAGAGCCAGCCGTTGATCCAGAAAAGAACTACAACTGTTATGAACTTTACAAGACCCTTGCTCTTTTTGAAAAGGTGCGAAATTGCATTTACAACAAAAATCAGAGTGATGATGAAAAATGCAAATGCGATGCTCAGCATAATTGCAAGGCCTATTAATCTTCCCATTGACATTCCGTAGTAATTAAGCGAATCCTTGAACTCTGGAAGATTTTCAGAAATCTGCTGGAAGATTGAAGGCAAATCCATTCTTATAAAGCAGAGAAGTCCAGATAAGCTTGTAATAATACAGCAGCAAAACATCCAGCCAAAAGCCATTATGAACTTGCCCCACAAATGCTCACCCATTGTAACAGGCAGCGAAAGATTCAAATAAGCTTCGTCCTCAAGCATGCTCTGGCTAAAGCGGCGGGCAATTGAAGTTACTGTCATTACAATTGTTGTGACAGAAAGAATCATGAAGGCCATAATCAAAAGGCCAAACATCATCTCGCGGGAAAAGTTTGCATCAGAAGAGCTCATGTGGAACTCGTAAGAATTTCCATTCGATGTACTTTCCCAATTTCTATTTCCCATAGGCTCTGCAAAAAGTCCTGTAAGAAGACCAAGTACAAGAAGGGCTGCATAAAGCGGGAGCAGTCTTCTTGAAGAATGCTTAAAATCATATTTAATTACTTTACCAATTTTTGGAAACGGATTTCTCATTTTGTACCTCTCTTATCTAGCAACGAAATTCTTCACGGAACAAGGCATCTATAGATTTGCCTGTTTCTTCGCGGATGTCATCAACATCACCCTGGCGGACAATGTGACCTTCTTTTAAGAACAGAATGTGATTCAGTACAGGTTCTACGTCTGCAATAAGATGTGTAGAAATAATTACTGTTGCATTCTCCTGATAGTTCGAAATAATTGTATTAAGGATATAGTCGCGGGCTGCAGGATCTACACCACCAATTGGTTCATCAAGCAGATAAAGCTGAACGTCGCGGCACATTGTTGTGATGAGCTGGACCTTTTCTTTTGTACCCTTTGACATTTCCTTAAGCTTGTCGTTTGGATTAATGTTCAGGCTCTTAAGCATATCAAGCGCCTTGTCCTTATTAAAGTTTGTGTAAAAATCATCAAGCATGTTCATAAGATCTTTTACATTCATCCAGTCATTCAAATAAACCTTATCAGACTGATATGCAACTAAGTCCTTTGATTCTGCTCCAGGTTTTAATCCGCAGGCATAAACTTCGCCTTTTGTTGGCTGAAGAAGTCCTGTTGCAAGCTTTAACATTGTTGTTTTTCCGCTGCCGTTTGGACCAAGCAACCCTACAATTGAACCGCGTGGAATGCTTAAAGTAATGTCATCCAAAGCAGTTTTGTTGTCATATTTTTTTGTTATGTTCTTAAACTCAAGAATTGATTCCATAAAATTATCCCTCATAGTCATTTATCAATTTAATTACAGCATCTTTCGTGATTCCCATCTTTTTCATTTTTTCAAGAAACACGGAGATTTCTTTTTCTGCAATTTCCTTTTTCATCGAAAGAATGAGCTCTTCGTCGTCTGTAATAAAACGACCAGAAGTTCTTTCTGTTCTGACCAGGCCTATTCGCTCAAGCTCCGAAAGTGCTTTTTGCATAGTGTTTGGGTTTACTTTTGCAATAACCGCAAGATCGCGTACCGATTCAAGCCTCTGCCCTTTTGGAAGTTCGCCCGAAACTATTGCCACCTTAAACACATCCATGAGCTGAAGATAAATGGGTTTATCGTTCGTAAACTGATATTCCATGTAACCTCCTGTGAACCCTTCGATAAGCTCAGGGCTCGCAATTTCAGCAATATTATTGTGATTGCGCGTATCACTGTATTAAGTACATAATACAGTGATACAACCGAATTGTCAACACTTTTTTTTGTCCAGGTAAAATGCTAAAATATCCCCATGGAAATTACTGCAGCACAACAGGATGAATATGAGCAGCTTCAAGACTTTCTCTCGCCTTGGGAACCTACCTGCGTTACGTTGTGCTCACATGTACGAAGAAAAAAAGAAAAAGTTTATTTGATTAGGGAAGCCCCTTCGACACCTTCGACAGGCTCAGGGACCACACAGCTTCTTGGGGTGTTTTATTTAGACAAAACGCTTCTTTACTGCATACCTGCTGCGGACACTTTAGAAGGTCTTCTCTCCTGCCTCACTGATTTTCTTAAAGACAAAACTGTAAGTGTTCTTAACGGGGAGCCTGTTGCGGGTCAAATATTTTTGGATGCACTCAGCAGCCTTAATAAAATCCCATATCAGACAAATCATTATTCAGTTATGACTCTTGATGCAGAGCCTCTTCCACCGCCAGAAGCCCTTAGCTGCGATGATGAGATCCAACGCTGCACAAACCCACAAAACGATCTGGAACTCCTGCTGCCACTTCAAAAAATGTATATTGCAAAAGAAGTTGCGCCTCAGGGAAAACAGGTAACAGACCTTGAAGCAACAGCAAGCCTCAAATCAATTCTAAAAGATCAGCTTTGTTTTGCACTTTATTCCGATGGCGAAGTTGTTGCAAAAGCAAACACAAATGCCATTGGCTATAATTATGTTCAGCTTGGCGGAGTTTATACACATCCTCTTTACCGAAAAAATTATTATGCCTGGAATCTTGTTTACACAATCTGTACGCGTGTTTTAAAAACGGGTCGCAAAATCAGTCTTTTTGTAAAAGAAAAAAATAATCCCGCACATACGCTTTATGAACGACTAGGATTCGTACAGGCTGGAAAATTCGAGATTTCGTATTTCTAGGTAACCCTCTACCATATATGATTGTTTTTTAAAAAAGGAGTTTTTCATGAAAAATGTTATTCGTGCTCTTCTTTGCACAAGCCTTCTGGCATTCACCGCTATTCCTGCTTTTGCAAACGACTACGTTAAATTCAAAGGCTGGAAACAAGCCGAAACTAAACACTTCAGATTTATTTACGAAGCTGCATCGGAAAGTGCTGCTAAAAAATATGCAGAGTTTGCAGACGAAGCCTGGGAAAAAATTGCACGCATTTACGCTATGCCTCAGGACAAAACCGATGTTTATGTATTCAGCCGAATGAATATTGTAAATGCATATACAATGTTCAGCCCTCCAGAAATTGTAATGTTTGACTCTCCTATTATTTACAATCATTTTGGCTTCCGTGATGACTGGATGAAGCTTTTCTTTACACATGAACTCATTCATATTGCAAATATCAATTTTGAAGACAAGGATTATCTTTTTACAAAAATCTTTGGCGAAACTATCAGAGGCATGGATTATTCCAGTATTCCTGGTTGGGCACTTGAAGGTCTTACAACAGTACTCGAAACAGAACTTACAAACGGAGGCCGTGGCCGAAGCCCTTACTTTGAACTTGATTTCAAAGCTCCTACGCTCGACAATGCCCTCATTCCATACAGATTAATTGGAACAGAACAGGAACCTCCAAGCGGACAGATTTATGTTATGGGCTATCTTATCATGCGCAGTATTGCCGACCGTTGTGGTATTCAGGCTCTTGCAGATATTGAACGTAACAGAAACGAAAACCGCTCCTGGGAAGAAAGCGTAAAGCTTGTTACAGGAAAAACTCCTCAGGATATTTATCGCGAAATAAAAATTGCACTTGAGAAAAAATATTCCGAAGAACGAAAAATCCCAGAAGGTAAAATCATTTCGCCAAACGATATGAATACTTATTACTGCCAGCCTGCTATTATTTTTGATGACGGTTCAATGATTTCTCTAAGGCAGTCTGGAAATGGAAATATATATGCAGTTCTTCTGGACCCTTCACGTGACGACGGTTCAAGATATTTTGACCAGGAAGATTTTATTCCAAAAGAAACCCTTTTGTTTAAGGCAGACTTTTCTGATGCAAAAGCCCTTACTGCAGATGAAAACAAAAATCTCTATTTTTCAGCAGCTTCTTCACGCTATGACAGAAATCCTGGTCCAGAAACTCAATTTCACCTTTACAAATGGACAGAAACAGACGGCATAACAAAACTCACAAACGATACAAGCTCATATTATCAGCCATCTGTAAGCCGCGATGGATCACTGCTTATTGCTGTTGAACAAAATGGCCTTAAAATGCGTTTAGTTCAAATAGACACAATCACAGGCGAAAAATCTATTTTCCTTGAAGACGAGCGTTACAGCTTTATTCAGCCTGCTTTGAATGCGGACGGTTCACAGCTTGCCTTTGTTCTTTTAAAAGATGACCGCGCTTGTATTGCACTTGCAGACACAAAAACAAAAGAATATAAAATCGTAAATAATACAGATCATGATTTTATTACAGATCCGTCTTCTCCTTCTTTCAACAAAGATGGTTCACTTAATTTCTGCAGCAACGACAGAGGCCGTCTTGAAATATTTACAGCAACACCAAATTCAGACGGAACTACTTTCACTTACACTCCTGCTGTTGCTGACCCAATTGCCGCACTTTGGGCTTACAAAAACGACATGGCAATTTTCTACACTTCTCAGGCTTCAACCGGAAACGTTATAAAAATCAAACCAATTGACGAATGGAAGGTTGTTCCAGATTATGACGGTCCATCTCCAGCTGGCGAAATTATGTCTTTCAATAAACTTGAATCAGATTATCCGGACTTTGATCCATATTATAAAACTGAAGATGCTGATGAGAACTCTGAACCAGACGAAGAAGATTCAAAATCAAATGATAAAAACAAAGTAAAGCATCGTTCCGAAACCAAAATTGCGGAGCTTGAAAATCTTGAACCTGGTGTACAAGAACTTCAGAATGAAAAAGCCTTCCTTGGAAAACTCACTCCGCTTTTATACTCACCTTTTGTTAATGTGCTTTCAGACAAAGACGACTTTTATTTTGGCGTTGGAGGTTTCTTCGTTGGTCAGACCGCCCGCCGCCAGATGCTTAACGGAATCATGGTTTTTGATGCCTTCTATTATCCAACCATGAAAAACATCACAGGCGAATTCCTTGCAGAATTCCCAGTTGGCTCAAGCACACTTGATATCTTCCTTGGCCGCGATTCTTCTCTTATTCGTTTGGATAATTCCCAGGACGAAGAAAATTTTTCAATGAACAACATCGCACTCATTGGATACACCCTGCCAATTTATTCGCGCTCAAATATGAAGACAACAAATTCCCTCTCATATCTTTTGTATGTGAGCGGAATCTTTACACAACAAGATAAAGAAGCGTTCTCTCTTACGGCAGACCTTCCTTTCACAAAAAATCTTTCTTTCCATACCGGAATTGATTATTCTCAGTTCCTGTGGTTAAAACATGATAACAACCTTGAGTTCTCAACAGTAAACCTTCTTCTTGGTACTTATGACCTTGATGCAAATAAAGCATTTGCAGGTTATGAAGGTGAGTTCTCTGTAAAAGCTTCTAACAAATCTACAACCCATGAAGTTTCTGCAGTAATCCGTTATACCGATTTCCCTGGTGCCACAGTGCCTTACTTAAGCCGTGCACACCTCGCAGGAATTAAAGAAAACTGTACTTTCCCTGGAAAACTTCTTATAAATTATTCATACATAATTCCAGGAATGATTGGCGGCATGATGGACGGAAATTTTGGAGTTCAAGGATTAGCATCGTTTGGAAAGAATTCAGACGGCTCAACTCCAGAAACAGACAAACCTCTTAATTTTGATTTAGACAAGAGAATTGCCCTTAACATGGAAATGGGAGTACCGCTTGGTGTAGGCCAGAAGTTTGCAGCAGGATTATCTGTAATTCTTGATCTTGATGAAGTTCTTGATACAGAGCCTGTAGTTAATTTTTACATCTCATGTAAGTGTAACTGGTTCAGACTGTAGATTGGTACTGGTGCTGCGTGGCTGTAATTTATTTATTCAGGAACTTTATGTAGTCTTCTGGTGAAAGAGGATTTGAGAACATAAAGCCCTGAATATAATTACAGCCAAGATATACAACCATGTCGTATTCGCCCATGTTCTCAACGCCTTCGGCAACAACCTTCATATCAAGATCCTTTACCATTGAAACAGTTTTATGAAGAATGATGCGGGCTTTTTCATCGTTTACAGCAGAGCGTACAAGTGTCTTATCAAGCTTAACATATTTGAACGGATATTTTACAAGCGTATTTGTATTTGAAAGACCTGTACCGTAATTATCAAGAGAGAAACTCATTCCCTGATTAAGCATAACGTTCATGTTTCTGAGCAAGATTTCATTTGCCATAATTGCGGTTGTTTCAGAAACATCAAGGTCAATATATTTATAATCAATTTTGTATTGATCCATTATGTCGAACAATATTTCGTAAAGCTTTTCCTGCATACATTGAATTACAGAAAGATTTACATGAACATTCTCAATGCCTTTTTCCCAAAGCTTGTTTTCTGCCACATACTTGCAGACCGATTTGAATACATAATTTCCAATTTGAAGGGCAAGTCCATTTTTTTCGGCAAGCGGAATAAATTCATCTGGGGTAATATCTCCAAACTCTTCGCTTTTTAATCTCAAAAGGGCTTCGGCACTTGTATATCCGCCTGCATCAATATTATAAATCGGCTGATATACAATATCAAAATCATTATTGTTCATTGCATTTTCAAGAATCTTAACAATTTTGTTTTCGCGTCTTCTTCTTTCAAGAATTTTTGCATCGGCACGTAAAGTTACAGCATCCAGATAATTGATTTTTTCTTCAAGAGAGTCTTCGGTCAAATCGAGCAAATCTTCAAGATTACCAACATCTTCCGGATATTTTACTGTTCGAACATTCAAGGCAATAGAGATTTCGATATTTCCAAACTTAATTGGTTCCCTAAAGAAATTGCAGATATCTTCAACAATATCATTACATTCTTCTTCTGGAGTTTCTGCCAGCAGAATTGCAAATTTTTCGTATGTCAAACGGTAAACATTATATTTACCGGAAACTTCTTTCAAATATGAAAAAATAATTTTATAGAAAAGCTTTCGGTTCTCTTCGCCTATTGATCTTAAAATATGAACAAGAGGCTCACTGTAAAGACCAATAATAAACATTGGTTTTTCAAAATCAATATTTTCCTGCACTCTTACCATAAAGGCGCGGCGATTATAAATCCCTGATTCTGTATCAATATAATCAGTTGGATTTTCAAGAGACAAGAAAGTTATAAGAATTGTAAGAGAGAAAACAAATCCTGTAATTAAAAGATTTGGAATAAAGGTCTGTATCATCGAAGCAACAAAACAGGCAAACGTAAAGAACATGAGTGAAAGAACCTGATTCGATGTAAACTGCTTGCGATGGCGTAAAAAGTGAATGACTCCGTTTCCAACATAGAAAATATCAAGAACGTAATAAACATAGAAAAGTGGTCCATGATTGAAAACCAGATTTTTATCAAACCAGAAAACAAGATGTGTAAACGGAGAAGTCGTTGTGACTAAAGAGAAGCCCAGATAAATTCCAAACATTATCCAATACTGCTTTAAAGGCATTTTTCGGTTTCCTTCAGAAAGGAACCAAAATAACATATAATAAAGCAGTGGCATTGCATTGAACATTATGTAATATCCCATGAGCACAATATAATTGAGCCAGAGATTTCCTGGAGTAATATGCTTAATCAGCTGTACCGAAGCAATATCAAGAATACATGCAGAAAAACATTGCCATATAAGGGCTGTAAAAGAATCAGAGATCTTAGTCTTTACTTTGTTTTCGCGGAAATAACTAAGCATTACCGCAATAGAGATGAGAGCCGCTGCAATATCAAATCGGATAATATAATCATTCATATTCATTGCGTCGCCCCGTATCATCATTTAGTAATTGTAAAAAATCATCTCTGCTTATTGGCTTTGAATAGTAGAATCCCTGAACAAAATCAACGCCCATTTCTCGAAGCTTTTCAACTTGTTCTGGAGTTTCTGCACCTTCTGCTACAATTTCCATGTTGAGCATTTTTACCATTTCAATTGTATTCTTCAAAATGATTTCAGCTTTCTTGTTATGCATTGCATCCCAAACCATACCCTTGTCCAGCTTGATTGTGTGGAACGGATATTTAATGAGTGTAGCAGTATTTGAAAATCCTGTACCAAAATCATCAAGAGAAAAATTCATATTGCGTTCAATAAGTCGGGCCATGTTATCCATTAAAACATCGCTCGATGCAATTGCTGCCGATTCTGTAACTTCAAGATTTATGTAGCGGTAATCAAGGTTGTACAAATCCATAATGCGGAAGAGCTGATCTGCAAGCTTTTCCTGCATACACTGAATTACCGAAAGATTTACGTGAAT
>CAMKDH010000015.1 GCA_946411215.1 uncultured Treponema sp. | reverse complement strand
CATGTCCATGTTTTTGTTGAGGGCTGCGCCGAAATCGAAGTCTTCGTTGGATACGTGGGCCTGTGAACCCCAGCGGAAATTAACTGTTGTTTCTACAGAATAGGCTTTGTCGTGCTTGATTCTCATTGTAAGGTTAATAATTAAATCTTCGGCATAAGCAATGCGCTTAAGTTTTGACTCTATCATATCTGATTGTTTCTGTTCCAAAGTAAATCCAACTGCATTAATTGATTTTTCCATAATGATTCTCCTTAGGGACGAAATTGGCCCCTTTTTTAGATTTTAGTACGGCGTACCGAATATCAGTAAATCCGTCCATATATAAAGATAACACGGGAACTGCTAAAAAACAAACGTTTTTTGACACAGAAGGGCAGGAAAAAAGAATTTGACGGTAAGGCAATCCTATGCTATGCTTATAAATAGCATTGTCGAAAGACAGTCATAGTACAAATCTTAGGAAGTAAAGCCATGAAGTTTTTTGATACTCATGCCCACATCGGGCTTATATACGATGATCCTATTGAACAATTACGCGTTATACAAAAAGCCAAGCAGGTTGGTGTTCAGCGAATTGTAAGTATTAACAATAGCCTTATGGATTTTCCAAAGGTTTATAATTCTCTTAAATCGGTACCGGGCTTGTATCATGCAGTTGGTGTTGCTCCTTCTGAAGTAACAAATCCGGGACCTGATTATGCTGCTACAATCGAAAAATACCTTGAATTGCCAAATGTTGTTGCTGTAGGTGAAACTGGATTGGATTATTACAAGCAGTTTGGCGATAAACGCTCTCAGATTGAACTTTTTATTACACAGCTTGAGATTGCTCAGAAACATGATCTTCCTGTAATTATTCATAACCGCGATGCAGGTCGTGATGTTTATGATGTTTTAACAGAACGTTTGCCAGATTCCGGGGCAATTTTGCATTGTTATTCTGAAGATGCGGAATATGCACAGAAATGTCTTGATAAAAATATCTGGTTCAGCTTTGCAGGAAACCTTACATACCGCAATGCACGTAATCTTCATGAGACAGTTATGAACATTCCTGTGGACCGAATCCTTATAGAAACAGAAAGTCCGTTTATGATTCCGGCTGAATATCGCGAGAAAAAGCGTACAATGCCTGCATATCTTCCTTCTACAGCAAATTTCCTTGCCGAAATGCTTGATATGGACCTGGAAGAATTAAGCGAACAGCTCTGGAAGAACAGCTGCAAGGCCTTTAAGCTGCCGGAATGACACTCTACCATCCCGTTTCAATCGGAAACATCGATCTCAAAGGAAATCTCTTTTTAGCACCAGTTGCAGGTTACAGTGATGCTGCGTTCCGCTCTGTATGTATAGAAAACGGAGCGTGCTTTACCTATACAGAAATGGTTAGTGCCGAAGCTCTTGTGCGTAAAAATCTCAAAACTGAAATTTTAATGCGCAGAGCCTGCAATGAATCAGCTTATGCCGTTCAAATCTTTGGTGGCGAACCAGAAGTAATGGCTCAGGCTGCACAAATCGTCCTTGAAAAGACAAATTGTGAATGCATAGACATAAACTGCGGGTGTCCTGTTCCAAAAATCGTAAAAACAGGGGCGGGAAGTGCGCTTACACGAGATCCCGACAGGCTTTTTAAAGTAGTAGAGGCAGTCGTTGACGCTGCGGTTCCCATCCCCGTAACAGTAAAAATTCGTTCTGGATGGGAACAAAAGCTCATAACCTGGCGAGAAGCAGCTCAAGTAGCTCTTGATGCAGGTGCAAGCGCCATAACAATTCATCCAAGAACAAAGGCTCAGGGCTACGAAGGCCATTCAGACTGGAATATAATGCGCGAACTTGTAGAAATGGTGGACGGCCGTGTGCCTGTATTTGGCAGCGGAGACCTTTTTAAGCCCGAAGATGCCCGCAAAATGCTCGAAGAAACTGGTGTAGATGCCGTAATGTTTGCACGTGGTGCTATGGGAAATCCTTTTATCTTCCGCGACACAACAAGTTTGCTCACAACCGGTTCCTACGAGCCAGTTCCTGCCCAAATACGCATAAAAACAGGTTTTGCAGAGCTTGAACGCCTTGCTGCCGAAACAAGTGAACAGCATGCCTGCCTGGAAATGCGAAAACGGTTCCACGCCTATTCAAAAGGTATTCCAAACGGTGGCCCACTGCGCAATGCAATTGTTCACGCTGCCACAATCGAAGATTATCACAAAATCTTTGACGGCTTGTTCTGACACGCATACATAAAAATGTCGTCTAAAATCGTTATTTTTTTTGCTTTTCTCCTATTTATAGTATAAAATATATGTGTAAAAATGGCTCATTCTCTGCAAAAAAACTCTTGGTGGGAGCTGAAGAAATATCTTCAAAGTTTTTTATGCTGATTTTGTCATGTTCTGCCGATAATTGAAAAGATAAACTATAACTATCTTTTCATTAAAAGGAGTTTTAATAATATGAAGCATGTAAAAAGTTTATTCACTGTGTTGTTCCTCTGTTGTTTCTGCGCCATGGGTTTTGCTCACGGAAAGGGCGATATAGAAGAAATTGACGTTGATAACGTTAACAGCTGGAAAGAAAATTTCGATCTGGAAGGAAAGACCCAGAAAAAAGCAACCAAGTATAATATTATGATTACGGCAACTGACCTTGGTGGTAATGAACACGTAGAAGGTCCGTTTAACTTGTTTGTTGATCCGGAGTCTGACCGCCCTATTTGTGGTATTACAAACCCTTATACAAACATGCGCGTTGTAGGTAACCTTAACATTGTAGGTACCTGTGTCGACGATGATGGTGTTTCCAAGGTTGAACTCCTCCTTGATGAAGGCACCGAAAATGAAAAGTTAGTAATTGCCGAAGGTAAAGAATTCTGGTCTTATTACCTTGATACAAATAACCTTGAAGAAGGTCCTCATACAATTAAAGTAACAGGTTATGATATTAACGAAGAACCTGTTGTAAGTAAGCCTGTAAAGCTCACCTGGCAGCTCGACCGTAAACAGCCTCTTACTGCTGTAGAAAATGTTGGTATGGGTCAGCTTGTTTCTGGCAATGTAAACTTCAAAGGTACTGTAAGCGACGGTAACGGAATTAAAGAGCTTTATTATTCTGTTGATAACGGTGGCTTCTGGTTCCCTGTAAAGCTCCAGAAAACTAAGCAGTTTGATACTGTAGAATTTTCAATCTCTCTTGATACACGTAAATTCCAGGATGGTCCTGCCGTTCTGTGGTTCAAAGCTATTGATAATGCAACATCCGAAGGTGCATATTCTTTCCTCTATTATATAGATAATACAAAGCCTGATGTTCAGATTGTTTATCCAGGGGAAGATCCTGTAAATGGAAAATTTACTGTTGCAGGTTTTTCAAAAGATGATGTTGGTGTAACAGAATTGTCATGGACTTTTGGCGATCTTAGCGGTGATTTTGACCTTGTTCCAGGTAACCCTTATTGGGCTGTTACTCTTGATACAATTGGATTTAAAGATAAGTCACGCAAGTTTACTGTAAAAGCTGTTGACCGCGCAGGAAACGTTGTTGATGTTTCAAAGGTGATTTTCCTTAATCAGGAAGATGATAAACCAATTGCTTCAATTACAGATCCAATCCCTGGTACAATTTATGCAGGTGATAATAAAGCTGTATTTGTACGCGGTTTTGTAACAGATGATGATAGTGTTCAATCTGTAAGAATTCAGCTCGATGCTGAAGAAGCTATTATCCAGGAAACAAAGGGTTCTTACTATTATGAACTTTGCAAGGCTTCTGACCTTTCAGCTGGAAACCACAAAATCACAGTTGTGGGAATTGATGAAAACGGAGTAGAAGGAAATCCTGTTTCTGTTCAGATTGTTTCAAAAGGTATTGCTCCTGAATTCTCACAGGGCGTTGTTTCTTCTGGAAAAGAATCGGTTGATTTTGTAAACGGAATGGAAATCCATCCGGAAGCAGGAAAGACATTCTCTGTAACTGCTACATCTCCTCTTGGAATTAAAGAGGCTCACATTGAAGTTGCAGGTCAGGAACCAAGAGACGAAGTTCTTAAAAATCCAACTTCATATACTTTCTCAATTCCAATTACTACAACTTTTGCAAAGGGTCTTGTCCCTGTAGCAATCTCTGTTACAGATGTTATTGACCGCAAAACTGAATATAAAGCATGGTTGTATATTACAAATACAGCAGTTGTTAAAAGCGATGATCCAATCGTTGTGTTTGATGACAGCACTGTTGCAGAAGACGGTTCAATTATAAATAATCCTGATTTCCCTGCAACAGGATACCTTATTGGTGGAAAAGCTGTAAAAGTAGAACTTGTTCCAGAAACTCCTTTTGCAAAAGCAGAGCTTCATGATAATCAGATTAAGCTTATTCCTGGAAATGCAATTGGTGGTTCTGAACCAGTTATCGTTCGTGTAACAACAGATAAGGGTAAGGTTATTGAATCTCGTCCTCTCATCTTTAAGAATGATAACGTTCTTCCAAATCTCTTCATTAATAACTATGAAGAATCTAAAGCAATTAAAGCTCGTCAGACTTCGCTTGAAATTACAGGTTCTGTAAAATGCGAAACTGGTGTTGGCGGACTTAATTATAGAATTTTAGGTGTAGATGCAACACTGGACAAAAACGGAACTATTGCAAAAGTAACTCCTCGTCCAGTTGAAAACAGCTTCCAGAATATTCCTGTTGGGGTAGACGGAAACTTCTCTCTTAGCCTTGAAACTTACAACTTTGCAGATGGAATGTTCATTATTGAATTCATTGCTGAAAGTGCAGGTGGAAACAAGGTTGCAAAGGCTGTTGCAATTAATACACTTCCAGAAATCGAAGAAATTAATGGAAAGATTCCTGCTGCGAAAGCACAGGTTATTTCCTGGATTGATGCCTTTGATGTTTATGCAATCGTAACATATCAGGATGAGCTTGAAGAAAACTTTAAGACATTCGCTCGTGCCGATATGGTTGAGGGTGCAAATCCTCTTATTTATGAAAACGCAAAATATACTGCACAGAAGGCTCCAACTCTTGCTGCAAATATCGCAGAAGTTGATGGACAGCCATATTACAGCGGTATGCCTGTAGTTCTTCCTTATGGAGTTTCTAAAGAACCAAAATTCATGAAGCTTTATATCGATACAGGTGCAACTGTAAGTGCTGTTAATTATGAAATTATTGGTGAAGAAGTTGCAGGTGGAGATCAGCGCCAGACTGGTTCAGTAAAACTTGGAAAACCAGAAGATACAAGATGGATTGCAGAAATCCCACTTAATAATCTTCCTTCACGTGTAAATAAAATTAATATTACTATTAAAGCCGGATCTCTTGAGCAGGTTGTAACTGGTTCTATTACAGTAATCCGTGATACTGCTGCCGACGTAACAGATGATGAAGAAAAGATTTACACACTGGCAGGCGTAGGAACATTCTATGATGAACAGGATTCTAACTGGGTTCTTCTTGATGGTTCTAAGTACATGTTCTATGCAAATGTAAACGGACCTATTACTGCAGAAATCGTAGGAAATCCGGAAGGTCTTGAAATTGAAACAGACGGCAAGTTTATTGTTCTTTCTGCTACAAAAGATGGAATCTATAAAAATGTTGTTCTTAGCGTAAAAGACCGCTTTGGTGATGAGTTCAAGACAACTCCAAGAAACTTCCTTGCAGACTCAGAAGGTCCTCAGCTTGTTCTTCAGGAACCAGTTCTTCATCAGTGGTTGTCTGGTGTTGTAAAAGTTTCTGGAACAATTGCAGATGCTCTTGGTGTTCGCCGTGCAGAATACACTCTTGATGGCGGCGATACATGGCATGCACTTAATCTTAAGGGTGATGCTAAGGGTCTTGGAATGACCTTCAGCGAAGATATTGATATTAAGCTTATTGAAGACGGACTTATCCGCCTTGATCTTAGAGCCTTCGATAACGCAGGTCACACTGCTCTTGTAACAACTGCTGCATTCAAGGATACAACTCCTCCAAATGTAACAGTTATTGAACCTCTTTCTATTGATATTGTAAACGGTGAAAACCTCATTGCCTTCAAGGTAGAAGATAACGGATGGTTCAACAAAACCGAATATCTGATGATTGCAGGTGAAGGCCGTACAGAAAAACGCGGCGAAATTGAAATTGAACCACTTGTAAATACACACGTTGGTACAGAAGCTCAGCCAATTGATGATATCATGCAGTTTATCTTTACTGATGATGCAGGAAATAAGACAACAATCGATAAATGGGACTTCACAATTGATAATCGCTCAGACTTACCAGTTGCCGAAATCCACGTTCCAGATGAACTTCAGGTAATCACACGTGACTTCACAATTTCTGGTGTTGTTTACGATGATGATGGTCCTTCAACAATCTGGTACAAGATTGATGACGATGAATTCCAGTTGTTGCCAGAGCCAGGAACAAGCTTCTCTATTGATGTTCCTATTTCTACAATGACAGATAACGAGCATACAGTTTATGTTTATGCAGTTGATATAAACGGTGTTAAGGGTGAAGTTGCTCAGAGAACCTTCCGTATTTCTTTGGAAGAGCCAAAGGGTTCTGTAGAAAAACCAACAATCGATACATCTGTTCGCGAAGTAATTACAATTTCTGGTGTTGCAAGCGATAAGAACGGTATCATGAAGGTTGAACTTTCTCTTGATAACGGTAACAGCTATAACGATGCAGTAGGACAGGAAGAGTGGTCATACAAAGTTGATACACGTGCAATTCCTGGTGGTACTCAGGTAGTATTCCTCCGCATTACAGATAATTATGGAATTAAGGGCTTGTATTCAAGCTTGATCAACATCGATAACGATGCTCCGGATATTTCTCTTGACCTCCCACTTGATGATTCAACTTCTACAGGACAGCTCTTCTTCTCTGGTTATGCATTTGATAACGTAGAAATCTCTGATTTGTACATCACAATCAGAAACATGGAAAAGACATCAGAAGCTATTAAGCGTTCATTCCCAATCAACAATATTATTGGTGAAACTCTTGATATTACAGATTTGCCAGACGGCTTCTATAACGTTGAACTTTCCGGAGAAGATAAAGCCGGTAACAGAACAAACGTAAGCCGTAACATCCACCTTGATAAATCTAGACCTCCTGCAGTTGTTGATGTTCTTTATCCTTTGAACGGTGAACACAAGAACGGAAACTTCAATATTTATGGTCAGGCTTCTTCAAACGTAGAAGGAAAGATTGCTTCTCTCAAACTCTATGTTGATGACAAGTTTGTAAAAGAAACTTCACTTTCTGAATCAGGCTTCTTCAAGTTTGAAATTACACCTGCATCAGAAGTAAATACTGGAATGGTTGATGAAGAAGGAAATCCTATTAAGACAATTGTAACCGATATGACTGATGGAACTCATACATACTATGTAGAAGCAGTTCTTGAAGACGGACGCAATGTTCCTTCTATTAAGCAGACAATTACATACAGTTCAATTGGTCCTTGGATTACACTCGACAACTTTACATACGGTGACTTTGCTATGCGCCGACCATACCTCAAGGGACGTGCAGGCTACAGCCGTAACCCAGAAGAAGTTGCTGCTGCCAAGGCTAAAGACGCAAAGAAAGAATTCAAAGATATGGTTGCTGCAAAGACTGTTGCAAAGGTTGAATTAAGCTTTGATAACGGTAAGACATTCGAAGAACTTTCTACAAATGATAAGTGGCTCTACCGTGTAGAAAATCAGGATTGGACAGAAGGTTATCACTTCCTGCTTATCCGCGCAACAATGAAGAACGGCGAAGTTGCTGTTGAACGAACAATTGTTCAGATTGATAACACCGCTCCAACAATTAAGCTTATTGCTCCAAATAACGGTGGCCGCTACAACCAGATGCTCGAGGCTTCGGGACTTTCTAAAGACTCTGTAGGTCTTGATTCTGTTAAGATTGCCCTCCGAAAAGGTGATAAGTCTTCTTATGAAGTTCCATCATTCATCCAGGGACTTTACGTAGACTTCCACTTCTGGGGTGCTTCTTTGTTCGAAGTTGGTGCAGGTCTTACCTTCTTTGATGATAACGTTAAGCTCCAGTTTGTATTCGGTCAGTTTACACAGGAACAGCGAGATGCTGTAAACGCATTCCTTGGAAATGTAATTTCTGAATTGCGTTATGGTGGAAATATCTTTGGTGGAAAGCTTCTTGCCAACATTTCTACAATACCATTCAGCTTCTTCTTTGGACACGACTTTGACTGGCTCAGTGCGAGTGTTGCAGTAGGTGCTCAGTTCAACTACTTCTCACAGACAAACTCTGGTTCTGGACAGATTCTTTCTGCCGTACTTGGTCAGCTTGAATTCCCTAGAGTTCATATAAGTGAAATAAAGGCATTCAGTACGTTCTCAATGTACTACGAATATTCTTTGTGGTTCATTCCATCGGACGTAGCGAGTGAAGATATTAAAAAGTTTGCTCACCAATATTCAATTGGTCTTCGTGTGAACATATTCTAACGAAGTGGTTCTGTTAGCTTGAGGTGTTTATGATTTTGAAGAAAAGATTGAAAACATTTTTTCTAGCACTGATTTTTTCGCTGTCGACAGTTAATCTGTTTGCTCTGGAAGAATATGTGAGTAAAGTTTACAAAGAGATTGATGTAATCTTTGTAAAACAGGCAGATAAGGAACTTGCAAAGATTCTTCGCGAAAATGTTGATGATAAGTATTATTACTTAATGGAGAACTATACCAAGAAAAAGGTTCGTCGATTGATTATTGATAATGAATATGAATTTGCAATGACCGCAATTTATATTATTATTGATAACAATATTGATGGGGACTTTGAAGACGAAGATGCAGTAGACCTTTATGCTGCAGTTGCCGAGGCTTACGAAATTCAGCAGGAATATGAAAAGGAAAAGGAGCAGAAAGCAATTGCTGCTGCTGAAAAGAAGCAGGCCGAAAAAGAAAGACTTCTCGCAGTTGTTGAAAAAGATTATAATGTTGTAACAACATCCGAAGGAAAAACTGTTTATCTTTCGTCAAAGGATGAGCGATCACAAAAATATCGCTGGAATGCAAACCTTGGTATGATTGATTTTGGTCTTGTTACAGCACCGGATCTTGCAAAGCCTCTTATGGCCGAAGGTGTTGGATTAGATTTCCTTTATGAGTATACTATACCAAACTCAGTTGTAATTGGTGGAGATGCTTTTGTTGACTTTAAGTTCATGCAGTTCAACGGTGGTCCAATGGAGTTCAATTTTGAAATTGCTCCAAAGGTTGCATTCAAGTTTGCACCAAAGCTTTTCTTCCGTCTTGGATTCTGTGATTTGAATGTATTTGAGAGTGATGCAGAAACAAGCAAGTCACAGACTGTGTTGGACAATCAGAAAGCCCTTCATGGAGACGTTGTTTCGCCTTTGGTTGGTATTCAGTTGAGCAATGCAATTCTTGGTGGAGCAGGATTTAATTTTGATATTAATTATCTGCTCGGAGGAATTATCAGCGGAGATTATCAGGCACTTAGCTTCAAAGGCGGAGTGTCACTTACATTTGCAGAACTGGAGAGAGTTAAGCTTGTTTTCAATCTAGGAGCAAGAGATACTCTTTTAATATTAAATCAGGGTGGTGTTGAAAATCATCTTAGCGCTATTTTAGGATTTGGAGTTGAAAATGTTATTAGATAAGTATAAGAGAATCATTACAGTATTAATTTTTGCATTTATGACTGTGTCTGTTTTTGCAGCAGATACATCTGCTCTTGTAAAAAAGCAGCTCACTGCCGCAGAAGATGCTATGGACGAAGGTGATATTGATACTGCATATAAAAAGGTTAACGGTGCACTTCAAATGATGAACGATGAAACTTCATCGACCTTGCGTGCATCTGTAATTAGTGAAGCAAAGCTTGTTTATGCAGAAAAGCTTAATGCCATTCTTGAAAAATACAATGGAGCCGCTCTTAGTGATGTTACTATCATGATTGAAAAATATCCTGATGTAAAGAATACAAAAATTGAAAAGCTCCTTGCTCAAATAGAAGAAAAACAAAAAATAGAAGCTGAAAATCAGCGCAAAGCAGAACTTGCTGCAAGTGAAGCGGCTGCTCAAAAACGTCATAATGAAGAACAGCAGTCTATTAAACAGCAGACACAGGCTTTGGAAAAACAGAACGAAGCTCTTTCAAAACAGGCAGAATCAAATGCAGAACTTGCCGAAAGCATGAAAAATCAGGCTGAAGAGCTTGCAAAATCAAATGAAAATTCAGAAAAGAACCTTAAGGCTATTCAGGAAGGTTTTGCCGGTATGCAGGATTCAATGAGCGACCAGGCAGAAGCCCTTAAAGAGTCTTCAAGAGCTCAGGCGAAATCTACAACAATCATGGTATTCTCAATTGTTGGTATTGCTGTTCTTATTCTGATTATTGTTTTTGTTGTAATCATTATTGCACGCCGCAGCATGAAACAGCAGGCAGAACGCCAGGAACAGTACATGCAAGCCTTCCGTCTTATTGCAGAAAATACAAGCAATACAAACAGAATCATGCTTGGTGGTGCAACAGACTTGTATGGTCAGGGTGCTCCTCTTAAGCTTGCAGGAACTTCTACCTGGGCACCAGCCGCTGCTTTACCTGATGTAACATTCTCACCGGAAGATGAAGAAGAACTTAAACAGCTTGCCGTTAAATGTGAAGAAATTGGTGCTCAAATTGACCAGGTTACAAACCGCAAAAATAACTCAAAGAACGTTAGTGAACTTGTATATAAACTTTCTATGCAGCTTGGACTTTCACAGGGTAACTCAATGCTCAACTTCTGTGCTGCAATGATTTATGATGCAGGCTTCCTTGGAGTTGATCCATCAATCTGGGAAGCAGACACTCTTACTGATGAACAGAAAGACGAAATGCATAATCACGTAAACATTGCAGAAAAGTATCTTGATTTTGTTCCTAAGAAATACTGGCAGGTATTTGATGATGCTTCTAAAAAGCACCATGAAAACATGGACGGTTCAGGATATCCAAACGGACTTAAGGGCGATGATATTCCACAGATTGCACGTCTTATCCGCGTAGCAGAAACATTTGTTTCTATGTCTAGCCGTCGTAACTACCGCCAGGCAATGGATAAGGAAACTGCAATTGAAAAGCTCCGTGAACAGCCACAATTCTACGATTCTGCAGTTGTAGATACATTGGATCAGATTGTTTAATTGGATTTCCCGTGCTTGTGCACGGGAATATTTTTTTTAAACAAGACCCCAAATTCTGCCGATAATTTAAACATGAAAAATTTCCTCATTAAAATAATGTTGCTTTTGTGTCTGCCGTTGCAGATTATATATGCACAAAATACAAAACCTTTATATCAACTGCCGGGAAAAATTTCGGCTGGTTCAGAATCTGGGAGCGAAACTGATGTTTTCCTTGTTGGGTCAGATTCAGGTTTATTTAAAGTAACTTCTTCAAATATTGTAATCCCGCTTTGGACAGAAGCGCGTGTAGATCAGCTTCTTCGTGTAAGGCTTCCGGAATTTTTAGGAAACTCAATTGCGGGTTATAAAGATGGCTGGTTCATCCGTACACAGAAAGGACTTTTTTATACAGAAGATTTCAAAACATATATAGAAAAAGATAACGGTCTTCCATTTTTAACAATCAAAAAATATAACGGTAAAGAAACTACTCTTGTAAAACAGATTCAGGAGCTCAAGGATTTTTGTGTAAACCCATTGAATAATATGCAGATGGTTACTGCAACAAAAGACAGCGTTTATTATTCAAGCGATGGTGGTGACAGTTGGAAAGCTCTTGGCTCAATGAGTAAAACAACACCTGGTGTAAAAGCAGTCGCAATTGCTACTTATGAAGGTGAAACGGTTGTCTTTATGACTCATCCGATTTTCGGGCTTTCATATATCATGCCAGATAAACCAAAGGCAATGTGGACTGATGTTGAAGACGGATTTTTAAAAATGCAGTCGCTTTCTTCACCAGATGAAATTGCAGACATGCTTCCTGTTTTAAGAACAAATGAAGATGGTTCACAGTATACAGAGCTTTATTTGTCGCAGTCTTATATTCCTTGTCTTTACAAATTTGATTGGGAAACTAAACAGGGTGTAATGCTTTATAAAGGAACAGAACCTGTAGATTCTTTTGACGGACTTTCGTTGATGGATGATGTTCTTGTTTATACACATCTTGAAGGCATTGGTTCTCTTGATATTAATACTCTTACAAGTCCCGGTTCTCCTGTAATGTTCAATGACTGGAACAAAGCCTTTGCGGTTGTGCCTGGAATGATTAACACTGCATGGATTGGTCAGTCTCGCAGCGGTTTCGGAAAAGGCATTCTGCTCAACGAGCTGTGGCTCCTTTATCCTGGAACAATCAATTCGCCTTATGCAGAAAAAGCAAACGGCAAAAAAGCAGTTTACGCTTCGGCTTATCAGTGCCGTAATAATGAAGGAATTAATAAATTTAAGAAGATCGTAAAAGACCGTAACATGAATGCACTCGTAATTGATATGAAAGACGATTACGGATATTTGCGTTACAGAACAAAGGATCCTCTGCTTTTGGAAAAAGGAACAGTTTCAAACTATGCAGTAGATCTTGAAAAATTTATTGATGAATTTAAAAAAGAAAATATATATCTTATTGCGCGAATTGTAACCTTCAAAGACCGCTGTCTTACAAAATACGGAAACGGAAAGTACGCAGTCTGGGATAATAAATACAACCGCGTATGGACTGGTATTAAAGGCTACGAAGATATTGTAGACGAAGAAGGCAATGTAACAGGAACAGAAACTCAGTATTATGATGAGCACTGGGTTGATCCATATTCAGAAGAAGTTTGGGAATACAATATTGCAGTTGCAAAAGAACTGATTGCCCGCGGCTTTGATGAAATTCAGTTTGATTATATCCGCTTCCCTACAGACGGATTAAATCTTTATAACGCAAAATATCGCTGGCAGGATAAAGGCATGGATAAAGAAAGTGCTCTTATTTCGTTCCTTTCTTATGCCCGCGAAAACATAGATGCACCAATTGGAATTGATATTTATGGCGCAAACGGCTGGTACCGCAGTGGTACACGCACAGGTCAGGATTCAGAGCTTTTGGCAGAGTATGTTGATGTTATTGGTCCAATGTTCTATCCAAGTCACTTTGAACAGACCTTCTTAAATTACGCACCTTATGCAGACAGAACTTATAGAATTTATTATTACGGTTCTTTCCGCAATACAATCATGTGCCGTAACAGAGCGCTCATCCGTCCATGGGTTCAGTCCTTCTATCTTGGTGTTAGTTATGACAAACAGTATTACGATGAAGAATATATCCGCAAGGAATTCTTTGGCGTTCGTGATTCTATAAACCGTGGTTATATGTGCTGGAACAATTCTGGTGAATATGGAATTACTCCTCCAGATATCACCGATACCGAAAACTTTACTGGAACTGCACATGAGTCATCTTGGGAATTTAAAAAGCCTGCCGTTGGAACTACAATGAAACCGCTTGTTCCTACTGCAGAAGATATGGATCTTTCTATTCTGGACAGCATCCTTAATCTTTATGCCGAAGATGATGACAATTATTACTCACCGTTATTGCAAAACACAAATGTAAAACGGTATCATAACTAGGTATGGCACTTGACCAGTACACACCAGAAGAACCTATCTCCTCTATTGCAACAGCACTTGCACCAGCCGCACTTGGAATTGTACGTGTTTCGGGTAAAGGCTGTATTGAACTTGTAAGCAAAGTTTTTTCCCGCCCGCGTGCCTTGCTTGAGACCCCAGGAAACACAGTTGTGTATGGCTGGATTGTTGACAATGACAAAAAAATCGATGAAGTAATGTGTGCCGTTTACCGCGCTCCAAAATCTTACACTGGCGAAGACATGGTAGAGATTATGTGCCATGGCGGTCCTTCCGTTGTTACTGCAATTCAAAACCTCATGCTCAAAAGCGGATTCCGTCAGGCAAACCGAGGTGAATATACTTTCCGCGCATATATAAACGGCAAAACAGATTTAACAAAAGCAGAAGCAGTTCGTGAAATTATAGACAGTCATACAGATGATTCTCGCTCGCATGCTGCAGGTCGACTTGCCGGTTCGCTTTACAAAGAAATTGATTCGATTAAAAAGCTTTTAGTAGATACACTTGCAGCAATTGAAGTAGAAATTGAGTATCCCGAAGATGAAGAAACAATTGCAGATACCTTTAACCGCCAGGATCTTGAAGATGCTGTAAAGCGTCTTGAAACACTTGAGGCTTCCTGGCAGGGCGAAAAGCTTTATCAGGATGGAGCGCGTGTAGTTCTTGCGGGCCGTACAAACGCAGGAAAATCTTCGCTGTTCAATGCGATCTTAAAAGAAGAGCGTGCCATTGTAAGCGACGTAGAAGGAACTACCCGCGACTGGCTTGAATCGTGGGCAGGCATTAATGGTATTCCTGTTCGCCTGTTTGATACTGCAGGCCTTCGCGCCACAGATGATGTTGTAGAAGCCCAGGGTGTTGAACTTTCTAAAAATCTTGTAAAAGATGCAGATGTTGTTTTGTATTTGATAGATTCGGTTGCCGGAAAAAATGATGAGGACGAAGAGTTTATAAAAAATTGTCCTGTTCCGCTTATTGAAGTTTGGAACAAATGTGACGCCGCAAGTCAAAACCCTGTGGCTCCAGATGCTCTCTGTGTAAGTGCAAAAAATGGTATAGGACTTCCAGCTCTCTTCAATCAAATAGAGGCAATTCTAAAGAATGGCATTTCAACAGAACGCACCCAGGCAGGTCTTGGTTCTGCTCGCCAGAAAGCTGCTGTATCAGAAGCTTTGGAATCTGCACGTCATGCGCTTTTAACTTCTGAAGATAATTATACTCTTGATGCTGTAGTTCAGGATCTTGAAGATGCGTTAGATTTTCTTGGAGAAGTAACAGGTGCCATCACCCCAGACGATGTTCTTGGTTCAATCTTTGCAAATTTCTGTGTAGGAAAATAATCTATCTTCCTGTATCTCTGATCTGTCCTTCAACATAATCAGGGTCGAGAGTTCTTAAGAGACTGGCGGCCGGCAATTCATATTTTGAATAAACAACACATGCATGTCCGTCGCAAACCCAGTTTAGCTTTGTTCCTGTTTCAGGGTTAATTAATGCAAACTCATCAGGCTTTGCTGTTACGCATACAAAATCAGGTGAAACAAATTCAATATCTTCGTCGGCCTTAATCATGTTGAGCGGAACGCACGAATACATGTGCCAGCCTTCTTTCTTTTCAAAAGGAATAACGCGTCGGTCTGTGTGAATCTCTAAATCTTTAAGTCGGGCTTCGCGTGCACCAGGATGCATTGCTGCAAGATCGTCATTGAACTTCTTGAAGTTAGACTGACCTAACTCGTAAATCTTTTCAAAATCGTCACCAGTTATTTCTTCTTTCATCTGTGCTGCCAGCTGATACTTACTGTCGCTTGCGCCAATTGTAGTTTCATCGGCTTCGGCTTTGTTGTAATAAAATCCTGTCGTGCTTTCGCGGTGGCTGACATTTTCAAGCTCATCAATAAATGGCTGTGCATCATCGGCAGAGATTTTTCCTTCAAGAACATCAAGCGCCTTCCTGTAAGCACGGGTCACCATTGCAACATAATAAATGCTTTTCATTCGGCCTTCAATTTTAAGGGAATCAACTCCTGCATCCTTAAAATCTTTGAGGTGTTCAATCATGCGTAAATCTTTTGATGACAAAATTGCAGTAAAATCTTCCCCTTCAAAAATCGGGAACTTTTCACCTTTACGTTGTTCTTCTTCTATTGTAAGAAGTCCGCTTTGAGCAATTGCTTTTGCTGTATCAACATTAAAATTCCATCTACAGGTGTGGCTGCAAAATCCGCTCTGGGCACTGCGGCCTGTAAGATATGCGCTCATAAGACAGCGTCCTGCATAAGCAATACACATTGCTCCGTGGCAGAAGGCTTCCAACTCCATATCTGGCACTGTATCTTTAATTCGTTTAATCTGGTCTAAAGAAATTTCTCGTCCTAAAACAATCCGCGAAAATCCAAGTTGTTTGTAAAGCTTAACAGCCTCAGAATTTACACAGCTAGACTGAGTACTCAAATGAAGCTGAACGCCAGGAAACTCTTTTTGCAACAACGGAACAATTCCAATATCCTGAACAATAAAAGCATCAATAGGGTAGAGTTTGAAATAATCAAGATTCTGTTTTAGCGAATCAATTTCATCATCATGAAAAGAAATATTTAAAGCACAATGAAGTCTTTTTCCAGGAAACTGTTTTTTAAGTTCAACAACTTTCTTATATTCATCATCATAAAAATTATCGGCTTTTACGCGAAGAGAAAATTTCTTAAGTCCAATGTAAGCGGCATCGGCACCATAAGCATAGGCGTAATAAAGTTTTTCGACATTTCCTGCAGGAGAAAGAAGTTCCATAAAACGCTCCTGTTTTTATGCTTCTGAATGAAGGCTGTGTTCAAGCTTTGGTTTGTTCTGAATTTCTACAGATTCAATTCCAGCAGAATCTTGGGTAACAACCTTTCCAACCTTATCAAGTGCAAGGTGAGATTCATGCAAATATTCATCTGCCATCTGGAACATAAACATCATATTCTTCCAGATATCAAGCTCGCATTTACTTCCGTTTTCTTTGAGGCGTGCTGCAAAATCCTTTGCATCATCAAGAAGGATTTCTTTTGAACCCATTTGAATAAATACTGGTGGAAATCCTTTGAGTTGTTCGTCTTCGGCAAGCAATGGAGATACAGATGATATTTTTGTATTTTCAATATATGTGTAATCGGTAACGCTTTTTTTGAAAGTATCCAGAGTCAAAACTTCATCGTTGATTTTTTTAGAAGACATGATTTTTGAAGTTGGAGAAAGATCAAGCCATGGACTAAAAAATACAACATGACTAATGCAGGTTCTGTAGCGTTCACGCAAATTATACAAAAGCGCACATGCAATGCTTGCACCAGAACCGTCTGCGGCAATAATAATTTCCGGGAGCTTTGGGGTTGTTCCTTTTTCTGTATTAAGCGAAGCCTGAATCTGTTCTTCTGTAAAAAGCGAACGGAACACTGCCTGAATATCTTCTATAGCAGCAGGGCACGGATAAGCTGGAGAAAGTCTGAACTCTGGAATTACAACACGGCAATAGCATTTTGTCGCAAGCGATGAACAGAAGGTTCTGTAAGTCTTGCGTGAGCCTCCGGAAAAACAGCCGCCGTGAATATAAATCATTATGCGGTTTGAAGAATAAATCTCTGGAGCAAGAATATCGCAGTCGATGTTTCCGTATTTGTATTCTGAACGTTCAACACCATTTGGCAGAAATGTAGTTGTAAAAGCTTCTTCCATCTTTTGTCTGAATGAGTCGATATTTGATTTTGAATTGTAAGTAAGAAGTTTAAGCTTTTTTATTGCAGCCTTTCTGTCATTTTGGATTTCCATATTAAAAAATATTATAGCATATAGAATGAAAGTTTGCTATAATGCATACAAATACGTGGATTGCCACGTCGCTACGCTCCTCGCAATGACCCGTCATTGCGAGCCGAAGGCGAAGCAATCTACAAAGAAGGAGGACGCCATGCCAATAAAGATTCAGTCAGACTTACCTGCATGTAAAATTCTTGAACAAGAGAATATCTTTGTCATGACAGAAAAGCGTGCCTCTACTCAGGATATTCGTCCGCTCAAGATTGCAATTGTAAATCTTATGCCTACAAAAGAAGTAACAGAAACTCAGCTTCTGCGTCTTTTAGGAAACACACCTTTGCAAATTGAAATTTCACTTGTGCGCATGGAAAATCATGTTAGCAAAAATACAGACGAAGGATATCTTGAAAAGTTCTATATTCCTTCTAACGAACTTTATAATCACAAATTTGACGGAATGATAATTACAGGCGCTCCGGTTGAACAGCTTGCTTTTGAATCTGTTGATTACTGGAAAGAGCTTTGTAAAATTATGGACTATGCCCGCGAAAATGTTTTCTCTACCTTGTATTTGTGCTGGGGTGCATTTGCAGGCTTGTACCATCATTACGGAATTAAAAAATATCCGCTTGAAAAAAAGATGTCTGGTATTTTTATGAATGAACGTGCTGTAGAAGGAGATCCGCTCCTTCGTGGTTTTGATGATACTTTCCCAATTCCTCAGAGTCGTCATACAACACTTCATAAAGAAGATGTTGAAAAATGCCGTCAGCTTGTTATTCTGGCCGAAAGTGCCGAAGCTGGTGTTACAATTATCAAATCAAAAGACAACCGCGAAATATTTATGACAGGTCACCTTGAATATGATACAATGACTTTAGCCCAGGAGTATTACCGCGATACTGATAAAGGCATGAAGGTTCCGCTTCCAAAGAATTATTTTCCTACTAACAATGTGAACCGCATGCCAACAAGTTACTGGAGAGCAACTGCACACTTGTTTTACTCAAACTGGCTCAACTACTACGTATATCAGGCAACTCCATATAATTTTGTCTAGAGGAGAGCTATGACAAAAACTGTCGCCCTGCAAAAATGCAACGAATACTCATTTGATGATGTTTATGCCTGCATACGAAGGATGATGGACCTTTTACCGCCACCCGATGTAAAGGGAAAAGTTGTTTTATTAAAGCCAAATATTCTTTATCCTAAAAAGCCGGAGCTTGCTGTTGGAACTCATCCTGTTGTAGTAGGTGCTGCTGTAAAAGCGTTCCTTGATCGCGGGGCAGAAAAAGTTTTAGTAGGAGAGTCTCCTGCAATTGCAAATTCCACAACCTCTGCAAAACTCACCGGAATGTATGACCAGGTTATTTATAATGGCGGCGAATGGGCCGATTTTCATGAGCCTGTTGTTGTTCCATGTCCGGATGGCGTACAGGTTAAGCAGTTTGAATTTGCCCAGCAGTTTGAAGAAGCAGATATTGTAGTTTCTCTTTGTAAACTTAAAACTCATCAGCTCATGTCATATACAGGTGCAATGAAGAACTTGTTTGGTCTTGTAATAGGACTCGACAAAGCAAAGACTCATTACCGATTCCCGAACAAAGAAGATTTTGGAAATTATATTATAGACTTGAATATTGCTGCAAACGCAGACTACGCAATTATGGATGCAATTGTTGGCATGGAAGGTCCTGGAGGCCCAGGTTCTGGAGATCCTAAAAAACTTGGATTCCTTGCAGCTTCAGATAACCTCCTTGCTTTGGACTGGGAATGTGCTTCACTTGTAGGTTATGATCCTCACAGGATTATGTATCTGGAACAGGCTTTACAGCGTGGTCACTGGCTCAAATCAGATAAGGAAATTAAAACAATTGGTGCTTCGCGCGAAGAATGCCGTTGTACTACATTCAAAATTGTTCAGGATCCAGCCCAAACCTTAAGCAACATGCTCCCAAAATGGTTCGACTTAATTGCAAAAAAATACTTTATTAAAACTCCGCATTTCAATTTCAAAAAATGCAGAATGTGCGGCCGCTGCGAACAAATCTGCCCACCACATATAATTGATCTTGAAGGTCCAAACGGCACCGCCCGTGTCAGCGACAAAACAAAATGTATCCACTGCTTCTGCTGTCACGAAATCTGTTCCTTTGGTGCTATAAAACTCAGAAGATTCTAATTTTATTTGTATTATTCCATTTTATGCTATAAAATATACTCATCCAAAACATATTCAAAAAAAGTAAAGCAGAGAGATGTTATTTTATTCGCACAGGAGATTTAATTATGAAAAAAATCTTTGGGCTAACTGTTTTGCTGGCAGCTGTGATATTTAGTTCTTGCAGCCTTGATAGTTTTACTAAAAAAGGTTCTGTTGATTTCGCAATTCCTGTTAGTGATATTGTTGCATTGCGAAATGAGATTGAGGAAGAAACTGTTGTAGAAAAAGAAGAACCTCAAATTTCTGATGAACCTAAAACTGAACAGGAATATGAGGAAATTTTCCGATTTCTTGCTCAGATTAAAGGTAATAAAGGCTATCATCAAATAAGATACGAGTACCTTGATGATACAAAAATAGAAGAACTTGATAAAGCTACATTCAATTTTTCTTTTGGTGATCTTCCTGCAAATCAGCAGTACAAGGTAATGCTTGATGTTTATTCAGAAACAATAAAAAAAGGCTCTGACCTTGCAGATATTGAAGGTCATGCGCTCCTTGTTCTTTCCGGCGACAAAGATAATATTGTGGTTGCTCCTGGCGAAACTACATATGTAGAAATGTTTGTGGAAGAAGCTTCTGAATATAGTTATTCAGATTTTGATATAGTTCTTGAATATAAAGATGGCGAACTTACTAAAACCAGGACAATTGAGCTTGATTCTCCAGAAACTATTCCTGTGACATTTGCCCAGCTTGAAGAAAAAGATGAAAAAACTGAAACTTCAACTTATAAATTCTATTTTAAAGATGCAACTAATACCGAAGAAGATAATGATGCCTTCTACTTTGGGTATAAAGACCAGAAACGTTCTGCTTGGAAGGAACTTACAAAAATCAGCTTTGAGTTAAAAGAAGAGTCTCATTTCTGGGGTTTTGATTTTTATCAGGCTGTACGAGAATATGATGAAAAAACTGAGAAAGAAACAGTAAGTTATATTCCTTTGAGTTTTGATGATGATGGTGTTTGCGATGTTACCAAATTCTTAAACGGCGAAAGGTATCCTTTCCCATATCCACTTTCAATAAAAATATCAATGGATGATGCAACTATTGAATGTTCTGGCAGATTGCCATGCATCTCTTTAACTTCAATTACTTTTGCAGAGGAAACTAATCCTGAAGACGAACCTGAAGTTGAACCATCTGATAACCCTACCGGAGAGGAACCAGAAGAGGAGCCAAAAGAAGATCCTAAGGAAGAGGAAAAAGAAGAGCCAAAAGAGGAACCTAAGGAAGATCCTAAAGAGGAAACTGATCCTGAAGAAAAACCAACTGTGACAAATATTGAGGAAGAGATTCACGGAAGTCTTCTGACTTCAACAAGTCAGGAAGGTTCTTCTGCAACATCTGGATATCAGCAGCTTGTATTTAATAAGCGTGCTGATTCTAACCGCTACATATATGATGTTTCGCTTAAGAACGCACTTAATGGAAAATCCCTGGTAAGTGGAGATACAGTTGTATTTGTTATGAAAGTTGCCAGCACTGATTCTAAACCTGTAACATTCAATCAGTTCTATTATGAATTAAGAACTGAAGATTGGGCAGAAATGAACGACTCTGATCTTTATGCAGGAAATGAATGTATCAATGTTGATGACTCAAGTGTTCCGGCAGCAGGCTATTATACTTTTGTAATGCCTTTGAATTGTATACAGGATCCAAAAGATTATAATACAGTTCTGTTCTTCTTTGATGGACAGGCTGGAGGAAATGAGTCTTCAATAGCTTTGAAGGTTCAGAGTCTTGATTACTATATTTTCCCTGCTGAATCAAAATCTTTTGTCTTTGGTTTGGGAAAGAACTGGTCAGGTTCAAGTGAAACATATCCATATCGCTATGAATTTAAGAAGCCTTTGGTAGATGCACAGGGCACAATGTATGAGTTTAAAGGTGGTGAAACAGTGAGCGTTGCTTTGTCTGGAACTGTAAAGGCATACAATAGCTCTGGAAGTGAATTGTCTCGAACAAACTTTGTTTCAGAAAATGAATTTACTGGTGAAATTTATGATGGAGCTGATTATACGTCAGCTATAGATCCTAACTGGAAGAACTTCCATCCGCTCAGTAATACAGAAAAAACAGTTACAGGAAACGTAACCTCTCTTTTAATTCAAGATGGTGCATTCACTTCATCTGGAACTTATGTATTTGTTGATATTCAGCAGCCGTTCTTTGATAAGGATGATTCTGTAGAGACTTTACCTGCACATGATTATCAGTTCCAGTGTACATCAACCTGTGAGAATCCTTCGGTGTTGCTTGTAATAGAAAACTTTAAGATGGTAACGACTGTTACAGAATCTGATTAATCCTGCTTTTCAATAAGCATTTCCGCATCAGCTTTTCCCTGTCGCAGCTCCAGACTTGTGTAAGTTTGGACGCCCTGTGGCAGGGAAGTTTCTTTAGAATCCTCGTTAGTACTATTTTTCTGCCGCCCCTTCTTAATCACCTGCTGCACCGCCCACGAGGAAGATCTGTTCATTAAAGAATAATACTCTTTGTCGTCCATGAAGATTAGTATATTAAAATCGCAGAATTTGTGCTATAATAATGGCTATTAGATATGAAAATCAACTTTATAGATGGCATATAAAAAAATAGCGGGAAGGAGAGAAACAGATTTTAAAAACACTCTGAAGTGCTGCCGCTTAAGCGGCAAGGTAGATAATTACAAGGCACTTCAGCGTGTAGCCGGCTAGCCGGCGGTTTTGCAAATCTGTTTTTCGACTGGCAGCTATTTTTTTCTTATGTTGTAATGTAATTGATTTTCATGAATCTTTGGAGGTCAAAATGGATTTGATGAAGCTGCAGAACGGAAGTGACGTTCGCGGAGTTGCTATAGAAGGCGTAGAGGGTGAAAATGTAAATCTTACCCCGGACATTGCATCAAAAATTGGCTGTGCTTTTGTAAGCTGGCTTAGCGGCAAAAAAAAGAAGGCTGCGGGAAACCTTGTTATTGGTGTAGGCCGTGATTCGCGTGTTTCTGGCCCAGCTCTTGCCGATGGTTTGATTGCGGGCATTTTGAGTACAGGTGCTCAGGTTGTAAACTGTAATATGGCAACAACACCTGCAATGTTCATGTCTATTGTTTTTGATCAGACTAAATACGACGGTTCTGCAATGATTACTGCAAGCCATCTTCCATATAATCGTAACGGTATCAAGTTCTTTGATGCTGATGGAGGCCTTGAGCACGAAGATATTACTGCTGTGCTCGAAATTGCATCTAAACTCCCAGAACATTATGTTGAAAATACAATGAATGCTGCTGCTGTAAAAAAGGTTCCAATCTTTGATTTGCTTGGAGTATACGGCGATTATCTTCGCGGTAAAATTGCAAGCGCTCTTACAGGCCTTGGTAAAGGAGATAAGCCTCTTTCTGGTCTTCACATTGTAGTAGACAGCGGAAACGGTGCCAGCGGATTCTTTGTAGATAAAATTTTACAGCCACTTGGTGCAGATACAACAGGAAGCCAGTTCCTTGAACCAGACGGCATGTTCCCAAATCATATTCCTAACCCTGAAAATAAACAGGCAATGGAAGCAATCCGTAATGCAGTTTTGAAGAACAAAGCTGATCTTGGTTTGATTTTTGATACTGACGTTGACAGAATGAGTGCCGTTTTGAGTGATGGCAGCGAAGTAAACCGCGATTCAATCATTGCTATGATTTCTGCAATTCTTGCTCCTGAATATCCGGGCTCTACAATCATCACAGACAGCGTAACAAGTGATCGTCTTACATATTTCTTGCAGGATGTTCTTGGACTTAAGCATCTTTGCTATATGCGAGGCTACAAGAATGTTATCAACAAGCAGAAGGAATTGAATGCAGCTGGAACTGTTGCTCCGCTTGCTATGGAAACATCAGGACACGGTGCCCTCAAAGATAACTACTTCCTTGATGACGGTGCATTCCTTGCAGTAAAGCTTGTAATTGCCTTGGCACAGGCTGCCGCTACTGGTAAAAAGCTCGATAGCTTAATAGAAAAGCTTCCACCACTTGTAGAAGAGGGTGAGTTCCGCTTTAAGATTGCAGGAGAAGATTTCAAAGCCTACGGTCAGAACGTTCTTGAAGAGTTCAAAAAACGCGCCGCTGCTGCCGGTTACGAAATGCCACAGTCTTACGAAGGTGTTCGTCTTTCGTTCAAAGGCGCAGATGTTCAGGGCTGGATGCTTTTGCGCTTGAGCTTGCACGACCCTGTAATGCCACTTAACATCGAAGGTGGCCGCAAAGGGGATCTGGCAAAGCTCGTAGAAATAGCAAAAAAATTGACTGATGGATTTGATAGATTAGACAGATCTTGTTTGAAATAACAGGAGGCACATATGGATGATAAAATCGCCCAGCTTCAGAAAATAATCGACGAATCAAGCAACATCGTCTTTTTTGGCGGTGCGGGGGTTTCTACAGAAT
>CAMKDH010000014.1 GCA_946411215.1 uncultured Treponema sp. | reverse complement strand
AGATAGAACCAAGGTTGTTCAAAAGGTTGAGCTTGAGAACATACTTTGCAAAGATAAATCCAATAATCATTGGAACCAAAGTCATGATAATTCCGTAGATGAAGTATACCCATTCAAAGTATTTAACAAAACTTGCACCACCTGCAACACCGGCACCAATCAAGAATAACATAAGACCAAGCTCACGGAAAACCTGAAGTGTGCTTGCCTGTGGAAGAATGCGAACTTTTCCGATTTTCTGGAAGTGTCCGAATACAAGTGCAAGAATAAGACATCCGCCTGTTGTAGTAAGAGAGAAGTTTCCAAGCTTAAATGAACCAACAAGAATACCAAGAATTGCAACTACAGAGAATGTGCAGAAACCAAGTGGATCAAGTTCCATTTCTGAACCATCAAGCTTAGAAGGTGCTTCTGGAGCAGATTCAGAAAGCTTCTGGCGTTCAACATCCATATCTGCTTTTTCGAACTTTGGTACAAGCTGAACAAAAAGAACAACTCCAATTACACCAAACAAGTATGCAATTCCGTGACCTACAGCAACAATGTCTTCGAGCTGATCAGCAGTGAAGCGTGCAGAATCAATTACTGTTGCTTTTGCTGCAGAGAAGGCTGGAGTAGAAGTAAGGGAACCTGAAAGAAGTCCTACAAGCATTGCAGAAACTTCTTCGAGCGGTCTGTTGTAAACCTTGTAATCAAACCATATACAAGCGGCACATGCGAGACCACCAATTACGATAATCATTAAACCAAGAAGGATGTAAGATTTGAAGTTTTTCTTCAAGTCGCCAAAGAAGCTTGGACCTGCAATAAATCCAACAGATGTTACAAATAAAATCAAACCAAGAGTTTCGATGATTTTAAGTGCATTTGAAATATATGATTTTCCACCTACAACAAGCTGTTTGGCAAGACCACCAACTATATTTCCATCTTTGTCCAAACCATAAAAGAAAGCACCAAAAAGCAGGGCTACAATAAAAACTCCTGCAGTTCCCAAAGAAACACCTTTAATAGTGATTCTACCAAGTAAGTATCCTAATCCTGCGATTAAGAAAACACAAAAAACTAAAAAACTGATAGTTTTGACTGATAAGATTCCACCAAAAAGAACCATTTTATTTTATACCTCTAAAAATTATTATAGCGAAATTTAATGTTTATGAGTAGTGGGGGCATTTTTTAGGATTCACTGGAAGTCTGCTCAGAAGACTGTTCCTTTGGAGCATTATTCCTGTTTTCCTTTAACTCAACAATATCTCTTGTTCTATGAAGTCGTGGGAGGTTATAACGCAAAATCATGAACGGAAGCATTCCTAAAACAAAGTTGATTATACAAGCTGGAAGAATTACCGGAAGACGGAAACTAGCGGGATAACAGAAAATCAAAGCAAAACCAAGAATTGCATTCCATAAGTGAATTGACCATCCGTAATTGCATTCAAGAATAAACTGTTCAAGATATTCACGGCTGCGTGGATTTGCAATTTTCTTTTTGCTGAATGATGTAAAAACGCCAAGCTCTAAAACTTTATCTTTCCATGCCTTTATATGAAGCGCATCGTAGAACTTGCATTCCTTTTGAGAAACCTTTCTCCATTCAACTTTATAGTCGTACCATTTGTTTGGCAGCGCACGGCGGATAAAAGTGGCAATTACTCCATCCCAGGCAATGAGTGCAACAGGTGCAACAGCAGTTCCAATAATAAGCGGAACCAATTCAATGTTAGGATTAAAAAAGAAATTGAAAATAAAAATTAAAAGGTCTCCACCGATTATTGAAATTAAATAAAGTGCCATAAATGCTCCTAGGATTCAGTTGTATAGGTAAGAGGAATTTTATAAAAATCTTCGTAGCATTTTTTCCATGCTTCGTAGTTTTTATTTTTCATTTCCTCTACGTTTTCTTTTTTAGATTTTGCAGGGTCAGGATAAATAGCAGGCAAAAAGTTGATTGTGTATTCCTGAATTGGAAATCCGTCGCCACCAATTTTATCTGAATCATTCATTGTAATAAAAATTGGAAGAACAGGTACATTTGAATCTACTGCAAATCGGAAGGAACCTGCTGTAAGTGGACGTGGTTTTCTGTAGTTCCACCACATTCCCTGTTCTGCATAAACAAGGATTTTGTTTTTGCGCTCAAGAAGGATTTTTACAGCCTGTAAGAAATTTTTCATTGTAGAAAAATTTGCACTCAAAGGAAGTGTGTCGCAGTGTCTGAAGAAAAATCCATAAAGGCCAGGGAAGTTTGTAAAGTTTCCTTCGCGGATTACTTTATACAATCTTTTTCCACCAGGTTTATAAAGATATTTAAAAAGTGCATAATGAATTGCAAAATTGTCAAAGGCATTAAAATGATTGCAAGTAAGAATTACACCTTTATCGTGTACGGCTTCGTAATTTTCAATGCCTTTAATTTCTTTGATAATCATCTGTCCGTTTTTTACAAGATTTTTAATAAAGCGAACGGCAACAATATTTACAAAGAAAGTTGCAATTTTGTTTTTGAGTTTTTTGTTAAGATAATCAACCTTATCGGGTGTTAGAGGGATAGTAGGCGGGTCATCCTCAACATCTTTGGAGAACCAGCCTTTCTTTTCGTATTCTTCAATTCTTTTTAGAACTTCAAGTCTACTCTTGTCTTTCTCTATCTCTTGTGTACTCATAAAGCAGTTTGTGTCCTTGTGATCCTATGAATCTGTATATTCCTTTTATATAAGGAAGCTTTGCAATAGAAGTAAGACCTCGTGTAATATAATTCTTGCTGCGGTACATGCTGTTGCGGTAATTACATGGATCATTTATATCTTCGATTGCAGTCATTTTAAGATTTTCAAATCCATCCTTGTCTTTCTGGCGCTGCTCATCTGTGTAGTCCTTTAAGCCGCGATAGATTTGTTCATAGAATTCTGTCTGGTTTGCATACTGCCAGAAGTATTCTTCGTAAAGAACATTTTCATAATGCCAGGGTTTCCATCCGAGTGTGTAATGAATAAGCTGAAGATCAATATCATCAAAGCCTGTTTCTTCGAATGGCATTTTGTTCCAGCCAAGGCTTAACTTTTTAACTTTATCTTTACAAATTACATTGAGGTAATCTTCATCCTGTGTAACACGGAATTTGAATTCACTCATGAGTTTGAAAAATCTTCTTTGAATCTGATATGCTCTGAAAAGCTTTGTGTTCATAAGAAGAACGCCTGCATTAAAATAATTTTTTACTTTAACATCAAGTGCTCTTTCTACATAATCACCAAATACCTTATAGTGAGCCATTACCTGTTCCTGTACAGCACCCAAAAGGAAGTTTGAAATGTTTGTAAGGTAAAGGTTTGAAATATCTCCAAGGACTACAATGTCGCAGTCAAGATAAAGAACCTTATCATACTGAGGGAACATATCTGCAATGAAGAATCTGTAGTAAGTTTCGATTGAATAATAATCACGCAATTGGAAGCGATGCTTTATGTGTTCAATTTCATCTTTAAGACTGATAATCTGAATTGAAGAATTTGGTGTAGCAAGTCTGGTAAGTTTTTCAGAAATGTCTTTGTCTAGATTTGTTGTAAGGATATGTATTTTATAAAAATAATCATTAGAAGCATTAGTAAGCAGTGACTTTATAGCAACTGCGAGGTAGGGCGCGTAATTATTATCCGAAGCAAAAAAAATAGGGATTGTTTCAATCCGTTTATTAAAAATATTCATTCTATTTTCACCACCTATATAAATTATAATGGTTATTGAGTAAATATGCAATTGCATGAAAAAAAATGCTCGCAGTGATATTTTATTGTCCACATTATATATATTATTTCAATAAGCGGGTCCCAGCGACGGAAAAAAAAGCAAGGTATCCCCCGGCAGCCGTGCGCCAGCCGACGTAAACGCGGCTGACCCACTGCCGGTCCCCCCTTACTTTCTTTTTCCTGCGTCCCGCATATTTCATCATTAATTATAATGCGGAAGGCATACAGAAATCATCGCAATTTTTTTAATGGAATCAATAAATTAAAACCTGTAAATAATTTATAAAGACAGAAAAAAAAATAAATATTATAATAAACTCATGGCCGAATTTATATCAAGTTTTACGACGGGTTTTCAAGAGGTTGTGAAGTGTGACCTTGAGAAACGATTTCCGAAAATTAAGATCCTCAATTTGTTTGATGGATTAATTCATTATAAGTTTGATGGGGATAGTCGGGAGCTTGAGAAGATTATTTATTTTAATAATACGTTTTTTGTGTTGAAGACTATGAAGGGGAAGGGGTTGAATTTTCCTTCGTTGATTGGGGCGGTTTGTTCTTCCAGGACTTATTTTCTGGTTAATAAAGGTTCCTTTAGAGTTCGGTTTCAGAATGAAAATCAATTTGCTAAGGTTGATAAAAATCTGACTAAGCGGGTAGAAGAGTATGTTCTTAAAAACTCAAAGCTGCAGCTGGACAGGCTTTCGCCTACAAATGAAATATGGTTTTCTATAAGACGTGAAGGCTTTGCTTTTTGCGGGGAGCTTATTTCTAAAAGAGACTTTACAGAAAAAAATCTGAACAAAGGAGAGCTAAGGCCGGAGGTTGCATATCTTATCTGCTGCTTTGCACAGGTACAGTCTCAGGACGTTATTCTTGAACCATTTTGTGGCTACGGTTCAATTCCTGTTCAGCTTGATAAACGTTTTGAATGCCAGAAAATCTATGTTTCTGATATTGATGATGAGAAAATAAAACTTCTTGAAACTAAAAAAATCGCAGGTTCTCCAAAGGTAAGCATTTCAAAAGCTGATGTTTTTGAGCTTCCACAAATCGAAGATAATTCAATTGATTCAATTATAACAGATCCGCCATGGGGATTATGGGAAAACATTGAAGATATTGAAGGCTTTTATAAAAAAATGTTCGTGTCGTTTAAGCGGGTATTAAAACCAGAAGGAAAGATGACAATCCTTACTGCGCGCACAGTAGAATTTGAAAAAGCTGTAAAAGAAAGTAATCTTACAATTCAAAAATCACTGCACACGCTTGTAAACGGAAAAAAGGCAACCTTATATTATTTATAAAGATATGCCGGATATGAATTAAAATTTTCCATATCATTTAAAACAGAAACAGGGATTCCAAGCTTTGCAGCAATTGATTTTTCCTGCATTTGAGACATTACACCAAAGAAAGATTCTCTGAATGTCTGTTTATGCTCATAACGGTAAGTAATTACTTTCACATCTGGAAGTCCAAGTTCTTTCTGTCTGATATTATTTATCATGTTATCCCAGGTATCAATCTGGTCAATCAAATTATGCTGAACAGCCTGTGCTGCTGTGTAAACGCGTCCATCTGCCAGAGTGCGTACCTTGTTAGCATTAATTCCTCTGTTCTGGGCAACAATAGAAACAAACTGGTCATAACATTCATCAGAAATTGACTGCATGATCTGTTCCTGTTCTTCTGTAATTTCGCTGTAAAAGTTTCCCATAACTTTATTGCGGCCAGAATGAATTGCTTCAATAGTAATTCCAATTTCATCAAGAAGCTCAGTTGCATCAATAAGCTGACCTGCAATTACACCAATTGAACCTGTAAGTGTATTTCTGTTTGCATAAATCTTGTCTGCAGGGCAGGAGATATAATATCCACCAGAAGCGGCTAAAGGTCCCATATAAACATAAAAAAGTTTGCCTGCCTTTTTGTAATCTTTGAGGGCAAAATAAACTTCATCAGCCTGGTAAACAGCGCCACCAGGGGAGTTTACATACATTGCAATTGCAACATTGTTAGGATCATTTTTAAGATGATTTATTGTAGAAAGCAGCCACTTTTGATTATATGTTGAGTTTGCTGCTTCAATTACACCTTCAACATAAAGCGCTGCAATATATTCTTTTCCGCTGTTTTTATAATCAATTGTATCAGAAGAATATCCGCTTGGATTTCCTGTAGGATTTGATTTTGAAAATCTTGGAGTGTCCTGATTCTGATGTGTTCTTGTATACCAGAAACATCCGCCTGCAATCAAAAGAATTATGATGAAAACAATTATGCCCGATTTACTTTCTTTTTTCATGAGTTCAATTCCTCCGGTTTGATTTTTCCATTTTCAAGTGCATCCTGCAAAAGTGCGTGATATGCGTTTGTTAATGTCATGTAATAATATGGTAAGCTCCATAAGAATCCTATACAGAATGTAAGAATACTCAAAAGGACCCAGCCAATAAAACTAATGTTTAATACAAATATTTCCCATCTGTGACCTTTTGCGATTGTAATACTTAATCTAAGCGATTTTCGTATTCCAATTTCAGGGAATTCAGATGCGAAAAAGAAGGCAAAAGAATATTCGATTTCTTTTATAAACATTGGAATAAAGCCTATAAAGAGTAAAATTATGCAGATTGTGTAATTAACAGAATCCGGGCCGTCAAAATTGGAAAAGCATGAAATTATAATTACAAAAATAACAACTAGAGGAATAGCCAGAAGACCCCAGAGGAAAGTCCATAATAACTTCCATAATCCGCAAAGAATAGCTCGTGCCCATTTATTATAACCTTCAAAATAATCTTTTAATGAAACAGGATCTGGTGAGCGTGAAAAGATCAGGAAGAAAGAGACAAGAACCATTTCTACAATAAAACCTACAATTGTATTAAGTAGCTCAAGAATAAAACCTACTCCGGAACCACTGGCTGACTCCTGCAAAGCACTTAATAATTGTTCAGAAGGTACAGTCATTAATTCTGAATAATTGATTGAAGGTGCTTTGCTTTGAAAAAAAGAAAAAATAAATAAAAGAAGGATAGAAATAAGTGTTCCCAGAACTGCGGGCTTCCATCTGCCCTGTAACTGCATTAATGCAAACTTTTTATATTTTTGTGTATCTAAGGTCATTTTTTTACTCCATTATTATAATTATATCACACATATAATGTAAATTGAAGTAAAAAAAAAGATGAAAGACCTCACACGCCTTTCATCTTAATAAAAGTAAACAAAACTAGGGGCATCTAACACAGGTGCCTGGATGTCGAAAATCACCCGTTCAAGTGCCGCATACTTTATTATCGGTCCCTGACCCGGTGGGTTTAGTAAAAAAGAATCAAATTTAAGTTTTTTTGTATTTATTATAAGAAATAAAAAGAAACATATAAGAAAAAAATGCGGAGCCGAAAAAGGGATTTTGTGGAGCGTCCTCTTTCTTAGCGGAGCAAAATCCATTTTTCGGCGGGAGCATTATTTTCTTATCTATACCATTTTATCTCATCATAATATATGACTTGACTTAAATTTGATTTTTTTAGATTATATTGTGCTATGGATGAAGAGAAGATAACCCGCGCGTATCTGGAAACGCTTTCATTTTCGGATTTAAAAAAGCTTGCAGATGAATTTGGTGTTGATGTTCCAGAAGATTTAGACAGACGATTTCTTTTAAGTGAAATCCTTGAAATTGCTGAAGAAGCAAGACAAGATAAAGACGCGCCAATGATTATTTCTTTTGATAATGACGTAAATCAAAGCACAAATCTTCCAGAAGGCTATAATGAAACTCAAATTTCCTGCGTTTTAAGAAATCCTGTATGGGTTTTTGTATTCTGGGATATAAGCGATACAGATATGAATATGCTTAAAACTCTTCCAGATTATTCACTTGGACTTAGAGTTTGCATTCTTTCTTCTGAAACTGATTTGACTCCTCAGGAAGTACTTGATATAGAATTACCAAATGGCGTAAATGAGCAATATGTTCTTATTCCATCTGGAAAAAGCTTCTTAAGAATAGAACTTGTCTATTCAAGTGGTTCTACAAGAGAAGTTCTTGCATTTTCACCTGTAATTTCAATTCCAAAAAGTTCTTCATATATAGAAAATTATCAGCCTGGTGTTCAGAATGATTTCCCTGAAATAATAAAGCTTTCGGGAATAGAAAAAATCCTTTCTGATCAATATACGAATTATCGTCATTCGTTTTTATAATTAAAAATCCAGACAGAAAAGTGGAGATTAAAGAATGGTAAAGAATCTGACATTTATCATAAAACTATATCAGGATTTTATAAGAACTAACGATGAAAATACGCCTGAATGCGATAAATTAAAATTAAACTCTTTTTTTGAATCTATTTCTGATTCCATGATTCCTCTTTTGCAGATGTTTGAACGACTTTCTGAAAAAGGAATTGCTTTTAGACTTGGACTTGTTCTTCCTCCTTTATTATGTTCTATGCTTGAAAATGAAAAAATCCAGTCGATGTACATAGAATTCCTTGATAAAAGAATTGCTCTTGGTAAAAAAGAACTTAACCGCTACAAGGATAATACCGAAGCTTCTGAATTAATCCGTGTAACAGTTGAAAGAAATAAAGAACTTAAAAAGCTTTTCTCTGAAGATTACGAAAAGAACCTTATAAAGCAGTTTGCAATGTGGCAGAAAAAAGGATTTATTGAAATTCTGGGAACTTGTGCCACAGATATTTTCATGCCTTATTATGCCGATTTACCGGAAGCTCTTTCTGCTCAGGTAGAAATGGGACTTCAGTCATATAAAAAGAGCTTTGGTGAATTGCCAGAAGGATTTTTCCTTCCAGAATTCGGATACACTCCAGGTATAGAAAAGATTATTCGTGCTTATGGTTATACATACACAATTTTAAGCAGCAGAAGCATTCTTCTTGTAGATAATCCTCCAACAAACGGAATATTCTATCCTGTAAGAACAGAAAACTCGCTTGGTATTTTTACAGCTGATCCATTAATAAATGATACACTTTTTGGCGAAGACGGCTACAGCTCTAACAGCGTATACAGAAATGAAAATCGTGATATTGGATTTGAACTTGAATTAAAAAAGCTTACTCCAATCATGGAAGAAAAATCTGCACGTTGTTCAACAGGTTATAAATACTGGAAAAAAGATTTCAAAGATGAATTTGCAGTTTCTTATAACTTTGAAGACGCAAAAGAGCAGGCTAAAGAAGATGCACAGGATTTTATAGAAAAGACAGCAGAATATCTTTCAAAAGCTGCTGAAAATGTAAAAGATGTTGATTATGTAACTTCGGTATGCTGTATTAATGAAAATCAGTCACGAAAACAGTGGTCAGAATTCTTAATCTGGCTTGAAAATGTAATTACTGACGCAAACGAAAAAGATATAAATATCACTTTGTGTAAGGAAGTTATTTCAAAACAGTTTACACTTGAAAAAATAACTCCATATTATTCTGCAGGTTCTGGTGGTGGTTATGGTGAAAATCTTTTATCAAGCCGCAACTGCTGGATGATGCGCTATGTTCGTAAAGCAACAGAACGCATGATTGACCTTGCAGAACGTTTCCCTAGTGATACCGGCTTAAAGACAAGACTTTTGAATATTGGCGCGCTCGAGCTTCTTCTGGCTCAGTCTGGTTCTCTTGCAAAAATGATAGACGAGGGGATAGATTCTGAATATGCAGACAGACGTTTCCGCCTTTCAATAAACGCCTTTACAGTTGTTTTTGATGCACTTGGTTCAAATACAGTAAGTACAGAATGGCTCACAAAGCTTGAGCTCATGGACAACCTGTTCCCTTGGATTAATTATAAGATTTTCTCTGTAAAGAAATAGATTGTCGGGTCAAGCCCGACAATGACACAAAGTCAAGCCCGACAATGACACTCTGTAGTTCTTATTCTTCGAAGAACATTGACTCGCGGACTTTTGCATACATTTCTATTTGTGAACGGGCGCTTTCAATTCCTAAAATTGCAGGATCATATCTTTTGTTCAAAATAAGAATTGCCTGCCATTCTTCTATTGCTTTTTCCCATTCTGAATTTGCGTAATATTCAAGTCCTTTTGTATAAAGTTTATCGATTAGCTGCTGGCGTTCTGCACGTCCACGGTCACCCAAAAGGATTTTTGCAGAAAGACTTATGCGGTTTATAGGATTAAACGAAGAAGTTAAATCGAGTGTGTAGTTAAAATTAAATCTAGCTTTAGAAAGCTGGAATTCTGAGCCTATAGAAAATCTAGGGTTTCCGCCTTTGAATTCTGTTCCCATTAAAAGGTTAAACTGCTTTGTAAAGGCAAGAATAACTCCCGCACTTAAAGAAAACATCTGGTAATCTGTTGGTTCAAACAGGTTTACAGGCTGTTTTATATCAAAAGTGGCTGTAATAATAGGCAAAAACTGGCAAGAAATACCTGCTGCAAAGAAAGTAGGCAACGGATCATCAAGCTTTATGCCAGATTTACCTCCAAATCCTGTAATTGCAGCACCAAGATTCTGGGCAGAAAGACCAATTCTAACGTTTGGAGTTCTTGAAGCAAAGAATTTTAAGAAATTAAACTGAAGCATAATGCCTAAATCGGCCATTATTGCAAGTCCTGACTGTTCAAGACCAGATAACGGTATGATTGCATCTGTATCATTATCAGTATAATCAGGAACAGAACGGAAAGCTGTTTTTACAGTTGCACCAACCGCAATTCCCTTAAAATCATAACCCGCAAGAAAATTGTACGAAATGTTTGCCGCTAAGTTTGTTTCTGAATAATAACTTGAATTTACGCGTTCTCCAAAAATATTATATTCAGAAAACGGCAGATAAAGACAAGATGCCTGAAATCCAAAACCCAGATTATCAATGTGTGTTGTATAAACTAACGTATCAAGCTTAGAATCGGCAATCCATGAATTATGAAAAGCACAGGCTTGTGTTTCATTTAGTATACAGCTGGCTGCAGAATTGAAGTTTATATAGCCCGCATCATCGCAAAGGCCTGTGTATGCTGAACCAAGGCTTTCTGAACGGCCTCCAACTGGAATTAAAAGGGAGCGGAAGGATGTTGCACCTTCTGTTTTACTGTCTGTAAAGTATCCAAGATCGGTTAAAGTGTCGGTAATATCGGAAAAATCGAATGCAAATAATGAAATTGAAGATGCCAAAAAGAGAACTGCTAAAACTGTAAGAAATCTTTTTGAAAAGTATTTCATTCTGCAAAAATTCCTGAAAAATTATACTATATTATCGGTTTTTTTTCTCCTAGATATAGGGTTAAATACCGAAAATATAGTATAATAAAATAGAAAAAATATATGAAACGGAAGAGTCTGCTTTTTCAAGTTTTATTAATATTTCTCGTGATAATGCATACAGCCATGCCTGTGTCTGCTCAAACTGTAGATGAAATTGAGCATGATGATGACAATGGCCAGGTAATGTCATTGTTTGAAATTGAAAGACTTATCCGCCGTACTGATTATACAGAAGCCTTAAAACAACTTAATATTTACATTGAAAAACGTCCTGATTATTTTGATAATGCACAGCGACTTATAAAAATCATTATGAATCGCCGTAAGCAGTATTCTGTTCTTGCAGAAAAAGCCATAAGATCAAGCACCGAAGATCCTGAAGACCACGAAACTCCTGCAAAAATTATTCTGCAGATGCGCAGTATTGAAAAAAATCCGCCTTCAGAAATCAAGCGAATGATTGATATGCTTGAAGAGATGCATTTGTTCAAGTATTATGCCTTCCTTTTTGATAAAATCCTTGAAGAGTCTGCTGCGCTTTCCGAGAAGGGAGAATATTTTACAGCAATCTCAACAGTAATCACAGAAGGTTTTGATATTTACAAAGACGAATATTATGATTCTTTTGAAACTGATAATACTCATATGATTACAAATGCAGAAGAAATCATGAGTGCGTTGAATGATGCAGTTGCTCGTTTTGAAGATCCTGCTTTGCAAAAAGATTTTGATAATGTTTCAAACCAGTTATTGCGAGCCATAAACAATGATGATTATATTGAAGCCGCTGCTTTGTATCCTCAGTTTGAAAATATCTGTCAGAAATATACATCAATCCGAAATGAAATTTATGACTGCGGTGAAAAAATCATAGTTTTATATGATGAGCAGAAACAAATTGACAGTGAAATTACAGACGCTTCGTATCTTCCGTTCATGCAGCGTTTTATTCTTGGTGTTCAGTCTCCAAGGTTCTCTGGTATTCTTGGTGCTGTTGATTGTAAATATACAAAGAATCTTGAAAATATAAAAACTGCAGTTCTTGATATTGTAAAAAAACATGAAGGTGATTATTTAACAGAGCTTCCGCAAGAGATTCTTGAATCGACAATTGATTATGCTGAACTTACAAATAAATCAAAATATGTTCTTCCTCTTGAAGAGTTTGCAAAGCTTGGAAAACAGACAAATAATCTTTACACACTTCTTGAAGGTGATACTTCCATTCTTATCTCGCTTTCTGACCGTTATAAATATGACATTACAATTGATTATGAACCGGCTCTTTGCAACCTTACAATTGACCTCTTGAACAAAACTCAGGAATTCAAAAAAGAGCAGGAAATTCAAAAAGGCCTGCTTACACAGACAAATACAGATATCACTCCTTTGTTTGATTCTGTATTCCGCATGACAACAATCCTTGGTTCAAAGAGCAGCCTTATGCCGGCATCCTTTGACTGGGGTATTGATTATCTTGCTTTGCCAGATAAATCTCAGTGGGCTGTTCATACAAGTCTTTATAATAATTATCTTGATAAGCTTTTTGAAACTTCTGCTTCTTCTATGACAGATTCATGGAAAATTATTACAGACAGCTATCGTGCAGATTCAGATTATTACGTAAATGAAACTTCAGATTATAAACGCTTTGCTCAAGTATACAGTTCTGGTTTTGATGAACCAATTGATTCTGCAAAATACAATTCAATTAGTCAGTCTAAAGACGGAATCGGTTTGTTTGAGTATGCACGGGCAGCTGGTTTGCAGAAAAATCCTGTTTATCATTATCCGGAACTTGCAATCAGAATGTATGAAGTTACTCAGGATAAATCTGATGTGTATATTCAAGATATTGAAGATAAGCAGAAGTCTCTTAATGATAACTTGAATGCACATGAAGACTGGCTTGAAAATGAATCTCTTGTTCAGATTGTAAACTCAAGCATTGATTATATGCAGAATAGAAAATCAGAGCTTGAATTAAACAGAATGCAGTCTTCTCAATTTATGGCAGAAGCAAACAATCAGCTTGAAGAAGCAGCTTATTCAAAAAATTATGCGGCTTCAATTATCGAAGAATCTCGTGAAGCACTTGCACGTGGAAATCTTAACGAAGCAGAAAAGCTCCTTCTTGAAGCAAGTGAAAAATATTCCGATTCCCTTGCAATTGCAGATAATGAAAGTCTTAGAAATGAAGTTGATAGAATGGTTGCAAGTTTAAGTACCCAGATTATGGACGCAAAGAACGAGCTTGTTGTAAAGGAATCGCGTCAGCTGTATACACAGGCTCGCGATGCTTTGAACTACGACCGTTATGAAGATTCTGAAACTTTGATTAATGCTGCTATTAATAAATGGGCCGAAACTCATACAGAGAAAAACCCTGAATTTGAAACCTTCCTTGAACTTGTAAATACTGCAGTTTCTATGAAGACGGGTAGAGTCCTGCTTGCATCGGATCCTCTTTATTCAGAAATGTCTCAGCTGTTGAGCATTGCTTACCTGTATTATGATGAAGGTGAAGCTTTGATTAAAAAAGGCGATGAGAAAAATGCACAGGTTTCTCTTGCCAACGCAGAAGAAAGTTTAAATAAAATTAAATCAGTTTATCCTTTGAATAATGAAGCCTCGTTGCTGCTTCTTAAAATTGACCGCCTGCGTGATCCTAAAAAGTTCGAAGATGAATTTGCGCAGAAAGTTAAAACTGCAATTGCACAGAGTAAGAAAAAAGATACAATGGCTCAGGTTTATAATACACTTACTGATTATTATAATCTTGAACCAAATTACAAAGGCCTTAAAGAAGCAATTTATAATCTTGAAATTGAACTTGGTATGAGACAGCGTCCTGTAGATAACAGTGCAGCGGCTCGTTCTACAAGACTTACTACGCAGGCACAGAATCAGTTTAACAGTGCTGGTTCAAATACAACAAAGCTTAATCAGGCACTCGAAACTGTAAACGAAGCACTCAGACTTAATCCAAATAATAAAACAGCGGAAGCTTTGAAAGACCGCATTTCTCTTAAGATTGGTAGCAGCTCGATTATTGTACTTTCAAGCAGCGACCAGAATCTTTTGACTCAGGCTAAGAAAGCATATCAGACAGGAAACATTGATGATGCCAACACCTATATGCTTCGTCTTTTGAACAACAATCCGAATAATATAAAACTTAAAGAAGTGGAGGATTTGAACAACAAGATTAAATCTCAGTTGTAGTGTATAATAAAAAATGATGCAAAAATCAGTTTGTTATATTAAAAAAATCCTCATTTTCTTTATACTCATTTTTGCAGTTGGGTTTAATTCTGCTTTTGCTGCAGAAAAATATTATTGGGAAAATCCAAAAACAATAACTTCCGGTGATTCAAGATTCCCTGTAACAATTAATACAGATGACGCTTCATATATTTTCTGGCAGGAAGTTGATGCTTCAAAAAGTCAGATATGGCTTTCGTGCAGAATCTATACAGACAACAATAATTATTTTGATAATTTAAAATTTGCGGGACCTTTCAAATACTCAGGTGAAGTTCCGGATATTTTTTCTGCAACAGCGGGACGCAATGGAACTGCAACTAAAAACTCTGTTCTTGTAACTGTTCTTTCTGACAAGAAAAAAGTTTCTGCATATCTTTCAACAAATCAGTGTCGTTCATTTACAAAAACAGATTTAAATACAGACCAGTATTTTATTGCACCTAGAGTTTATTGTTCTACAGATGGTTCGTTCAGACTTTTTGCTTCTGCTTCTGAAAATGATGCATTTGATATTTATATTTCAGAATCAAAAGACGGAAAAAAATGGAGCGATTTTAAGCAGTTTGAACCTTGCCTCCAGATGAGAAATCCGTTTGTTCCATATCAAATATCTGTTTCGGGCGGAGACCTTGTTGTATTTCAGGCCTATTATTCTTCTTCGGTAACGAACAGACTTTCTTATCAGTTATTCAGTACATTTACACAAAATGGCGGACAGACCTGGACCGAACCTATTTTACTTACAGATCAAAGTTCATTTCCTTCGAACGAAAAACGAAACTTTGCAAACTTCCAGAATCAAAGACCGTTCCTGTATACATTCGAAGACAAAACTTACATTGTATGGGAAAGAATGGAATCTGTAAGTGCGGCCATCTGGTCTGCAGAAATTAACAGATATGGATTTGTTTCTAAATCGGCTATAAAGATTTCTGATAAAGGAAACTCAAACAGAGCAATGTTGTTTGATTACAACAAAAAGCTTTATGCTCTGTGGTTTGATACACGTACCGGTTCTGAGCAAATCTATATGGCCGAAAAGCTTGGAAACGACTGGGATCAGATTACTGTTGTTGAAAACTCATATTCAAATATGTTCGTTTCTCCTCTCATTGTAAAGAAACTTTATTCTGCACAAAAACAGCTTAATTTTATCTGGCAGCAAAAATCAAAGTCAACAAATAATCTTGCAATTCTTTTACCAGATACTACAGTTTCATCTCCACGGCTTACGCCAACTTCATTCCGCGAAGGAAAAGCAAGTCGAGAAAAAAATGTATATATACAAATTGGATTCCCTGATGATTCTTCTGGTATAAACGGTTATTCATATTCGTGGGGAAAAAACAATTCAACAGAACCTCCTGAGCGAGTTCAGTATTTTTCAAATATAAAAACAATTAATGTTCAGGCTGCTGATGATGGTATTTATAATCTTTTAGTTCGTGTTCAGGATAAAGCGGGTAACTGGTCTAAGAGCGCAAAGATTTCTTATCACAGAGACTTAACGCCACCGGAACCTCCAATGCCGATTATTCCGGATCTTGATAAATACGGCTTTGCAACTTCAAATACACTTTCTTTTGAATGGAAACAGTCAGTTGATTCTGATACATCAGGATATAATTACGAGCTTGTATATCTTGGCAGTATTCCAAAAGCACTTGTAGAAAATAAAACTCATAAAATTACATACAGCACAGACCGTGTTGCAAAAGAAATTGATACTCTTGTTCAAAAATATACTCCGATGCTTGAAAAGGAAAATGCCCTTAAAGGAAACATGAAAACCTCTTCAACAAAATCTAAAAATTTTAATAATCAGTCAAACGGTGTTTACAGATTCACAGTAAATGCAATTGATGAAGTTGGAAATATTGGACGAACAAAATCAATCCTTGTCTTTTTAAATAAATACAGACCATCAACCTTTATAACTTCGGCAAAGCAAAAGCTAAATGATTTTGGAGAACCGGAGCTTGAAATTATTGGTGGCGGATTTGCTTACGAAGGAACAATTTCACGAATCTACATTGATAGCGATGGAGTTGCTCCTTACGACATGACGCTTACAGCAACAGACGGACAATTCAAAGTTAATTCAGACACACGCATTTCGCAGGTAAAAATTGGTACAGATCTTGATGAAGGAAAATATAGAGTAGGGCTTGTTCATACAGACCGTGGCCTTTACATGAGCGGACAAATCCTTACTATTCTTCAAAATGGTACTGTAAAAATTGAACCTGAATATGTTCACAAAAATAAATATCAGGCTGTCACCAGTTCTGTAAGATTTACATTAACAATTGCAATGATAATTACAGTTCTGATGGTACTCTTTGTAATTATCAGTTTGCAGTCTGTAATCATTTATGCAGTACAGCGACATAACGAACAGAAAATTATATCAATGGAAATAAAAGCACTTATTTCGGGAGAAGCTATGCCAACATCAAAAATCAAGACTAAAAAAGAAAAGCAGCGCTCGCTACGAGGAAAACTCGTTGGCTTTACAATTGTCCTTGTTGCAATTGTAGTTATTTTTGTAACTTTACAAAACGGAAACAACATGATTTCTACTCAGGAAGAAACTCTTGTTACCGCACTTTATAACCGAATTGATGTTCTTATGGAAAGTCTTTCTTCAGGCGTTCGTAACTTTCTCCCTACCGAAAACGACCTGGAAATTGGTGCTCTTCCAACTCAAAAGGATGCAATGTCCGAAGTAAAATATATCACAATTCTTGGAACAAAGAGTTCTACCGCTGCCGAAGAAGAAGGCTTTGTTTCATTAAATGGACCTGCTGATAATATCAGTTATGTATGGGCTTCGAACGATCCTGCAATCAGCCAGAAGGTTGTAAATTACGGTGAGTATGGAATTGTAGCCGGTGAAACCCGCATGATTGACGAAGACGTGCTTACAATTCTTAAACGCTTTAATGGCCTTAATGATAAGGTTGTTACAAAAGCAAGTGATATTTCAAAACAGATTACTTTGTTCTCTCAGGAAAATACTGAGCTTGCATTAAAGACTGATGAAGAAAGCAATTTGCGTCGCCAGGTTGTTTCTGATACAACTACAAAGCTTCGTAATGAATTGAACAGTCTTCTTACTTCTATTGCTACAGAAAACTCTTCTTCTTATCCGGGCTTTGCATCTGACATGCTCGAAAGTGAAATTACTGATTATCTTTTCTACAGACCTGTTCTTTATCGTTCCGGTAATTCTGATCAATACCTGCATGGTGCAATCATTATGGAAGTTACAGTTCAGAATCTTGTAGATCAGCTTCGTGCAGAAATTCGTAAGATTTATATAACTGGTGCGTTGTATGCGCTTGCTGCGGTTGTGCTTGGTGCAATTGGTGCATGGCTTCTTGCAAGTCTTATTGTAAAACCAATTAAAAAACTCGAAAGTCATCTTGTTGAAGTCGGTTCCCTCATGACAAAGTCTGTCCGCGAACGACAGAAGCTCGAGAAAAAACATATTGATATTAAGTCAAAAGATGAAATTGGTCACCTTGGTGATGTTGTAAATAAAATGACACTATCTGCTGGTCTTGCGGCATACGAAGAATTCCTCCAGCTTGACGGTAAGGCTGTTCAGGAACGTTTCATTCCTCTTATGGATGGAGAAGGTGGACGCAAACTCCCTGTAGTTAAATTAAATGAAGAAAAGCTTGATTTGTATGCGTTCTACAAAGGAGACTCTGCCGTTAGTGGTGACTACTTTGATTATAAAAAACTCGACGACCAGTGGTATGTATTTATTAAGTGTGATATTTCTGGTCATGGTGTACCAGCGGCACTTCTTGTTTCTGTAGTTGCAACTAAGTTCAAGGACTTTTATTATTTCTCTGACTGGAAATTTAATAAGCAGGGAATAAATCTAAAGAAGTTTGTTTCTGCGGTAAATGATTTTATTTTTGATCTTGGTACACGCGGAAAGTTCAGTACTATAAATATCAGTCTTTATAATAAGATTACCGGTGAACTTTATGTTTGTAATGCGGGTGATAATAAGATTCACATTCTTGATGGAGTTACAAAACAGCTTAAAGAAATCACTTTGTCAAATACTCCAACAGCGGGTGGTGTTTCAACAGACCTTGTAGAAATGACCGCCGGCGGATACAAAGTTGAAAAGCTCAATTTGAATCATGGTGATGTTTTGTATCTTTACACTGACGGTATTGATGAAGCAGAACGACTTGTTCGTGATGAAAACTGGGTTGTAAAACAGACTGTGCAGGAAGATGTAAGAACAGATCCAAGAACTGGAAAGGAAACAAAGAATGTTCAGATACTTGATGAAAAGGAACAGTTTGGAACAGAACGAATTGCTCAGGTAATTGAAGCAGTAACAATGCGCAAAAAGTTTGTTCTTCAAAAGTTAGACAATCCTAACAAAACTGAAGTTCTGGAATTTGATTTCTCTACATGTAAGGGAACTATTGATGAAACAATTATTGCACTTGCTGCAGTAGAACGCGTATTTAGAATGGTTAAGTCTCCAACAGTAAGAGCAGACGATGAAATTGAAATTGAAAAATTCCTTGATGAATTCCTTAAGGAACATTTCACTTTGTATAACCGCTATTGTTTACCAGTAGAAGGAGCAGGAAACGCTGGAGGAGAACAGTCAATGGCTGAACTTGAAAAGCAGCGTGCTCTTGAAGATCCAAACCTTACACGTTATGGCTGGATTACAGAAGATAAACAGGCTGATGATATTACATTAATTGCTATTAAGAGGATATAAAATGGATATTTTACATTTAAGAAATTTACAAAATGTTTTAGATGAATACACTTCTAAAAACGCTGTTGCGGGTGCTAACGTTCTGATTTATCAGGACAACAAAGAAATCGGATACTGGCAAGCAGGATATTCTGATGTTACTGCAAAAAAAGAGTTTACTCGCGATACAATCTGCAGAATGTATTCAATGAGTAAAACAATCACAAGTGCCGCCGCATATATATTAATAGAGCAGGGCAAGCTTGATCTTGCACAACCATTAAAAGATATCCTTCCGCAATTTGCAGATGTTAAAGTTGCTTATGAAACTGGTAAAGTGGGAAATCCTGTTCCCGCTCAAAGGCCAATACTTATTCAAGATTTATTAAACATGACAAGCGGTTATGGTTATGGTGCCTGGTGGGAAGGAAGTACTTATGGCGAGCATAAAACTTCTGAACTTATTGATGAGTTGAATGCTGATGTTGCAGGAAAAAATGAAATTACAACACAGGATTTTGCTCAGCGTATTGCAAAGATTCCTTTGAATTTTGAACCTGGAACAGATTACAACTACGGTTATTCCGCAGATATTCTTGGAGCAGTAATAGAAAAAGTTTCCGGTAAAAAGTTCAGCGAGTTTTTGAAAGAAAATCTTTTTGAACCGCTGAAGATGGATGATACTGGTTTTTATGTTCCTACTGAAAAACAGCCTCGTCTTTCAAAGATATACCGTGCCCTGCCAGATGAAAAGCTTGAAGAGTTTACAGGCTGCAATTTGGGAATAGGTTATAAAATGGACAGACCTCCTGCCTTTGAAAGTGGAGGCGCAGGCCTTTGTTCAACCGTTGATGATTTTATGAAGTTCGGATTGATGCTCATGAACAAGGGTTCTTACGACAACGGAAGAATCCTTGAAAGTGCCACAGTAGATTTTATGAGCAGTGCAGTTTTGCGCGAAGACGTACAGAAAAAATTCGATATCAAAATGGAACACCTGTTAGGCTACACTTACTGTAACCTTTTAAGAATTGCAATAGAACCTCAAAAATGCAAAATGATAACAACTAAAGGTGAGTTCGGCTGGGACGGCTGGCTAGGCCCATATCTTAGCGTAGACATTCCAAACAAACTTGTTATTGTTATGACTATGCAGAAATGTGATGCAGGTACATGGGATTTGACAAGAAAAGTAAAAAATATAATATATAGTTCAATCAATTAAAACATCTTAGTTGGAGAAATATTTATGAAAGCTCAAAACGTAAAATTTTTATTTGCAGGTATTGTTTTATCTGCAATGTTGATATCATGTCCAGGTCCTTCAAATGAAGTTGATGTCAAAGCCTCGTATAAAGTAGAACATTATGTACAAAATTTTGAAGATGATGAATATACACTTGTATGTACTGAAACTTTCGAAGATATTGCAGGTGAAACAACAGCTGCATCTTCAGAAACATACGAAGGTTGTACAGTAAAAGCTTTTGAACAGAAAACAATTGCAGCTGATAATTCAACAGTTATAAAGATTTATTATGATAGAAAGATAATTAAATATACTTTTAGCCCTTCTGGTGGAAACTGGAATGGAAGTACTGATGATAAAATAATTGAAGGTAAGTTTGGTGCGAAAGTAGTTCCTCCAGAAAATCCAAAATCTGATTCTAAGGATTTCGACGGCTGGTCAATTGAAGTTCCTGAAGGTTTTGGAAGTTCTGATTGCTTTTTTTATGCAAAATGGAAAAACAAACAGCAGTATTCATATAAAGTAGAACATTATAAACAAAACAAATCTGGAAATGATTATTCTCTTGATTTTACTGAAAAAGGATGTTTGGGTTATGAAAATGAATTAACAAAAGAAACTGCAAATTATTATATCGGTTTTACAGTTAAGACACCTATTAAGCAGGAAACAATAAAGGCAGATGGAAGTACAGTTGTAAAAATATATTATGATAGGAATACAATCACATATACTTTTTATGTTGATGATGAAGTATGGAAAACTGTATCCGGATTATATGAAGCAGATGTAGATGTGTCGTTTGCTAATCCAGAAAAAGAGGGATATACCTTTACTGGCTGGTCAGAATCAATTCCAACTTATTTTGGAGGTACCAATAAAACATTTACCGCAAAATGGAAAATTGTACCTGAAACTCTTGAAGGTAAAGAGTTGAATTATAAAGTAGAACATTGGTTGCAAAATCTTGATGATGATGAATATACAAAGAAAGAAGAAGAAATAAAGACTGGTATTTATGATGAATATACTGAAGCAGAAGCAAAAAATTATCCAGGTTTTTCAGCATCGTATTTCAGACAAAAATTAATTGAAAAAGATACTGTTATAAAAATAGAATATTATAGAAATCAGATTCAATATAGATTTAATGCAACAGATGGTAGTTGGGATGATAATGTAAAAATAATTGATAAATATGGAAAATATGGTAAAACATTTGAAAAACCAAGCGATCCTGTAAAAGAAGGATATACATTCATGTGGGATCATGAAATTCCAGCGACTTTTGGAACTGAAAATTATATCGAATTTAAAGCAATCTGGACTATTAATAAATACAATATTAATTTTGTTACAAATTATGACATTTCTGTAGCATCTCAGACTGTTGATTATAATAATAAAGTTACAAGGCCACAGGACCCAAAAAGACAAAATTATAGAATTATTAAATGGTATACAGACGAAGCTTTGACTAAACCTTATGATTTTGATACTCCAGTAACCAAAAATCTTACGCTATATGCTCAATGGCAATACGAGGGAATAATTGTAAGTGAAGGTATTACGATTGATGGAGTTCTGTTGGACAAAACTGCGGAAGTTGAAGTTACAAATCAGACAGTGATAGTGCAAGGCACAACTCCAGATTTTATTCCAGCAGATTCAAGATATCCACAAGAATATAGAAATGTCGGATCTTTGACTACACTAACAACAATAAATCCTTTTGTAATGGGCAAATATGCTGTGACACAAGAATTGTATAATGCAGTAATGTCAAAGACTGATTATGAAGCAAATCCTTCAAATAGTACAAACAATAATGATTATCCATTAGTAGAAGGTGAAACCCAAAAATATCGTCCAGTAGAAGGAATCACCTGGTATGATGCTGTTTATTTCTGCAATAAACTGACTGAGCTTGTAGGTGGTGGTAATTTGACTAATGCATATACAATTTCAGATATAACCACAAATAATAAAAATCATATTACTAATGCAACTGTAACTCTTAATCCGGGAGCTACAGGATACAGACTTCCAACATCTGCGGAATGGGAGTTTGCAGCAAGAGGTGGAGATCCAACAAAAGAAGCATGGAATTACCTTTTTGCAGGTAATCCTTCTGATGATGCAAATAAATTATTAAAGAATTCTGGTATAGATAGTGTAGGTTGGTATCGTCATAATACAGGCAATGGCGGAATTACCGGTGAGTCTGATATCTCACAAAAGCAACCAGGATATGGACCTCACGAAGTAGGACTTAAAAAACCGAATACTCTTGGATTATATGATATGAGTGGAAATATATCTGAGTTCTGTTCTGATTTAGATAATGGAACTTCTGATTATCGTGTAACTCGTGGAGGTTGCTGGTATAATTATACAACAGAATGTTCTGTATGCTTTATAGGAGCCGCCCCACAATATTCAACTGGTGACTGGCTTGGTTTCAGACTTGTACGAAGTATAACCCCTCAAAATGGAAATGACTAAACACTATTGACCAATATTCTAGTTATTGGTATTATTTTAACTTACTATTAAGAGGTATAAAAGATGATTTTTCCTTTGGAACAGCTTGTTCAATTTAATGATAATATTTATGAAATTACTGTAGCCGCAAGCCGCCGTGCTTACCAGCTGGCAAAAGTAAATGATCCAGAAATTGCTGCTAACTCAGACAAAGTAGTTTGTGTTGCTGCAAGACAGCTTTTTAATCACGTAGTAAATTACAGAATCGAAGAAAAACAGTAAGTATGGAAGTAAAACAGGAAAGCAAAATACCTGTTATTGTAATTTTTGCTCCTACAGCTTCTGGAAAGACTGCCCTTACAAAAGAGTTATTCTCTGAACAGGGCAGTCATTTTATTTTAAACGCAGAAGTTATCAGCGCAGACAGTCAGGCAGTTTACAAAAGCATGGATATTGGTACAGCCAAGCCAGAGCCGGAACTGCAAAAGCTTATCCCGCATCATTTAATAAATATCTTAAATCCAGACCAGCAATATAATGTTTCCGACTTTTTAGACCAGGCCGATAAATTATGCCATGACATTTATTCAAGAGGAAAAATCCCAGTGATATGTGGCGGCACCGGCTTTTATATACGAAGCTTTCTATACGGTATCCCCAAAACTCCCGAAAGTAATGATATCGTAAGAAATCAATTAAAAGAACGAATTCAAAATGAAGGAAACGCCGTCCTCTACGAAGAACTAAAAAAAATAGACCCCCAAAGTGCAAAAAAAATCCACCCGAATGACTCATATAGAATCTGCCGCGCCCTTGAAGTCTATTACCTGACCGGCAAACCCCGCACCGATTTTGCCATAACCCCAGAATTACGCCCTCAATACGATTTTACATTCATCGTACTAGCCCCTCCAAGAGAAGTTTTATACGAAAGAATCAACCAAAGAGTAGACCAAATGATACAACAAGGCTTAGAACAAGAAGTAAAATTCCTCCTAGAACAAGGCTACACCAAAGACTCCCCTGCCATGAAAGCCATAGGCTACCAGGAATGGTTCCAATACTCAGACCTCAACACCATAGTAAATGAAATCAAGCACCACACCCGAAAATACGCCAAAAAACAATACACCTACATCCGCGACATCCCCGGCAGCATAGTCATCCCTTTTAAAAGCCCGGCTGACGACCTTAATAAAGTTTGTACTATTATAAAAGAAAGGTTATTTGGTCAAGTCCGATAATGACAATGAAGAAGCTTTGAAAAACTACTCTTAACCCTAATCAGATTGAAAACAAACATACGTGAGCAAGTCGGAGCCGCAAACTACATCTGAGCTTGCCGAGCGCAGCGAGATATATTCTTCATAGCAAGCTCAGCAGTAGTTTGCGGATACGACGCCGCGGAAGTATGTTTGTTTTCCTTATGATCCAATATTAAGAGTAGTTTTTCATACCTGATCCAATTTCTTGTTATCTCTTGACTAATAGCCCATTTTTTGCCATAATATACAAACTTTATAAAGTAGGAGTGCCATCGTGCCTTGTGGTAAGAAAAG
>CAMKDH010000013.1 GCA_946411215.1 uncultured Treponema sp. | reverse complement strand
TTACAATAATAAATCACTATGTTAGATTAAAAAATATGAAATTTCAAAAACAAATCTGCGTATTTTTATCTATGTGTTTATGTCTGGCAGGCATGTTCTTTTCTTCCTGCAAAAACAGTACATATACATCTTCTTTTACTGCAGAAGAAACTCAAAAACAGCTCAATATTTTGCTCGAAACACAGGATCTTGATCCAAAACAGCGATATACAATTATAAACCAGCTTGCTACAAACCTTTTAGCCGAGGAAGATTATCAGGGAGCAATTCTACTGCTTACAGAATGGGTAGAAAGAAACCCTGATGATATGTATAACTCATACTGGCTTTTGATGACTGCACATGCATACCTTTCTTTGGGTGCAGAACCTGTTGCAGAGTATTATTTTGACCGCATTCTGCAAAAATGTCCTGATCTTCTTGTAAAAGGCAACTCAATTCACTTTATGTGTCTGCAAAACCTTATTCAAATCAGTAAAACTTCAAGCCATAGAATCAAGTATTTTAATGAACTTATAAACCGATTTCCTCAGGATGTTAATACTACAGAACTTTATCTGCGCCTTGCACTTGAATATGAAAGCGATAACCAGTGGGATCAGGCACTTAAAGCATGTGAATTATTCGTTCAGCAGCCAGATGCTACTACAATTCAGATTCCTGGTGAGCCTGATGCTTATAAAAATGCACGTCACTTAATTGATTTTAACAATTCTTCAAAGGACTGGACGTTTGAAACACTGCAGGAGCTTGAAACTGCTGTTAAAAAGGCAATTTCGAACAGAGACTGGCGTGCTCTTGACCGCTATAAAGCAAAGGTTAACTTCTTTTCTATGTCATGGCGACAGGATGAAACAGACCCTAACTCTCAGGAAGAGTTTTCTATGGGTGACTGGATGATTCGTAAAGCTCACTACTCCGATACTCTTGATGAATCTTCTAATGCAAACGAAGCATATCTTAAAACATGGGGCTGGAACACTTATGTAAATACCTGGTACCTTTATTTCCGCAAGGTAAACTTCCCTCTTGATCCTGATATTAACGGCAACTGGGAATGGGCTGGAATTTACATTGGAAACAAGCTGTAATGAAAAAAATAATCGTTCTGATTTTAATATTTTTCTCTATTTGTGCGGGCTGTCTGGCGCAGGAAATTGAAACTGATGCAGGCGTGGTTTTGGAAGAGGATGTTTCGACAAGCTCAACAACCACAGACAATTCAACCACCACAGAAGAGACTGAAACCGTGGTCCCTGAAAATGCAAACGTGGTCCCTGAGCCTGTCGAAGGGGCTGATGAACAAGCAATTGATGAAAATTTAGAAGAATCAGAACCTGAAAACACAGATGACACCCCTGCCCTTGAAAAAAAGCCGCTTTCTCTTGAATATCCGGAGCGGGCAGAAATTGAACGGTTCCGAAAGCAGTACCTTGAACCAAAATGGACAAAGGTTTTGTACGATGCACTTGAAAACGCAATTGATTACAGACTTTATATACGTAAAGCCTTAGCCGATGCAGAACTTCCGCCTGAACTGGAATACCTTCCGATTGTAGAATCAAATTATAAGACAAACGCAAAATCTCGTTCGGGAGCACTTGGACTGTGGCAGTTTATGACAAACAGCGTGCGCCCATTTTTGACCTTAAACGATTATGTAGACGAACGACTTGACCCCTGGAAAGAAACAGATGCAGCAATTAAAAAATTAAAAGAAAACTATAACATCTTTGGCGACTGGTTTTTAGCAATAGGCGCATATAACTGTGGAGCGGGTGCAATGACACGTGCACTTGCAAAAGCAGAAGAAAAGGATTTCTGGTATTTGTGCGATAAAAATCTTATTCCGTCGCAGACCCAGCTTTATGTTCCAAAGCTTTTAGCAATTGCAGACCTTGCTTTGAACACCGAATACTTTGGAATTGATATTCCAGACCACGAAGAAGAATATGAAGCCTTATATAATGAAACAAATGCTGTTTTTGATTACATTACTGTGAACAAGGCATATTCAATTTCAACGCTTGCCCAGAACATGAGAATTGATACCTCAGAACTTAAACGTCTGAATCCTTCTTTTGTACTTGGCTTTACTCATCCTTCTGCAAAATCAGCAGTCAGGCTTCCTGCGGGAACAGAAGAAATTGCACGCGCCGCCCTTGAAACAATGGAACCTATGGATTTCCCAATCAAATATACTGTTGAAAAAGGAGATTCCCTCTGGAGCATTTCAAGACGCTATGGCTGCACTGTAAGTCAGATCTGCGAGCTCAACGGCATACAGGAAAACGCAATCCTTAAAATAGGAAAAATTCTTTATATTCCCTCAAAATAAGTCGATAATGAACTAATGAAAAAGATTGTTTTTAAAACCGCAGTTGTTTCGTTATTTCTTGTTTTGTCGGCAGGTGCTGCAGGCCTTTTTGCAGCTGAACCAAGCCTTGAATCTACAAGCGAAATCAACTGGATTACAAGACGTTTTACTTCGAACCTCACTCTGGATACTAAAAAGGCAGGTCTTGAAATGCCTTCCGGAAAAAAGAAGGCCTCTGCTCTCATAAAATCAAAAATGCCTCAGCTTATTCAACCACCGCTGCTTGCTTTATATACAGACTCAACAAGCACACTTGAAGATTTTATTATTGACGAAGTGCTTTCGCTTGATGATGTATATCATTTTATTATGAACGGCTATAAAACGCCTGATGTTTTTACTCCAGACGCAAGCAACTTATATTCTACAAACACTCTTGAAGTTGACCGCATTGGCCAGAAGCTCATAAAACATAAATACGGATATTTGCCAGAAGAACCAATTGATCTTGTTCCTACACGCGCATATTCAGGAATTATTATTGATGCACGAGGCTCTCTCCCAGTTCACGGAGAATTCATTAATGAAAAAACAAATGCATGCTTCTTCCCTACTATCTGGGATGAAAACATGAATATCATATACGAAAAGAATACTGCAGACCCTAAGTTTATTACTAATGATGGCCTTGTAGCATACGATTATTCTAACAACACAGACCGTTATGCTTCACGGGTTGGAAATGATCCGCTTTATATAAAGGCTACAGAAGTATATGGAATAAACAGAACAGATCCTGTAATTAAACGAAGCGATGCCTTAAAGATTCTTACAATTGAACAGAACCTTGAATTGCTCAGACAGGGAAAGGTTGTAATTCTTCTTGATCAGGATAAGCTTGTTTACAATATCTCAACTCCAGAAAAAGACAGAACTTACTATGCACGTTACGAAGCAGTAAAGCAGTATTTCTACCAGAATGCAATTCCAGATGTTACTGTAACAGATACTGTTGACGGAATTCTTTTTGCAATTAATTTGAACTTCTATCCAGATTCTCCAATTCTTTTGCCTGGAGAAGGAGTTCGCATTAAGCAGATTGCAGAACAGCTCAAAGAAATCTTAATTGATGACGGATACACAATTCTTGTAGAAGGTCATACTGCTGATGTTGGAAAACCTGTTGGACAATTAAATCTTTCAATAGAACGAACAAAGACTGTACGCGACGCACTTATTGACGAAGGACTTGAACCTTCAATCTTCACATACAAAGCATACGGCGGAACAATGCCTATTGCTTCTAATGATACAGAAGAAGGCCGCGCACAAAACAGACGTGTATATATTACAGCACGTCCACGCGCAACATACATCCAGAGAGACTGGTAGTATTGCTCCGCATTTTTCAAACTTATTATTTATTTTTCAGCACAGACTCTTCTGCTTTCTGAACAAGTGGTTCTATTTTATATCCATTCTTGAGCGACGGGAACATTGCAAAGCCAGAGGTTACGTTTATTTCGAACGGGTAATTATTTTTTTCTTTCCACTCGTTGCATTCGTAAGAAATACTTGTAAGAACCTTCTTGTAGTTATCTACATTGAGGCCCGCACTTATTACTCCAAACTTATCACCTTCAAGGCGTGCAATAATATCATTTGAACGGAAATGCTTCTGGAGCATTTCTCCAACAACTTTTATTACCTGGTCCCCTGCTGCGTGTCCAAAATAATCATTTACTTTTTTAAGATTCTTAATATCAAAATAAAGAAGAAGACCACTCTGCCCCATTGCTTCGGCATATTTTAAAGCAGTCTCACCAAGCTCTAAAAATCCGCGTTGATTTTTTAATCCTGTGAGATAATCAATATGTGTCATTTCATCAAGGATTTTGTAATCTTTTGTAATTGCCTGTTTATTTTTTAATTTACGTGAATACTCATAACTTGTGTGAATCTGATTTGCAACTGCTTTTACAACAAGGTCATAAACACCAGTATCAAAAATCCCTCGTTTAAGAAGAATGTATCCGTATTGAACTGTATTATGGAACAGCGACATTATTACAACACCATCGCCAGAAAAATCAAAGGAGCCTTCCGGCAGGATTCCCTGTGACGGATTAAATTCAATCGGATGCTTAAGCTCCTTTTGTTTTTCTTTAGAATAATCAAAGCATGCAATTAATCGTGCCTTCTGGGGCTGACTAAAATATTCAAAAGGCTTTAACATTTCTGTTGGTCTGTCATAAACAACTACCGCAGCAGAAATCATTCCAAAACCAGAAAGTGCATGAGCTATATGCTTTCCAACATCAGGAAACTCAACATTCTGCTGAACATAAGTATCCATCAGAGCAGCCTGAAAAATCTGCTGACGTTTGTTGAACCATTCTGTTACAGTAAATTTATTATTTCTGCCAAACTCATCTGAAATATCAAGCGAAATGTATTCATTATCGGCAAACTGCTTTTTGCTTGTTTTTTTACCGTTTGTAGATTCCCTAAGGATAGCCTTTGCTTCTATAGTTTGAACAAGCGGAACTTCTTTATCATTAATCTGATTTATAAGAGTGAGGGCTGCTTTATATCCCTGATAGTAAACTTTTTGATTTATTGTTGTGAGCGTTGGTGTAAAGAAAGAAGCGCGCTGCATGTCATCAAAACCTGTAACAACAATATCCTTTGGAACTCTAAGGTTTGCACGCTTTGCACAAAAATCAAGACAGGCAAAAGCAAGGTCATCGTTCATGGCTATGATTGCATCAAAATCGAAACGATTCTTTTTCTTTGCATAATAATCATTAAGAATGCTATATGCCGAAGAATAATGGAAGTTACTTTTCCATAAAACAATATTTGAAGAAGGGATATCGTTTTTCTTAAGTTCTTCCTTTATTATTTCTGCCCTTGCATTCATTTCTTTAGATTCACTGTCTACGCTCATGATTCCAAACTTCTGACAGTCCTGTTCCTTTACAAGATACTCAACAAGAGTTTCCATTGCTTTTGTTGAGTCGCAGATAATTGAAGGGATATCAGGGATTTCGTGAGCAATACTTACAATTTTAAGTGGCTTATATGTTTTAAGATATGAGGTGAAGGCTGCTTTTGACATTCCATGGAGCTGGGTTCCCGAAGAAATGATAATTCCGTCTACGTTGTGTTCATTAACCTGCGATGAAATTGCCATGTACTGATAGTCATGACCTGTGGTGTTATCGGGCTTGATTTTACCAATCTGATATATCAAAAGCTCAACGTTATGTTCTTTACAGCAGGTTGTAATTCCACTAATAAGACATTCCGAATATTCCGAGTTCAAATAGTCAGCAACAAATCCAATTCTCATTCTTTTTTGTTCCATATACCTCTAATTATAGTTGAATTAAAACGAAAATTGCAACATACTAACACTATGGCAGACATACATGTTTTTGATCCAGCGCCGGAGGGGACGCCGGTTTCTAATTTTGTTCACCTCCATGTACACTCTGATTACTCACTTCTTGACAGCTGTGCTAAACTAGATTCTCTTATTGCAAAGGCAAAAAGGCTTAATATGCCCGCTCTTGCCCTTACCGATCACGGAAATATGTTCGGTGTTTTGAACTTTGAACATATCTGTCATGCAAACGGAATTAACCCTATTGTAGGTGAAGAGTTTTATGTTGCCTATGGAAGCCATTTAGAAAAAAACGATGTTCCTTACAGCCATAAAGGTGAAGATGGAGAACATCACGCACACTACTTCCACTTAATCCTTCTTTGCGAAAATCAGAAAGGCTATGAAAACATGTCATGGCTTAGTTCCATTGCATTTACCGAAGGTCTTTATTACGGAAAACCACGTATTGATTTTGAACTGCTCGAAAAATATCACGAAGGCTTAATTTGTCTTTCAGCCTGTATTATGGGAGAGCTTCCACAGCTGCTGCTTGCGGGCATGGACAAAGAAGCAGAAGAGCTTGCATTAAAGTATAAAAATCTTTTTGGACCAGACCATTATTATATTGAAATCCAGGACCACGGACTTCCTGATCAGAAAATTGTTGCAGAAAAACTGATTGCACTTGCTCATAAACTTGACATTCCTTTAGTAGTAACAAACGACGTTCACTATGTAGAACAGGAAGATGCCGAAGCACAGGATGCGCTTAGATGTATTGGCTTTAAGGATATTCTTACACAGCCTCATTCAAAAATGGGTGGAGACCAGAATCTTACTTCATGGTACTTCAAAACCGAAGATGAAATGAAGCTGTTGTTCCCGCAGTGTCCCGAAGCTTATGATAACACAATTAAGATTGCCAACATGTGTAATCTTACAATTCATCAGTATAAGACAGAAGAATTAAAAGGCTGTCTTCCACGCTTTGAATTGCCACAGGAATTCCAGAAGCACGGCGATGACTATGCTGCAAACCAGGATGATTTTGTACGCCACCTTGTAGAAGAAGGTCTTCGTAAACGATATGTAGAAATCACTCCTGAAATTCGAGACCGTGCAGAATACGAGCTTGGAATTATTTTTAAGATGGGCTTTAGCGGATACTTCCTCATTGTATGGGAATTCATTCACTGGTCTAAGCAGAACGGTATTCCTATCGGGCCTGGTCGAGGTTCCGGTGCGGGTTCGCTTGTTGCCTATTGTCTTGAAATTACAGATATTGACCCGTTCCGTTTTGGTCTTATCTTTGAACGATTCTTAAATCCTGAACGTGTATCAATGCCCGATTTTGACGTTGATATGGACTTCGACTTTCGCCAGGATATCATCCAGCATACACGCGATTTGTATGGAGAGCCTCAGGTAGGACATATTGTTACCTTTGGTACTCTTAAAGCAAAGCAGGTAATTGCCGATGTTGGACGAGTTTTAAATATCCCGCTGAGCGAAGTAAACATGCTCAAAAAGTGCATTCCCGATAACCCTAAGGCAACACTTAAAAGTGCCTTTGAACAACCGAGTGATAAGTTTCCTGATGGTGGCCAGCTTATTCCTTACAAAGATGATGCGCGCTACCAGAAGCTGTTCGAACTTGCTTTTAAACTTGAAAACGTAAACCGCAATACAGGTCTTCACGCTTCGGGAATGGTAATTGGTCTTACTGCCCTTCCAAACTGGGCGCCTGTATTTAAAGATGCCAAAACTGGTGAAGTTGCCGTTCAGTATACAATGGATATTATTGAGCCATGTGGTCTTGTAAAATTTGACTACCTTGGTCTCAAAACTCTTTCATTAATCCGCTATGCCGAAGACATTATAAATAAACATAAAAAACCTGGTGAACCTGATTTTCATACAGATAAAGTCAGCGAAACAGATAAGCTTGCATTTGAGTTATTCCAGCGTGGTGACTCTGTTGCAGTATTCCAGTTTGAATCTCCTGGTATGCAGGATATTCTCCGTAAGTTCAAACCCGAAAAGCTTGAAGACCTTGTTGCGTTGAATGCCCTTTACCGCCCGGGACCAATGGATTGTATTCCTCAGTACATCGAAGGTAAATGGAAACCAGAAACAATCCACTACCCTGACCCGGCACTTGAAGATCTGCTCAAAGAAACTTACGGTGTAATGGTTTATCAGGAACAGATTATGAAGGTTGCCCAGATTATTGCGGGCTTCTCGCTTGGTGGTGCCGATATGCTCCGCCGTGCCATGGGAAAGAAAAAACCTGAAGTTCTTATGGGCAAGAAAAAGGACTTTATTGAAGGTGCATTAAAGAAAGGCTTTACGGAACAGCATGCCGCTGAAATTTTTGAAATCATGGTTCCTTTTGCGGGCTACGGTTTTAACAAATCGCATGCAGCTGCATATTCTGTTCTTGCTTATCGTACTGGTTGGCTCAAAGCGCATAAGCCTGCAGAATTCATGGCTGCTAACCTTACAAATGAAATTACATCTACAGACGGGCTTCCTGTTTATATAGAAGAAGCACGCAAAATGGGTATTCCAGTTGATGCTCCAGATATCAACCGTTCCGATGTTTATTTTGATGTTGTAGACGGACGCATTGTATTTGGTCTTAAAGGCATCAAAGGAATTGGAGACACCGCTGCAAGAGCAATTGTTGCAGAAAGAGAAGCAAACGGCCCTTACAAAAACTTCATGGATTTCTTGAAGCGAATTGGTGTAAACATTGATGCAGACGGAAAGCTTTTAGTAAATAAAAAGGCAATCGAAGTTCTTATTAAAACAGGTGCCTTTGATAACGTTGGAAAAGAAGATGGAACTTACTTAAACCGTGTAACGCTTCTTGCAAATATGGAAGCGGCCATTGGTTATGTAAATGATATAATGTCCGATTCCCGCAAAGGTCAGGAAAGTTTGTTTGGAGATTTTTCGGAAGAAGAGCTTGCTTATACAGAGTTTGAATTCCAGAAGATTGACGATGTTCCTACAATGGAGCTGCTCAATATGGAAAAAGAATGCATCGGCTGTTACGTAAGCGGAAATCCACTTGATGATTATAAAAAAGCAATTGCACGGGCTGTCACATTAAAATCTTCAAATATGGAAAGAATTGCAGCAGAAGCAAAAGCTGAAAAAGCACATCTGGATGCTGCGGGCGTAAACTCATGGCAAAGACGGAATTCCGGAAAGTCTTATATTGCACTTGGTATGCTTTCGAACCTGCGTGTAATAAGAACTAAAAAAGGTCAGGGACCAGAAATGGCTTTTGCAAAGCTTGTAGATTATGAAGGCGAAATTGACTGTACATTCTTCCCAAAGATTTTTGATGTAATGAGAAGCCAGCTTGAAGATGGCAGCATATATGCATTCAAAGGAACGGTAGATGGTTCACGCGACACGCCTTCTTTCTTAGTTGATGAAATGGAAGATGCTAAACAGCTTGAAAACCGTTCTATTGAAGCAGTTCATATTCTTTTAAACTCAAATTTCCAGAATGAAACACAAATTTCAGATTTAAAGAATTTTTTATTTGATGAAAGGGGTAATTGTTCAGTATATTTTCATATAGACACTGGAAAAAATCCTTTTGTCATCAAAGCAAATGACCAGCTTCGGATTAATGCAGATCAGGCAACTATTGATAAAATAAAGTCTGTTTCTTTTGTTAAAGACGTGTGGCTGGAATAGGAGTAATTTTTTATGAACGCAGTTTTATCTATAATTTCGGGCCTGATAATTATTTATACAGTTCTATGCCTTATTTCAATATTCATGACCTGGATTCCGGGTGCAAAATTTACTAAGTTTGGAAAAGTCGTTTCGACTATTACAGATCCATATCTAAACCTTTTTTCTAAAAGAGGCTGGTTCAGAGTTGGCAATATTGATTTTTCTCCTATTCTTGCAATTGGTATTCTTTCTATACTTTCATCAGTTATTGGTGGAATTGCAACCACAGGAAGGATTCACTTTGGCAGCATTCTTGGGATGATTTTGGGAATGATATTGAGTCTTATCTCTACCCTGCTTGGCATTTTTATTCTGCTCATTTTAATCCGCTGGATTGTTCTTCTTATAAACAAAGGTCAGGTTTCTACAAACTCCGCATGGTATCAGGTTGATTTGATGCTTCAGAAATTTGTTTACAAAATTGGAAATACTTTTTTCAGGAATAATCTTACATATCAGAAGGCACTTCTTGTAAGCTGGATTTCGCTTGGAATTATCTGGCTCATTGCAAGAATATTGTTTGGTATTTTAATTAATCTATGCAATAGCATACCTTTCTAGTATGATTGCTTCGCCTTCGGCTCGCAATGACGACACCGCATGAAAATAAACGATATTAAAAATCCCGTTTCTACAATAAACGGGGTTGGCCCGCAGCTTACAAAAAATCTCGCAAAGCTCAATGTTTTTACTGTAGGAGATTTACTTCAGTATTATCCGCGCGCTTACGAAGACCGTTCTGTAAAAGTCACACTTGCAGAATATAAAACTCATCCAAAGATTCATACTGTTGCAAAAGTAATGTCTCATGAATGGTTTGGTTATGGCCGCATGAAGACACTTAAGATAAATATTAATGATGGAACAGCGCCTGCCGAACTTATTTGTTTTAACCGTACCTTTTTAGAAAATCAGCTTGAAGTGGGTTCTGTAATAACTGTAACTGGAACCTTTTATGTAAAATACAACAAGCTTCAGAGCACAGCGTTCGAAGTAACAAAAATGAGCGTGAATCAGCTTGGAGTTGATTCCATGCAACAGGTTACGGCCGCTTTCTTACGGCAGACAAAACCTTTGAATACAGGCATTCTTCCAGTTTATCATCTTACAGAAGGAATTACTCAAAAAGTTTTAACAAAAGCAATTACAGCCGCTGTTACCCAATATGCTCACGGAATTGATGATGAATTGCCGGAAGATATTATTCAAAATCGCGGACTCATTCACAAGCAGGATGCCGTTACACAAATCCATCTACCCAAAACACTGGAACAGGCAGAGGCTGCACGAAAGACTCTTGCTTATGAAGAGCTTTATCATCTTCAGTATGCAATTGCAACGCGTGCCTTCAGACACAGAGGATTCATTCCTTCGGAGACGTTGCCCGAGGGATTACAGAATGAATCTGACCTTGACGAAATATCTGTTGCGCAGTTCAGAGCTTCTCTTTCTCCGTTGCAGCGCCAGCTCATGGACAAGCTTCCTTTTGATTTAACTGCAGACCAGCAGAAAGTCATTTACCAGATGAATGCCGAAATTGACACAGGCTTTACACAGCGCTATAAACCTCAGGAAAATCCGGGGCGCCCTCCTTTTACAATGGCAAGACTTTTGCAGGGAGACGTTGGTTCTGGTAAAACACTCACTGCCCTTTTTATATGCTTACGTGTAATAAACTACGGAGGCCAATGTGCTTTTATGGCACCAACAGAAATCCTTGCACGTCAACATGCAGAAACAACAGAAAGAATGCTTGGCAGTCTTGGAATCCGCATTGCATTTTTAACAGGAAACGTAAAGGCTTCGGGACGCACGCAGCTTTTAAAAGCGCTCAAGGCTGGAGAAATTGATATTCTTATTGGAACACATGCTCTTTTTAGTGCACAGGTTGCATACAAAGATTTGCAGCTTGCAGTAATTGATGAACAGCATCGCTTTGGAGTTTTACAGCGTCAGGCAATTATTGCAAAAGGACGTGTCTCAGAAGAAAACGGAATGACAAGTGAACCACATCTTTTAATGATGAGCGCAACTCCTATTCCTCAAACTCTTGCGCTTACAATGTTCGGCGACCTTGATGTTGCGGTAATAAAAACCTTGCCAAAAGGACGAAAGCCAATTCAAACTTATCTTGTCAAAGAAGGCAATGAAACAAATGCATACGAAGCAGTAAGAAAAGAACTTGCCAAAGGACATCAGGCATATTTTGTTTATCCCGCAATTCAGTCAGACGGAGATTATAAATCGGCAGAACAAAACTTTGAGCAGCTAAAAAAGATTTTTGCAGAATATAAGTGCGCCCTTGTTCACAGTAAAATTGATGAAGATGAACAAGCAAAAGCACTCAGTGATTTTCATGACGGAAAAATTCAGATTCTTGTTGCAACAACTGTTATTGAAGTTGGCGTTGATGTTCCGAATGCAACCTGCATGGTTATTGAACAGGCTGATCATTTTGGAATGGCACAGTTGCATCAGCTGCGTGGACGAGTTGGACGTGGCAGCGATCAGTCTTTCTGCTTTTTAATTTATAACAAGAATCTTTCTGATACAGGCATTGAACGTATGAAAGCCTTGCGCCAGAGCACAGACGGATTTTATATTGCAGAACAGGATTTAAAAACACGAGGCCCGGGCGAATTACAGGGAACTGCCCAGGCCGGTGAATTAGCATTCAGTATTGCAGACATCAGTAAAGACAAGGAGCTTTTGCTTCAAGCCCGTACTGATGCATTTTCTGCTTTTTCAAACTCTTATGCAGCAAGATAGCCGTCGAGTTTTTTCATTCTTGTAGGATTCTGCAAACGGAAGATTGCTTTCTTTTCAATTTGGCGAACGCGCTCTTTTGTAAGGTTGCATTCTTCACCAATTTCCTGCAGAGACATTGGCTTAAGACCATTCAAACCGTAGCGAAGACGAAGAACTTTTGCTTCATTTGGCTTGAGTGTATCAAGCAACTTGTTCATATCATTTTTGAGAGCCTTATTAACTGTAGCTTCTTCTGGGCGCTCATAAGTTTCATCTTCAAAGTAATCGCTTACAACAGAATTGTCACTGTCTTTTGAAGAAACCTTTGCATCAAGAGAAACCATATCATTGCTGATAGCAAGAAGTTCGCGAACCTTTGACTCAGGCATATTTACCATCTGAGCAATCTGCTCTACTTCTTCTGTTTCGCTCAATGTACCGTTGATAAGGTTGCTTGCATATTCAATGCGAACAAGTTCATTAGCACGATTGAGTGGCAGGCGGATTGCACGACTCTTTTCGCTTACAGCCTTAAGGATAGACTGGTTAATCCACCAAACGGCATAAGAAATAAAGTGATAACCGCGCTCCGGCTCAAATTTATCAATTGCAGTCATAAGACCAATATTACCTTCACTGATCAAGTCAGTGAGTTCAAGACCATGATTCTGATATTTTTTTGCAACTTTAACAACAAAGCGGAGGTTAGCTTTGATAATCTTATCTTTAGCAGCTTTATCACCTTTTTTAGCCTTTTCGCAAAGCTCTACTTCTTCCTCGCGTGTAAGCAAAGGAACCTTGTTGATTTCCTTAAGATACATTGAAAGAACATCATCGTGTTTCATCTGTATAACCTCCATAAGTTACTATACACCATATATATAGCAAGTTTCGTGCCAAGCGAGGTTTTTGTTCAGATTTTCTTAAAATTCAATAAAAAAAGCGGAAAATGACCCGAATTTGAGGTCTTTTGTCCGCTTTTATGTTTTCTAGTGTGTCATTTTAACACACTTCGTTTTTTTCCATTCAAAAATGGTTCAAAATGATACAGAAAAAACTATTCTTCTTTTTTCTTGGTTTTGATGCACATAACACCAATAAGAATAAAATAATACAGTGCTAAAAGTCCAAGAACAATAAATGCAGATGCTGTTGATTTTGGTGCCATACTTATTAAAATGAGCATTGGGGCACCAAATGCAATTGCTACACCACTACCAGAAACAAGATTGTTGGCAGCAGGAGTTACGAAATCCGGATCAATTTCGCGCACAAGAAGGATACCGGAGCTTATAGTACCAGTCATCATACCAAACATCGAAAGGAAGCCTTCTTCTTCGTAGCCTTTGTAGATACGCTTGCAGAAGAATTTCAAATGAAGGAAAGTTGCTATACCACCAAGAATACAGGTGAGCGCAAATGGAATCCATAAGCCATGCAAATCTTCAAAGTCAATTGAAGCAATTCCGCAGATAATCATTACATCAAAGAAAAGACCGGAAATGCGGCTGAGCAGATAGTTGTTCTGATACTGCATTCTCATCAATCTGATTTTTCGGAATCTTGAAAGAACCTTCTGGGTAAGAACTGCAAACAGAGAACCAAAAATAAAGTTAAAGCCCCAGAAAATTGGAGAAAGAGCATTTGCAACTCCAGGAGCAAACTTTGCAAGCAGTGTAGTTACTAACCACAAAACAAAGAATGTAAATACATATACAATAACAATAAGAGCAACCTGAATAGAAAGTCGGTCTATAGATTGAGAAATTGGCATTTCACCTTCATCCTGGAAAGTATCAAGTGTTACAGAACCAGAAATCTCTTCTGCATTTTTGCGTTCAAACTTTCCGCGTCTTGCCTGGATATTCAAATATATTACACCGATTGTACAGGCTACTAAAAATCCTGTTGCAGCAATTGCAAGTGCGTATGATTTTCCACCTGCGAATCCTAATGCTTCATAACTTGAACCAATATTGTTTGCCTGTCCTGGTCCCTGACCAAAGCCCATTGGAAGAAGAATACCTGCAGCCTTGAACATATCAGGTTTAAAGGTGTATGCAAGGCCAATTGAAATAAGAAGTCCTACTACACCCTGAATCATATAAGAGCTTACAATTATGGCGCCACTGTTTACGGCAGTTCTTACTCCCCCGCCCTGTGAAAAATCACTCTTTGTAACTCTAAGCGACATGGCAATAAAACCAAGTGCAATTCCGTGATATGTAAGCGCATCAAGGATATTTGTATCAATAGGAAGGATTCCCGTATACTTAAAGCCCAGCAATAAAAAGCCCGCAAGAACAGATGTAGGCATAAGCGTCTTTTTTACAAACGGAATTTTAAGCCTTAGAATATTTGAGATAAGTACCAAAATCGCAATTATACCAAGCTGTATAACCGGACTCCACAATCCTATGTTTTCTGCTGAATAATTCATTTAATCCTCCTACTGTCATTGCTTCGCTTCGCTCGCAATGACGTCTATTTTTCACGCAGCCTTTTCCAGACTGATATATATTTCCGCACGTTTAGCGGTGATTTTTTTTCTATTGATTTTATTTCGTAATGGATACCCGCTGCATCTGAAAAAACAAAGCCGTTACGGCTGTAAACAGACATATCCGGAATATCCTTTATAGAAAGAGAAACAGTCTCTCCATTGACAGAAACAAACTCAAACCTGTCTTTGTACAAGGCCATCATTCCTTTTCCGATTTCTTTTTCATTATGCTCCGAATCTACAGTTTTAAGAGAAACATCAGAATCGGTAAAAAACGGAGAAGACTCTTCCCGGTCACTTGCCGCAAGTTCTTTAAGATATTCCTCCTGCAAATCTTCCCATTCAGTTGGATTTGTTACACCAAACGCAGGATCAAAATTTCCGTATACATCAAACTCACTTTCATTTCCACAGTTAGTACAAATAACTTTATTGCCTTTAGAAGTAATCTTTCCCAGCGCACGGCAGCGAGGGCAAACACAATAAGCACACTCAATTCCAAGAGCTCGATTCTTTCCCTTAAAGGCAACAGGTTTTAAAGCCTGGCGTTCGTAGGCATTTTCATTAATATCATTTACAACAGCTTGCGTTACCTCTTCAACAGACATACCGGCAAGCTGCTCTGGAGTATATACATTAACTACATGGCCATAAGCTTTTCCCCGTCTGATTCCAAAGCCCCAGCGAGGATTAGTCAGATATCCGCCTTCAATACGGTAGGTAACAAGACTGGCTCCGCTGATTTTTGCGAGCTTGCCTGTAGCATCAAAAACAGGAAAATTTCTTCCGTCAAAGGAGCGATTTCCTTCGGCAAAAAGGCAGACATTATATCCATTACGCAATTTGCGGATAATTTTCATAACTGTAAGAGTATCAGAAGAACCTTTCATTTTTGCAATTGGTTCGAAAGACCAGCGTAAAAGCTTAGAAATCCAGCCTTTGCGGTAAACGTGTTCACTCGCAACAAAATACATCTGTTTACGAAAACTCAATCCAACAAGAACACAATCTAATTCAGTTGTATGATTTGAAATAACAAGATAAGGCCCTTGTATTTTAGGAGCAATTTTACATTTATAGGAATAGATAAGCTTAAAAAATGGTGCAGTAATATACCAGAAAAAATTCCAGACCCCCTGATGTCTTCTATGTGCAGCCTTTTCTTTTTTTACATTCGAATCCGTTTTTGTCATTTAAAAAATTATAACATGGTTTTATAGATATTTGAAATAAAATATTGTTTTTTTTTTTAGATATTAGTTATCAAAAACTTTTTTGCGCCATTCTGCTTCGTATTCGCCCATTGAAGTCTTGGAATCGGTTGTTATGGCTGCATTAAGATATGGTTCAACTACTACAGATTTATAAGAATCCCAGCGTGCAGGAAGCTTTTGTGGGACCTTCAACAACTGTGCAGGAGGAAGATTTGTAAGCAGCTGATTATAGTAAATAGGAAGAACATGTTCGGTTACATCACGCAAAGAAGAAAATCCGTCGGCAATTCCAAACATTTCGTTATTAAGCTCCATCTGGATTTTTCGTTCAAGGATTTCTTTTTGATTTTCAGAATCAAAGAACCAGGTAAGGAATTCTGTAGCTCCCTGCTCGTTACGTGCTTTTGTATAAATGCCTGTCATTAAAAGAGAATCTTCAATAGGAATAAAGTCATCGCCCGCAATCCAACGGTAATCTATATTAAGTTCCTGACTTTTCATATATCCAAACATCTTGTTGCTTGTTGTGTATGCAAGGAGAGTTCGTCCAGAAGTAACCTGGCGATAGTCCGGCATAAAAAGATATTTGTAAGCAAAATCCTGTTCTTCCTGCGCAGAGCTGTTTGTATTGATGATCCAATCTCTGTCGTAAGAAACAACATTTCTAAGACGAAGATCGCTCCAGACAATCTGGCCCTTCTCTTCTCTAAAATCTACTCTGTAAAGCTTTGTTGTAAGATATAAAAAGTCGTCATTTGCAGAAGGCAAAAATCCTATGCGGCTAAACGTACCCTTTTTATTTTTTTCGTTATAGCTTAGACCCGCAGCCTTTATCTGATCAAGAGTCATTGTGTAATTTTCGGAAATATAATCTTTGTTTGATTCTGCAAAAATTACAGCAGGAAGATTAAAGCTCACAGGCAAAAGATATTGAGTTTTACGAATCTTTCCAGCCTCAAGAAGCTGACTATAAAACATTGAAGAAGAAATTGTCTGACGGTCAAAAAGATAATCAAGAGACTTAAACTGTTTTTGAGTTTTGTCTGTACAAAGCCAGGAACCAATTACAATATCTGGTGGAAGTTCATCTTTTGCAGGTGGAAGCTCCTGAGCGGGATTTTCTTTATATACAATTACAGCATTACTTCCCGGATGTGTAAAGTTAAAAAGCTCTGTGTATTGCGCAAACTCTGCACTCGAAGTCCAGATAATAATTCTAGACTGTTCGGTTTCATCGCAAGAACATAAAATAGAGAATGCGGCAAGAAGAATTGCTGCAAAAAAGAATCGTCTCAAATTACATAGCCTCTGCTACATTATATATGGCAGAATAAACTTCATCAATCTTTTCTTCATCAATGCTTGAGAAGGCAACACGAAGAGTATTTGAATCAATCTGGATAATACCAATACCTTTTTCGGCAAGAAGTTTTTTGCGGATATCTTCTGCATTTCCAGTCTTTACATTGAAGCTCATGAAGTATCCTGAATTAAAAGGCAATGGTTCAAGAACAGATGATTTGTGAGTATTTACAAAAGCTCTTACAGCATCATAGCGGCGCTTGAGCATATCGCGAAGAACTTTTTTCTGTGCGTTGTGAGCTTCATCCTTTAATGCATGAAGTACAAGTGACTGAGAAGGTGTAGATGAACATGAAACAGAAGAACGGATTGCAGACATAAACTTAATCTGAAGAGCTGTAATCTGTTCATCGGTAAGTCCCTTAGAAGCAAATGTTACAAAGCCTGCTCTAAAGCCCCATGCAAAATCTTCTTTTGTAGGACCGTCTGCTTTGATTGCAAGAATGTTTTCATGCATGTCTGCAAAGTAAGCAAACAAAGACTGAGGTTCAATATCATCTTCGTAGTTAAGACCAAAGTATGCATCATCGCTGAGTACTAAAACCTTTGCACCACTTTCTGCAATTTCTTTAACAATGCGGCAGATTTCTTTAGCTTCTGTTTTTGTTGGGCTGTAGCCACTTGGATTCTGTGGGAAGTTTAACAATACACGAACAGAACCATATTTTGCAGCATCAGCTTTCATTGCATCTTCAAGAGCCTTAAGATTAAAGCCGTTTCCTTCAAAGCATTTGAACTGATGGAACTCTGCGTTGCGGCGTGCACAGCAGATAAGTTCGTAGTTATCCCAGCAAGGATCTGCAGCAAGAAGAGGTTTTGTTTCATCAACAAAAAGATCTGATACATAAGAAAGTACAGCAGTAAGACCTGGTACTAAAATTGGCAAAGAGATGTTTTTACCGGCAAGAGAAGGATTTTTTTCGATAATTTTTTCTTTCCACAAAGCGCGAAGATCTGGATTTCCGGCTGTTTTAGCATAAGCAACTGTTTCGCGTGGATTAAATGAAGGCATTGATTTTTTATAAGAATCAAGCTCAATTGGAGTTCCACCAGAAACTGCCATACCGATTGTTCCATTTGCAAGAAAAGCATCTTTAGCTGCTTCTGCACCCTGAGAAATAATACCATTTGGAAAATAAAGTCTTTTGCCCATATCAGACAAAAGTGCGTCTACAACAGACCCCTTGAGAGTCTCGTTTAATTCAATTGCCAGTTTATTCATAACGGACAATATTATGGTAAAAATGCATAAAAAAGTCAATAATTTGCAGATTTATTCATTTTAATGCATAATTCTTGTATATTTATGCAAGAAGTGAGAAAATATCGCCGGCCTGAGGTTGTGCGCCGTTGAGGATATATGGAGTTTGAAGTGCCTGCTGTAGCTGTTTTTGATAGTTTTGAATGAGAGCATCTGCCTGATCTGGAGAAACTTCTTTTAAAGTTTTTGCAGGTTCATTTTTAATTGCAGAAACCCGTTCAATAAGAGAATTTAGAATGCGTAATTTACTGATTGAAACACCGTTCTGGCCATTACCAGCAGCAACTCCAGAAACGTGATCAAAGTGAGAATAAAGGAGAGCCGACTTGCTTACAGGAACATACATTTTGCCTGCGGCTGCAACAATCGACGAATTGCTATATGAGAAACCAGCTAATCCAGGAATGATCGAAGTCATTTTTCCTTACCTCCACTCTATTTATCGGAATTACAGAAAAATGTATTAGTTTTTTTTGCAGATGCCTGCCGGGCCGCATTTTCAATTTTACTTTTAGTACTTTTGCATTTATAATTAATATATTACCGGCCGCATGAGGCTTACATAAGGAGTGCCCAATTATGGACAAAAAAAAGATTAAAGTAACATTAGTTTACGAAGATAAAAAAGTTTGCGAAAAAACGGTGGAATTTGCTACACCGGTTACAGATATAATTGATGGATTTGGTTTACCTGTAGAAAATATCTATGCAGTAAAAATCAACAACGAAGTTCGTCCGCTTGATACACCTATTCAGTTTACTGCAAACATCGAACCAATTTTGAATAACACAAAGGATGGAAGTAACGTTTACCGCCGCTCTCTTTGCCTTTTGCTTGCAGCTGCCAGCCACAATCTGTTCCCTGAAAAAAGGCTTATTGTAGGACACAGTCTTGGACACGGATATTTCTACACATACGATAATGAAAAATCTGTTCACATTGATGTAATCAATAAGCTCAACAAAGAAATGACACGCCTCATTAAAGAGGATATTCCAATTACAACAGAATTTGTTTCTTATCAGGAAGCAACAAGGCTTTTTGAAAAACTTGGAATGATTGAAACACGCAAGCAGTTGAACTTTGTGTGCTCTCCAAAAATCAAGATTAATTCTATTGGAGATTTTTCTGATATTTACTTTGGTCCACTTGTTCGCTCAACAGGAACTCTTAAAGTATTTGATATTCTTCAATATAAGAATGGATTCCTTCTGCGCTTCCCTCGCACCTCTGATCCTGAACATCTTGAGATTTTTAAAGATCAGCCAAAGCTTTACGAGGTTTACCAGAAATACAAGGAATGGGGAAAACGAGTAAACGTTACTTCTGCAGCATCTCTCAACGAACTTGTTGCAAACCGACAGATAAATGATTTTATTGATATCACAGAAACATATCAGCAGAAAAATATTTCTCAGATTGCTTCACAGATTGTTGCAAAAAAGACAGTACGTGTTGTTCTGATTGCAGGTCCTTCTTCCAGCGGAAAAACAACTTCTGCTAAAAAGCTTGCACTTGAACTTATGGCAATGGGCTATACACCAAAGGTAATCAGTCTTGACTGCTACTATGCCGGCCGCGACAAAACTCCTCTTGATGAAAACGGCAAGCCTGATTATGAATGTCTTGAAGCTTTGAACATTGACCTTTTGAACAAGAACCTTGTAAACCTTTTCAAAGGCAAAGAAGTAAATATTCCTTCTTATGATTTCCACACAGGCACAAGCTACTTTGAAGAAAAGAACAAGCTCAAACTCGAGAAGAATGATATCCTTATTATGGAAGGAATTCACGGACTTAATCCAAAGCTTACACCAAAGGTTCCAGATGAATACAAGTTTAAGATTTATCTGTCTGCCCTAACCCAGCTGAACCTTGATGACCACAACCGCATTTCTACAAGCGATAACCGTCTTATCCGCCGAATTGTACGCGACAATAATTTCCGTGGAAAATCTGCTGCAGGAACAATTGAAATGTGGCCAAGCGTTACCCGTGGCGAAGAGCTTCATATCTTTCCATTCCAGAATAATGCAGATGCTATTTTGAATACTGCGCTCGACTATGAGCTTAGTGTTCTTCGTGTCTATGCAGCACCACTTTTGCGCCAGGTAACACCGCTCGAAAAGGAATATTCAGAAGCAAGAAGATTGCTCAGCTTCCTTGAAAACTTCTCTACAATTCCGCCGACAGTCGTTCCGCCTAAGAGTATTATTCGTGAATTTATTGGTGGAAGTGCTTTCCATTATTAGCAAGATCATCGATAAAGTCGTTTTCTTCTTTATCTGATTCTTCTTTCCAGCCCTCCAGTTGCTTTTCTTTAAGCTTCTCGAGGGCTGTTGTTTTTTTCATGGCTTCGGCAAGAACGGCACGCTTTTGATCGCTTACGACTTTTGCTTCGGCAAGCTGATTGAGTAATTCTTCTTTTTGTAATTCAAGAAATTTTTTACGGGTGTTGCCAGCAGCTATATCTTCAAAATCAGACGATGCATCTATTTGTTTTTTTACCTCAATAAATTGAGAAGCGATAAGTTGAAGATTGTTGTTTATTTGAGTTTCAACAGCAAGCGCTTTTGCAAGTTCGTTCTGTGCCTGATCCTTTTCGAAATTCCTAAAATCAAGCACATCCTGTAACTCAAATTTAAATGCTTTTGCCATGATAAACCTATGTCATTGTCGAGCTTGACCCGACAATCTATTCTTTCTGACTTTCTTCGTCCATCTTCATCTGATCAACAATATCAGCTGTAGTCTGGGCATCAAGTGCCGGCTGTTCAACATATTCCTCTTTAGGAATTTCAATTTCGGCCAGGGTTGCAAGCTTATCAAGAGTATCTTCCATCGGGCACTTTTCATATTCTTCTTGTTTAAGGAATTCTTCTATTTCATCATGCTTATCTATTGCAAGGTCAATATCAGGTGAACCGCCCTTTTGATAAATACCTGCTGTAATCATTGTTTCGCGTTCGGCATAATTAGCCATCATCATACGAATAAGACCGGCAGCCTTTTGAGTCTGCTTTCCAGTTACTCGTTTAGCAAGACGGCTTATACTTGCCAGAACATCAATTGCAGGATAATGATATGCCTGCGCAAGACGACGGCTCAAAACAATGTGTCCATCCAGAGTACCGCGCACCTTATCTACAATAGGGTCATTCATATCATCGCCATCGGCAAGTACTGTATAGAATGCTGTAATAGAACCTTTGTCGTTTGTACCTGTTCGTTCAAGCAGCTTTGGAATCATATCAAATACGCTTGGCGGATATCCTTTTTGTGCAGGAGGCTCTCCGTTTGCAAGACCAATTTCGCGCTGAGCCTGGGCAAAACGTGTTACAGAGTCGAGCATAAGAACAACGTCTTTTCCCTTGTCGCGGAAATATTCTGCAATTGCTGTACAAACATAAGCAGCACGAAGACGACATATACTTGGCTGATCTCCTGTAGCAATTACAACAACAGAACGTTCAAGTCCCGATTTTCCAAGGTCACGATTTATAAAGTCAAGAACCTCACGACCTCGTTCACCAATAAGTCCAATTACGTTTATGTCTGCATCTGTATTACGGGCAATCATAGAAAGCAAGGTAGACTTACCAATACCAGAGCCCGCAAAAATACCAATACGCTGGCCCTTTGCAACTGTAAGAAGTGAGTCTATTGCACGAACACCTGTCTGGATACGCTTGTTATTTGGCAGACGTGTCATTGGGTCCGGTGCGTCTGCAACAGCAGGATAATATGCTTCTGGAACAATTTCCGGGCCATCATCGCAGGCATGACCTGTTGCATCAACTGTGCGGCCAAGAAGCGACATTCCAACAGGAACCTTTAATACACTTCCCGAAGCAATTACTTCACACCCTACTTCAATTCCTTTTGTATTTCCAAAAGCGGTAAGGCGAACTATTTTATCTTCAAGGCCAACAACCTCTGCTAAAAGAGTTGAACCATCGGCAAGTCTGATTGTACACATTTCGCCAATTACAGAACGTGGACCTTCACTTTCAATTTCAAGGCCCTTTACTGCAACAACTTTTCCAATGTAATGGATTGTATCGGCGTCGATTACTTTTTCGAGATATTTTGTAAAATTGAATTCGCCAGTATAGGAAGAGCGCATATTAATACCTCCCTATTCTGTAGCACCAGTAAGAGAATCTGAACGTTTGATATTCTTAACAGGAGAAATCTCAAGAATCTTATTTTCAAGTTCCTGAAGCTGACTTGAAATTCTGGCATCAATTGCACCAAAGTCTGTTTCTACAATACAGCCTCCGCGTTCAACTGATGAATCTTCAAGAACAGTTATTCCTTTTACATTTTCAACGTGCTGAATAAATTCCTGTGCATGTTCAGAGGTAAGCTTTACTTCTTCAAGGTTTACACGCAGTGTTACTTCACCACGAGTCTTAACTTTTTTAAGAGCAGCAAGAGTATTTGCCATAACAACATTTTTCTGATTTTCAGAAAGAATCTTAATTACCTTGCGAGCCATCAAAATTACAAGTTCAACAATCTGACTTTCTGTATCGGCAAGGATTTCTTCACGGCGCTGCATTACTGCTTCAAGAATTCTATGCATGCGGTCTATAAGTCGGTCAACTTCGGCAGCACCTTTTTCGTAGCCTTCCTGATGACCTTTTTCATAACCGTTTGTCTGTGCTTCATTATGAAGACGATCGCGTTCAGCTTCTGCATCTGCAATTATCTGGGCTGCTTCATTCTTTGCACGTGTAATAATATTCTGAGCTTCGTTTTCGGCATCGGCTTTAATTACAGCAGCAGCATCTGTCTGGCGTTTAACTTCGGCAAAGGCAGCTTCTTCAGCTTTTTTTACTATGTCATCTGCACTTGCCTGAGCCTGTGCAAGCATCTTCTGCTTTTCACTTTCCCACTGGACTTTAAAGCTTTCTGCTTCCTTACGCAAATCTTCTGCTGTAGGACCTGTATATTCTTCTTGAATTACAGGCACTTCTTCTTCAACGGGCGCATAATTATGCACCAGAGGAAGCATTACCTTATCACCTTCTACTTTTGTTTCACCAGGACGAAATACAGACTTTGCCATAAACTTTTAATTCCTCAAATCCTAAATTAGGTTACGAGTTCATCCTCGCCAGAGCGGGCAATAACGATATCACCACTATCTTCGAGACGTCGGATGATAGATACAATCTTCTGCTGAGACTCTTCAACATCCTTCAAGCGGACAGGTCCCATGAATTCCATATCTTCTTTAAGCATACTTGCGGCACGCTTAGACATATTTCCAAAGATTTTATCCTGAACTTCGGTATCAACAGATTTAAGCGCTTTTGCGAGTTCCTGCTGATCGACATCGCGGAGTACCTTCTGAATAGCACGGTTGTCGAGCATAACGATATCTTCGAATACGAACATTCGCTTTTTGATTTCCTCGGCAAGATCCGGATCGTCTTCTTCCAGAGATTCGATAATAGACTTTTCTGAAGAACGGTCTACAAGGTTCAAGATTTCTACGATTGCTTCAACACCACCGGCAGCAGTATAGTCTTCTGAAGACAGAGTTGAAAGTTTCTTTTCCAATACGCGTTCAACTTCACGCAAAACTTCTGGAGAGGTACGGTCCATTGTTGCAAGACGTTTTGAAACTTCGGCCTGCATTTCTTCCGGAAGGTTCTGCAAGATTACGGCAGCTTTTCCAGGTTCCAGGTAAGCAAGAATCAAGGCAATTGTCTGCGGATATTCCTGCTGAATAAAGTTGAGCAAATGTGCAGGGTCTGTACGGCGGATAAAATCGAACGGACGAACCTGGAGGGAACTGGTAAGTCTGTTGATAATATCGATAGCCTTTTGAGAACCCAAAGATTTTTCGAGGAGTTCGCGCGCATAATCAATACCACCGGTAGTGATAAAGTTCTGAGCATTCATGAGCTCCTGGA
>CAMKDH010000012.1 GCA_946411215.1 uncultured Treponema sp. | reverse complement strand
ATGAGAATGGTATATCATCATCAAACTTCTTGTAGGGTCTGTTATCACTTGTCGCTATTCGTTTAAGGAGCTCTTCTGCAGGTTCATCATTTGAGTCTTGTGGGACAAGTTTACCGTGAATGGCAAGGTCTAGGATTTTTGATTTTGCCTGTATAATTAGATTTTGCAATTCAAATTTATTTTTCTCTAAAACATCTATGTCGGAAATTACTTTTTTAATGGTGAGCACAATCAAATTCTGTTCATTTAATGGAGGAAGAGGGAAAAAACATTCTTTTAATTTAGTTATACTTGTTCTTAACCTTGTTGTCCCTTGAACATTATCTGTGACAGATGCTCTAAAAAAGGGAGAGTTAATTGCGTTTAATAAATAATTTAAATTTATTAATCTTGTTGAAACCAGTTTGACAGCATCAGATGAAAGCACATACATCTTTTCATTGTTTGGACAAATAATTGCTCTGCCGGCTGGCATCATTTTTGCGATTACAATATTACCTGGCTCAACAATGCTTCTTGAAACATTGTTTTTTGCATGTTCAAAAGTAGTATATTTAGTATTTTCCTCACGCCATCCATATTCGCCAATATTGCTTAATTGGATAATTCTTGCTTCTTTATTATTTGTATAGTGTTCAGCTTTTAAATTACTACCGAAAGGCCCATCCGCCATATCTAATGATAGTTGCTTTAATCTACACCAAGCCCATCCTTCTGGCACCTCAAACGGAATCTCATCTTCAATATCTTTTACAGTTCCATCAGCGAACTGCTCATAATGCCGTTTATGTAATTATTCTTTAATTTTTGTCTTCCATGACGGTAATAATAGAAAATTCCCCTATATTGCCAATCCCCCCATTTTATGATAATATCTAAATTACTTCGGGCCATTAGCTCAGTGGTTAGAGCAGAGGACTCATAATCCTTTGGTCGTTAGTTCAAGTCTAACATGGCCCACTAGAACCTGTTTTGCAAGTGCAAGGCAGGTTTTTCACTTTATAAAACAGTTTGGACATTTTGCTTACAAAAAAATGTTAAGTAAAATGTTAAGTCTTTTCAAAAATCATATGTAAAGTGATTTGTTAAGACTATAAATAACGATATATACCGTTGATAAACTCCAGAAAAGGGGTTAAAATACAGTATATATCGATTAATATGGGCTACGAATTATAAGGATTTGGTTCAAGTCCAAGATGGCCCATTTTGTTGCAGACTCTTCAATTGAGAAGAGTCTTTTTTTTATGAAGACAGGCTTAACTGGAGTAAATATGGCAAATTTTTATGACTCAACTGATATCCCCTGCTTTGGAGTTGCGGGAAATTTTACTGGGCATCTGGAACAGGCTGGTGAAGCGATAGATTTTAAAAATATAAAAACAAAAGAACAGAATGCACCAAAAGCAATTTTCCCAACCTATATTCCATTAAAAAACACTGCTGCACAAAGCGACTCTTCTGTTGTTCCCGTTTTTCTTGCAACATATCCGTTTGATTCTAAAAAAATCATTTTTCCAAAAGACGAAGTAAAGCTTCAGATTGAACCGGAATGTGCTGTAATTTTTGATGCGACATGGGAAGGCGACGCCCTCACCGACCTTAAACCAATTTGTTTTGGTGCTTCAAATGACTGTTCAATCCGCAAGCAGGGCGCAAAAAAAATCAGTGAGAAAAAGAACTGGGGCGCATGCTCAAAAGGATTTTCTGATAACCAGATTACCGCAGATGGTTTTGACACTGGCTGCATTTTTGATGATTACCGCATTGCAAGCTTTTTAATCCGTGACAACACAGTTTATGCATACGGCGAAAACAGTGCCATTCGTGATTACAGCTACATCTATAAAAAGCTCACAGACTGGATGCTTGAAAAGTTCAACGGTCAAAACGATGAAGGCCCTGCAGAAAATATTCACAGCTATCTTGTTGCTGCAGGCTGCCCACAAAAAATCATGGTTTCTATTGGTGCAACCCGTTACACAACCTGGGGAGAAACAAACTTTTTGCAGAATAACGATAAAGCGGTAGTTGTTGTTTACCCTGAATCTAAATATACTCCAGAGCAGATTTTTAATATGGCTCAGACTAGTGATTTTTCTGACCCCGCAATTTCTGCTCTTGTTCAGACTGTTGTAATGTAATTTTTTGCCGGGACGCATATACCAGCATATTTTTTCCAAAACCTGTTAACAAAAAACTGTAAAAGTGATATATTCTTTTCAAGTCAATGGCGACCTCTAGTTTTAGGGGTCGCTATTTTTTTTTGAGCTTTTTTGGAGGAAATAGACTTCTATGCCACTCAACAAGAATATTCATAAAGTAATGGTCATTGGTTCAGGACCTATTATTATTGGTCAGGCAGCAGAATTTGATTATGCGGGAAACCAGGCATGCCGGGCTCTTAAAAGTCTTGGGCTTGAGGTTGTGCTTGTAAACTCTAACCCTGCAACACTTATGACAGATAAAAGCATGGCAGATGAAATCTATATTGAACCGCTCACCCTCCGTACAATCGAAAGAATTATAGAAAAAGAAAAACCTGATTCTCTTCTCTCTACACTTGGTGGTCAGACAGGTCTTACGCTCAGTATGGAGCTTGCAAAATCGGGATTTTTGAAATCGCACAATGTTCAGCTGCTTGGTGCTGTACCGGAAACAATTGATAAAGCCGAAGACCGACAGATGTTTAAGGACATGATGGAAAAAATCGGCGAGCCTGTAATTCCTTCTAAGGTTGTTACAACTTACGAAGATGCAATTGATTTTGTTCACAACGAAATCGGACTCCCAGCAATTATCCGCCCTGCCTTTACTCTTGGAGGAACTGGTGGTGGAATCTGCCACAACGAACGCGAGCTGGATGAAATTGTTCACAACGGACTTCACCGCTCCCCTATTCATCAGATTCTTGTAGAAAAATGTATTAGCGGCTGGAAGGAAGTTGAGTTTGAAGTTATGCGCGACAGTCATGCAAATGTTATCACTGTCTGTTCAATGGAAAACGTTGACCCTGTAGGTGTTCACACAGGAGACTCAATTGTAGTTGCTCCAACTCTTACCCTTGCCGACAAAGAATATCAGATGCTCAGAACTGCAGCACTTAATATAATCAGCGAGCTTAAAATAGAAGGCGGATGTAACTGTCAGTTTGCACTTAATCCCGACAGCTTTGAATATGCCGTAATCGAAGTAAACCCTCGAGTTTCCCGTTCATCGGCACTTGCAAGTAAAGCAACAGGATATCCGATTGCAAAGGTTGCTGCTCTTATTGCGGTAGGCTTTACTCTTGATGAAATCCCTAACTTTGTAACTAAGAAAACAAAGGCCTGCTTTGAACCGGTTCTTGACTATGTTGTTGTAAAAATGCCAAAGTTCCCGTTCGACAAATTTGTTTATGCAAAACGAGACCTTGGAACACAGATGAAAGCAACAGGCGAAGTCATGGCAATAGGCCAAAGCTTTGAAGAAGCAATGCTTAAGGCTGTACGTGGGGCAGAACTAAAAACATCATCCCTTGATCTGCCTGACTTTACCCGCGAAGATGACGCAAAAATAATAACCCGGGTACATCAGTGTACAGATCACAGAATCTTTGCAATTTATCAGGCACTCAAGCGAAAACTCTTAACTGTAGACCAGATTCACGACATTACAAAAATAGACAAATTCTTCCTGTGGAAAATCGAAGGTATTGCAGAAAACGATCTTCACTTCCCGCCGGTTTCTTTCAAAATGGTAGATACCTGTGCCGGAGAATTTGCTACCGAAACACCATATTTTTATTCCACAACAAACGGAGACAACGAAGCCGCTTCATACCTTGCCGAACGTTCAAATTAATCAGTTTATATGCTATAATAAATTATGGCATTAGAAGATTTTATTCAAAGCAACAATATCCGTTTAGACCAGCAGTTAAAATTCACTGCCGAAATTGACAAAATGACAGGAATTCTTCGCCGTACAATGCTTGTTGACGGTTCACGCCGCAGGTTTATCCTTGGGTAGAACAGAATATTGATAATGCAATAGCAAAAGGTTGGCTCAAGCCTTAAGGAAAAAAGATGACAGACATTGAAAAAGAAATCGGAGAAATTAAAGTAGGCTACCCTGACTGCTGCTTTTCTGTTGGACAAAACTGGTTCCGCTACAGAGCAGGCGCCCTCATTATAGAAAACGACTGCCTGCTGGCAATTACAAATCCAACTGCTCCCTATTATTATTCAGTAGGCGGCGGCGTACACATGAATGAAAAAGCCGAAGAATGCATAGTCCGCGAAGTAAAAGAAGAAACTGGGGTTGATTACGAAATTGACCATCTTGCCGTTGTATGCGAAAACTTTTTTACAGATAACAGTTCCGGCTTTGATGGTTTAAAATGTCATGTTCTTGAATTCTACTATCTCATGAAAAGCCGCGGTTCCCAGAATCTCAAATCTGAAAGCTATGGCTGGAATGGTGCAAAAGAAAGCCTTGAATGGATTCCTTTAAAAGATTTACCGAACGCAAACATCAAACCAGATTTCTTAAAAACACGAATTCCTGAAATTCTTAAAACAAATCAGCCTATTCACATTGTGAACGATGAACGCGCATAACCACCGTCACGCAAAGTTTTTGCACTTACATCTTCACATAAAACAACAAAAGTGATATATTAATATAAATTACGAACGCAAATTGTCAAAGACGACTCCATTTTGGTGGGGTCGTCTTCTTTTTTTAACTTTGTGGTATGAGGCACATAGAATGAGTAAAACAACATTGGATACGACAAAAAAATCAAACAACACTATAATTGTCCTTGGCTCGGGACCTATTAGAATTGGCCAGGGAATTGAGTTTGACTACGCTTCGGTTCAATGTGTACGGGCCCTTAAAAATCTTGGATATCAGGTTGCAATTATAAATAACAATCCGGAAACAGTTTCTACAGACTTTGATACAGCAGACAGACTTTATTTTGAACCGCTCACCGGCCAGGATGTAATGAACGTTATAAACACAGAAAAGCCTCTTGGAGTTGTAGCGGCTTTTGGCGGTCAGACAGCAATCAACCTTACAAAATATCTGGATCAACAGGGAGTTCCAATTTTGGGAACAAGCGCAGATTCAATTGACCTTGCCGAAGACCGCGAGCGTTTTGAAGAGCTTTGTGACCGTCTTGGGATAAAACGTCCAAAAGGTGTAACAGTTTTTACAGAAGCCGAATCACTTGAAGCCGCTGCAAGAATCACATATCCGGTTTTGCTAAGACCTAGCTATGTTCTTGGCGGACAAAACATGATTATTGCAAACACTCCTGCAGACGTAAAGGAATACATGGCAATTATCCTGCGCCAGAAAATTGAAAATCCTGTTCTTATTGATAAATATATGGAAGGAATTGAGCTTGAAGTTGACGGTATATGCGACGGAGAAGACGTTCTTATTCCTGGAATAATGCAGCATATTGAGCGTACTGGTATTCACTCAGGTGATTCAATTGCTGTATATCCAAGCTGGTCAATTGATGAAGAAATGAAAGCCAAAATTGTACGCCAGTCGACAGACCTTGCACTTGCTCTTGGTACAAAAGGAATTGTAAACATCCAGTATTTAATCTGGCAGAATGACCTTTATATTATTGAAGCAAACCCTCGCTCAAGCCGTACTGTTCCATACATAAGCAAGGTTACAGGCATTCCAATGGTAGAGCTTGCAACCCGCGCAATGATGGGAGAGCATTTAAGAGACATGGGCTATGGCACAGGCCTTTACAGAACCCCAAATTATTTTGCAGTAAAAGTTCCTGTATTCAGTTTTGAAAAGCTCATGGACGTTGATACAGCACTTGGTCCAGAAATGAAATCTACAGGTGAAGTTTTGGGAATTGCCCCTACCCGCGAAGAAGCACTTTTCAAAGGCATGATTGGAGCGGGCATAAAAATGATACACCCTTCAAAAGAAAAAGACGCTCCAAACGGTGTACTTTTCAGCGTAAAGAAAATGGATCTTCCAGAACTGCCAGGCCTTGCCAAACACTTCCACGACCTTGGCTTTACTCTTTACGGCACAAGCGGAAACGCAGATACAATTGAACGAAGCAGCATTCCTGTAAATCATGTTGCAAAGGTTCATGAAAACGCAGATGAAAATATAATTACTTTGCTTGATTCGGGTAAAATTGCGTATGTAATTTCTACTTCGGCAAAAGGACGAAATCCTGATTCTGAAAGTGTAAAGTTCCGCCGCCATGCAGTTGAACGCGATATTGAATGTCTTACAGCACTTGATACTGCAATGGCTCTGGCAGAATGTCTTGAAAGCGGTCTTACCGAAGATGATATTTGTCTTGTTGATATAACTAAAATTTAAAATATAAAAGGGAGAACAATTATGTCAAAATTTATTTTTGTAACAGGTGGTGTTGTTTCGGGTTTGGGAAAAGGAATTACAGCTGCAAGTCTTGGACGACTTTTAAAATGCCGCGGACTTAAAGTTGCATCTCAAAAGCTTGATCCTTACATGAACGTTGACCCTGGGACCATGAGTCCTTTCCAGCACGGAGAAGTTTTTGTTACTGATGACGGTGCAGAAACTGACCTTGACCTTGGTCACTACGAACGCTTTATTGATGAAAATTTGACTAAATATTCTAACCTTACAAGCGGAAGAGTTTACTGGAATGTTTTGAATAAGGAGCGTCAGGGAGAATACCTTGGCCAGACTGTTCAGATTATTCCGCACGTTACAAATGAAATTAAAGATTTCGTTTTAAAGAATGCAGAAGTCAGCGGTGCGGATGTTAGTATTGTAGAGGTTGGAGGAACAATTGGTGATATTGAAAGTCAGCCGTTCCTTGAAGCAATCCGTCAGCTTGCTCTTGAAGTAGGTCGCCGCAACTGTCTTTTTATTCATGTATGTCTTGTTCCATATATCAGCGGTTCTGATGAATATAAAAGTAAGCCTACACAGCACTCTGTAAAGGAGCTCATGGCTGTTGGTATTCATCCTGATATTATTGTTGCACGCTGTGATAAAGATATTCCTGAAGATATCCGCAAAAAGATTTCTCTCTTCTGTAACGTTGGAGAAGATTGTGTAATCAACAATACAACCTGTCGAAGTCTTTATGAAGTTCCTCTTATGCTTCATGCGCAGAATATGGATGATGTTGTTTGCAGAGACCTAGGCTTTGAAACCGGGGCCAACTACCCTGCTCTTAATGACTGGGCAAAGATGGTTGAAACAATTCATGCACGACAGGGCGAAGTTCAGATTGCACTTGTTGGAAAATATGTAAAGCTTCACGATTCATATTTGAGTATTATTGAATCTTTGAACCATGCTTCGTTTGTTGTTGGTAAAAACGTAAAAATTAAATGGGTAGATTCTGACAGTGTAACAGATGAAACTGCTCCTTCTATTTTTGAAGATTGTGCCGGTATTATTCTTCCTGGCGGATTTGGCCACAGAGGAATTGAAGGTATGGTTTGCGCATGCCGCTATGCAAGAACTCACAAGCTTCCTTATTTTGGAATTTGTCTTGGTATGCAGATTGCTGTAATTGAATATGCAAGAAGTGTTCTTGGTTATGAGGATGCTAACTCTCGCGAGTTTGATGAAATGTGTGAGCATACTGTTATTGACCTTATGAAAGATCAGGAAGGTGTAATTAAGGGTGGAACAATGAGACTGGGAAGCTACCCTTGTGTTGTAAAAGAAGGAACAATTCTGGAACGTGCATATGGCGCAAAGAAAATTGATGAACGTCATCGTCACCGCTATGAGTTTAATAATGACTATCGCCAGCAGATGACAGATGCAGGACTTGTTATAAGCGGTACTTCACCAGACGGAACTTTGGTAGAAGCTGTAGAAGTTGAAGACCATTTCCATGTTGGTGTACAGTTCCATCCTGAGTTTAAGAGCAGACCTAATAATGCAGGTCCATTGTTCGTTGAGTTTGTGAAGGCATGTTGCGGCTGTTAGCAAAAACTAACAACAACAAGCTTTACTGATTAATCATTTGTAAGAATTCATCAAAAAGGAAGTTTGTGTCGTGTGGACCACCACAGGCTTCCGGATGAAACTGAACACTGAAGGCTGGAATATCTGTATACGTAATTCCTTCTACTGTTCCATCATTTACATTAAAGAAGCTCATCTGCGCATATGATGGCAGTGATGTATTTTCTACTGCGTATCCGTGGTTCTGGCTTGTAATATATACTCTTTGTGTTCTTGTATCTTTTACAGGATGATTTCCGCCGCGATGTCCGTATTTGAGTTTGCTTGTTTTGCAACCGCGGGCAAGCGCAAGCATCTGGTGACCAAGACAGATTCCAAAAACAGGGATTGTTCCTTTTTCGCAAATCTTTTTTATTTCTGAAATTATTCCAACGTTATCGGCAGGGTCGCCTGGTCCGTTACTGAGCATGATTCCATCAGGATTTAATGAAATAATTTTTTCTGCTCTTGTGTCGCATGGAACTACTGTTACTGTGCATCCGCGTTTTTCAAGCTCCCGCTGGATGTTTGCCTTTGCACCAAAATCCCAGAGAATGATGTGGGGAGCTTTGGAGGCATCCGGGGTTTTAGGGGTGGAACCCCTAGGAGAAGGGGGTGCGGTGAAGACCGAAGGGCTGAACCCAGGGGGAAGGCTTTCCCCCTCACTACTCTGAACACTTTCTACGGCCTGCACAATTTTATAGTCCTTAATTTTTTGAAGGAGCGCATCATCAATTACGGGCTTTTCGCCGCTCACTATCATTCCGTTCATTACTCCAGATTCACGGAGTCTTTTTGTAAGGGCACGCGTATCTATTCCACAAATGCCAACGACGTTCTGAGACTTTAGAAAATCATCAAGTGTTATTTCGCAGCGGAAATTGGAAGGCTGGTCGCAAAGCTCACGGACGATGTAGCCGCGCACCCAGGATTTTTTACTTTCATAATCTTGAGGAATAACGCCATAATTTCCAATAAGAGGAAATGTCTGTGTTACAATCTGGCCAAAGTAACTTGGATCTGTGAGGGTTTCGATGTAGCCTGTCATTCCTGTTGTAAAGACTGTTTCACCAATTGTTGTTCCAGTTACGCCTATTGACTGTCCTTCAAAAACAGTTCCGTCTGCAAGTATAAGATATGCCTTTTTTGTATCCATTGCCCGCCTCAAAAAAAAAGACGCTCACTCAAACCGGCGAAAATAATACCGCAAGCTTGAATGAGCGTCTTTGCTCTAATCTTGTTTGTTATAAGACTATTTTGGATAATTGTCAAGACTAGGCATGCCTCCTGGAGACGGCAAAATCTTGACAAATATTCAAAAAATCTGTAAACCTTAACTAACAAACGGCAAAGAGGTCGTAGAGAATTGCTTGGGGTATTTTATGCTCCGAGGGATTGTCTACGGCCTTTTTTTGTGAGGACGGTTTTATGACTTTTACTAAAATGCAGGGATGCGGAAACGATTATATTTATTTCGACTGCACTTCTGTTGATTTTCCTGGTGGTGCTCAGGGTGAACGCGAGGCTGCTATAAAGCTTTCGGACAGGCATTTTGGAATTGGCGGCGACGGCATAATTATTATTAAAAAGGGGCAGTCTGCTGATTTTGAAATGGTTATGTACAATGCTGATGGAAGCCGTAGTCAGATGTGCGGTAACGGTATACGCTGCGTTGGAAAATATGTTTATGATGCAGGATATACAAAAGGCCGCGAATTTACTGTTGAATCGATGGGCGCTGTAAAATATCTGAAGGTTATAAAGGGAGAGCCCGGCGACAAGGAAACATGGCTTAGTGTTGATATGGGAAGTCCTATTTTGCAGGCAGAGAAGATTCCTGTTGCGGCACAGGGCGACAAGGTTATCATGCACCCGCTGACTGTGGAAGGCAAGGAATATAAAATTACATGCGTTTCTATGGGAAATCCTCACGCTGTTGTTTTTATTGATAAAAAGCCTGCGGAGTTTCCTGTTTGTGAGCTTGGACCGTTTTTTGAAAACAACGCTTTTTTCCCTGAGCGTACTAACACAGAATTTGCTTATGTAGAAGACAGACGAACTATATGGATGCGTGTATGGGAACGCGGTACAGGAGAGACTCTTGCGTGCGGAACCGGAACATGTGCCACAGTTGTTGCTGCAATATTAAATGGCTTTGTAGATGCGGGAGAAAAAATTACTGTTCATCTTGTGGGCGGTGACTTACAGATTGAATGGAGCGGAAACGAAGCTGACAGTGTCTTTATGACGGGCCCTGCAAAAAATGTATTTACTGGTGAGGTGGAATTGTGAAAATAAATAAGAATTTTTTAGATCTTGAACAAAATTATCTTTTTTCGACTGTTGCAAAAAAACAGAGAGAATTTCAGGCAGCACATCCGGAGGCTGATATTATCAAGCTTTCAATTGGTGATGTAACACGCCCTATCTGTCCTGCTGTAATTGATGCAATGCACAAGGCTGTTGATGAAATGGCTGACGAAAAAACCTTCCGCGGATATCCGCCTGAGCAGGGTTATGATTTTGTGCGCCAGATTATTCTGCAAAAGGATTATCTTGACCGTGGCATTGATTTACAGCTTGATGAAGTTTTTCTTTCTGATGGTGCCAAATCTGACTGTGGAAACATTGGGGACATTTTTGCTACAGACAATACTGTTGCAATCTGCGATCCTGTTTATCCTGTTTACATTGATACAAACGTTATGAACGGACGTGGTAAAAATATAATTCTTATGCCATGTACAAAAGAAAACGGATTTTTACCGGAGCTTCCTGAAAGCGGTGTGCCTGTTGCAGATATTATTTATCTTTGCTTCCCTAACAATCCTACGGGAGCTGTAGCTTCGCGCGAATATCTTAAAAAATGGGTTGATTACGCAAACGCTAACCACAGCCTGATTCTTTATGATTCGGCATATGAGGCATTTATTACAGACCCTGCTATTCCAAAATCTATTTATGAGATTCCCGGGGCAAAAACTTGTGCTATTGAGCTCCGTTCTTTTTCTAAAACTGCGGGCTTTACAGGTTTGCGCTGTGGTTATACTGTTGTTCCTCATGCTCTTGTTTTTGATGGTACCGAGCTTAATGCTTTGTGGTTCCGCCGCCAGAGTACAAAATTCAATGGTGTTTCTTATGTTACACAGAGAGCGGCAGAGGCTGTTTATAGCGATGAAGGACAGAAACAGATTAAAGAAAGCCTTGATTTTTACCGCGAAAACGCTCGATTGATTTTTGAAGGTGTTACTGCGGCTGGTTTTGAAGCATTTGGCGGAAATCACTCGCCTTATGTATGGCTCAAAATTCCTGAAGGCTACACAAGCTGGAGCTTCTTTGATGCATTGCTCGAAAAATGCAATGTAGTTGGAACTCCAGGCAGCGGCTTTGGAAAAATGGGCGAAGGATATTTGCGTTTGACTGGCTTTGGTTCACGCGAGAGAACTATTGAGGCTATTGAGCGTATTAAAAAGGCCTTTGGAAAATAAAGGGCTGGTGGCTCGACGGGAGGCTGCCCCTACAGCAATCCCGCTATCCAGCCTGTAACTCCATTCGGGAGGCGTGGATCCATTGGCGTTCCATCGTCGAACATGAGGTTACAGTGCATCGGATTTACAAGGCAGTGCTGTCCCATTTCATATCCAAAATAAATTGATGCAATTCCTCTGTCTCCGTTTTGAACCCATTCCGGTGTGTAAATAAAACAGTTTTTCATTGTTTTAAGGCGTTCAAGACGTGGGGCTACAAGTGTGTCAAAATCATTTATTTCATCGTGTTTGCCTATTGCATAAAACAGGCTCACATTTTCTTTGTCGTAGAGGTCGAGCATTTTGTCTTCAGGGATTTCGCCGGCTCCAACTGGAATAAGGGCATCAAAGAATGAAGCGTAGGCATTGCCCATATTAAAGGTCATCCACGCGCCGGAAGAATTTCCTATTAGGATATTTTTTGCTATGAGGCCGTTCATTTTTGTTTTTATAAATGAATCAATAAGCTCGTAAAGAACATTTACAGGAGTTTCGCTCCAGCCTCCCCTAACCCTGCCTTCTTCGTTGCGATATTCATTTGCAAGAGGAATAAGAAGATACGCTCCTCCAAGAGTTTTCTGGTATTCATCCTTTGAGTAAAATTCTCCGCCTGCGTAATTTATACAAACATCACCTTCGAGCGCATTTGAAGTTCCATGTAAAAAAGTGATAAGCGGATACGTTTTTTCTTTTGGATATCCGTGTTCGGTTGGATCGAAAAAATAATATGTAAGCGGCGCAAAATCGGTTGGCTTGAAGGATTCTTTGTGGAAACGGTTAAAATACTCGCCTACTTTATATGTTGGCGTATAAGAAATAAAAGCACCTTCTGGCATAAGATTTGCCCAGGGTGGTAATGGTTTGTTTTCGTTCATATGTTTATTTTACTTATATATTAGTGCAAACTTCAAGAAAAAAATTTTAAAAAAAATAATTTTTTTTTACAAAAATGTTGACATTTTTTTTTCGAAACAGTATAACGACAGTATCAAACGGCAATGAGGTCGCAGAATTTATATTTCTGCGACCTTTTTGTTTTTAACAATACAATTGTAAATTGGCAAAGAAGCCGCATAAAATTTTGGAGGACGCTCCGAGATTTCATGCGGCTTCTTTCATTTTCAGGAGGAAAATAATGGACGAAGTAACACCAATCTTTGGCGAGAACGTTTTTAATGAAACTGTTATGAAGGCTCGGCTGCCTAAAGAAACTTATAAACAGCTGATGAAAACAATTGAAGGTGGAGAAAAGCTCGACGCTTCTGTTGCTACTGTAGTTGCTAATGCAATGAAAGACTGGGCAATTGAAAAAGGCGCTACACACTTTACACACTGGTTCCAGCCACTTACAGGAATTACTGCCGAAAAACACGACAGCTTTATTACTCCTATAAGCGACGGAAAAGTAATTATGGAGTTCAGCGGAAAAGAGCTCGTTCAGGGTGAACCTGATGCTTCTTCTTTCCCAAGTGGAGGTATTCGTGCAACATTCGAAGCACGCGGCTACACAGCATGGGATCCAACTTCTTATGCATTTATTAAGGACGGAACACTTTGTATTCCAACAGCATTCTGTTCTTACACAGGTGAAGCTCTTGATAAAAAGACTCCACTCCTCCGCTCTATGCAGGCAATCAGCAAGCAGGCTGTTCGTGTTCTTAAACTTTTTGACGGAAATGATGCCGTTACAAGCGTAAAAACAACTGTAGGTCCAGAGCAGGAATACTTCCTTGTAGACAAATCAGTTTACGACAAACGTGAAGACTTGATTTATACAGGACGCACACTTTACGGTGCAAAAGCTCCAAAAGGACAGGAGCTCGAAGATCACTACTTTGGTATGATTAAACCACGCGTTCAGGAGTTCATGAAGGATTTGAACAAAGAACTCTGGAAGCTTGGTATTCTTGCTAAAACAGAACATAACGAAGTTGCTCCAGCTCAGCATGAGTTGGCTCCAATCTTCTCTACAACAAACCTTGCATGTGACCACAACCAGCTCACAATGGAAATGATGAGAAAGGTTGCTGCAAAACACGGAATGGTTTGTCTTTTGCATGAAAAACCATTTGCCGGTGTAAACGGAAGTGGTAAACATAACAACTGGTCTATAAGCACAAACACTGGAAAGAACCTTCTTGATCCAGGTGCTACTCCAGATCAGAATGCACAGTTCCTTTTGTTCCTGTGTGCAATCATCAAGGGTGTTGATGAATACCAGGATCTCCTCCGTATTTCTGTTGCATCTGCTGGAAACGACCATCGTCTTGGAGCAAACGAAGCTCCTCCTGCAATCATTTCTATCTTCCTTGGCGATGAGCTTAGTGAGATTTTGGAATGCATTGAACAGGGCAAGCCTTACGGCAAGCATGAAAAAGAAAAAATGCAGATTGGTGTAACTGTTCTTCCTGACTTCAACAAGGATACAACAGACCGTAACCGTACATCACCATTTGCATTTACCGGAAACAAGTTTGAGTTCCGTATGCTCGGTTCCAACGAATCAATTGCATGTGCAAACGTATTCTTGAATACAGTTGTTGCTCAGGAGCTCAGTGAGTTTGCTGATATCCTTGAAAAATCAAAGGACTTCAAAGCTGACCTTCATGACTTGATTCTTAAGACAATCAAAGAACACAAGAGAATCATTTTCAACGGAAACGGTTATGATGATTCTTGGGTTAAAGAAGCAGAAAAGCGCGGACTTTATAACCTTAAGTCTACACCAGAAGCTTTACCACATATCCTTGACGAAAAGAACGTTAAGGTTTTCGAAAAGTTTGGTGTTTACAGCAAGGTTGAACTTACAAGCCGCTTTGAGATTCACAACGAGAATTATTCAAAGATTATCAACATCGAAGCAGAAACAATGCTCGAGATGGCTAAAAAAGATATTCTTCCAACAGCAAGCAAATATGCTAATAAACTGGCAGAAACAATCGGCTTGAAAAAAGCTGCCTGCGGAGAATGCGATACAACATACGAAAGCGCAATGCTCAAAAAAGTCAGCAGCCTTACAAGCTCTATCTACCAGAAAACAAGCCAGCTTGAACAGGATGTTATGGATGCAAAAGCAACCGCTGATGCCGGTGATTCAAGCAAGACAGCATTCTTCTACCGCGAGCATGTATTTGCAAGCATGAATGCTTTGCGTGCAGTAGCCGATGAACTTGAGACAATCACACCAAAAGAGATGTGGCCATTCCCAAGCTACGGTGATCTGTTATTCAGCGTAAGATGATTACGAAATCAGGCCACATAGACTTTATTGTTTATGTGGCTTTTTTATGTTATTATAAAAATCACAACAAAACCCCGAGATTTTTATGAATGGCATAATTGAAGAAGACAAGGATTTTCTTTCTACACAAATAATAACCTACATTGGCAACAAAAGAAGCCTGATTGGAAGCATAGAAAGCCAGGTAAAAGAAATTGCTGCTAAATTAAAAAAAGAAAAACTTGTCTGTGCCGATTTATTTACAGGTTCCGGAATTGTTGCCCGCATGCTAAAAAGTCATTCCTCAAAATTAATTGTAAATGACCTTGAAAATTATTCTGCAGTAATTAACAGCTGTTACCTCATCAACAAAAAAGATTTTCCACAGAAAAAGTATGACGAGCTTTATGAACAGATTCAGGACGCCTGTGCAAAGAAAAAATACAAGGGAATCATCACAAAAAATTATGCCCCGCAAAATGATGAAAAAATCCAGAAGGGAGAACGCGTTTTTTATACACACCAGAATGCCCTTTTGCTCGACACCTACCGCCGCCTTATAGATGAAGTAGTTCCGGAAGAAATGAAAAAGTTTTTTCTTGCCCCGCTCATTACAGAGGCATCGATTCACGTAAACACAAGCGGAGTTTTCAAAGGCTTTTACAAAGACAAAAATACAGGAATAGGATGCTTTGGTGCTTCCGGCAAAGATGCCCTCACCCGCATTCTTGGAAAAATCGAATTAAAAAAACCAGTGTTCAGTAATTTTGAATCAGAGCTCGAGATTTTCCAGAAGGACGCTGTAGAGCTTGCCGGCGAATTACAGAAGCTTGATATTGCATATCTTGATCCGCCGTATAACCAGCATCCATACGGATCAAATTATTTTATGCTGAATCTCATTTTAAAAAATAAACTTGATGTAGAAATAAGCAAAGTCAGCGGCATTACGCAGGGCTGGAACCGCTCAGTATTTAACAAGCCATATTCTGCACTTGAAGCAATGGAAAAAATCATCTCTGCACTTAACGCAAAGTTTGTAATTGTCTCTTACAATTCCGAAGGCTTTATAACTTTTGACCAGATGTCGCAGATGCTCAAGAAATACGGAAAACTAAAAACAGTTGAAATAACCTACAACACTTTCCGCGGAAGCCGTAATTTGCAAAACCGTGATATCCATGTTTCGGAATATCTTTTTGTTTTAGAAAAAAAATAAAATTTTTTAAAAAAATATATTGACAGTTTTTTTTGATTTCTGTATAACTTAAAACATCTTAGACAAAGGCGTCGTAGAAAATATCTGCGACGTCTTTTTTTATGCAAAGGCGCTGTATTCGCTTCACTCACAAACGGGTGAAAGCAGGAGACAGCGCCTTTAAAATTTAAGCGGCGATGATGTCGGATGTTTGTGCACAATATCTGATGTCGTCGCCGTAATTTTTTTGGAGGTACTTCCATGAGTGAAGTTTGGAGTGTTTGGTTTTTAATTGGCGCTGCGCTGGTATTCTTTATGCAGTGCGGATTTGCAATGGTTGAAACAGGATTTACAAGGGCAAAAAATGCAGGAAATATTATCATGAAAAACTTGATGGATTTCTGTATTGGTACCCCTATGTTCATGTTGCTTGGTTTTGGCTTGATGATGAGCGAAAACTATTTCTTTGGTCTTATTGGTAAGCCAAACTGGCAGCTCTTTACAAACTTTGCAGAGCTCGACTGGTCAAGCTTTGTATTCAACTTAGTATTCTGTGCTACAGCTGCTACAATCGTTTCTGGTTCAATGGCAGAAAGAACTAAGTTCAGCGCATACTGTATTTATTCTGCAGTAATTTCTGCAGTTGTATATCCAATCGAAGCAGGATGGGTTTGGAACAGTCAGGGTTGGCTTGTTCAGCTTGGCTTCGTTGACTTTGCCGGTGGTGCAGCAATCCACTCAGTTGGTGGTACAGCTGCTTTGATCGGTGCAATTTTCCTTGGACCACGTATTGGTAAGTATGACCGCGATGCAAACGGAAAGGTAACAAAAGTTCACGCTATTCCAGGTCACTCTTTGACACTTGGTGCTCTTGGAACCTTCATTCTCTGGTTTGGATGGTACGGATTCAACGGTGCTGCCTGTACACAGCTTCTTGGTGTAGGTGGTCTTGCTGCAGTATTTACAACGACAACAATTGCTCCGGCTGTTGCATGTTGTACAACAATGATCTTTACATGGATTAAGAACGGTAAGCCTGATGTTTCCATGACACTCAACGCTTCACTGGCAGGTCTTGTTGCAATCACACCAACTTGTGCTACAGTAGACGCACTTGGTGCAACAGCAATCGGTGTAGTAGCCGGATTCATCGTAGTAATTGTTGTAGAGTTCCTTGACCTTAAGCTCCACATCGATGACCCGGTTGGTGCTGTTGCAGTTCACCTTGCAAACGGTATCTGGGGTACTTTGAGCGATGGTTTGTTCAACGTTGAATCTGGTGTATTCTACGGTGGCGGTTTCAAGCACCTTGGTGTTCAGTGTCTTGGTGAGTTTACAATCGTTTTGTGGACAACAGTTTGTATGATCATCACATTCACTTTGATTAAGAAGCTCCATGGACTTCGTGCAAGCCGCGAAGAAGAAATTGTCGGACTTGATAAGCTTGAACACGGAATTGATTCAAGCTACGCAGGCTTCATCATGGCTCCACAGGTTCTTGGTGGTGATGCTGCTGCAGATGCTGCTGGTACAGTTCCAGTTGAAAAGGCAGTTCCTGTTGCAAAGGCTACAGCCCGTCCGGATGCAAAGTTCCATATGGTTTCTATCGTTACACGCCAGAGCAAGTTCGACGAGCTCAAGGCCGCCATGAACGACATCAACGTAACAGGTATGACAGTAACAAACGTACTTGGTTGTGGTGTTCAGCATGGAAACACACAGAAGTATCGTGGTGTTGAAATGGATATGACACTTCTTCCTAAGATTAAGGTTGATATCGTAGTAAGCGAAGTTCCTGTTGATCTTGTAATCACAGCCGCTAAGGAAGTTCTTTACACAGGTCACATCGGCGATGGAAAGATTTTCGTATACGATGTTCAGAATGTTGTAAAGGTTCGTACCGGCGAAGAAGGATACGAAGCTCTTCAGGATTAATTAAAACCAGGGGGCTCACGCCCCCTAAAACCCCACCTTTTCATAACAAAAAATTAATACAGTTTTTCAAAAATCAATGTTATATTTATAATATGCAATATAGAAACGACAAACATGGTGAACCTATTTCCCTTTTAGGTTTTGGATGTATGCGCTTTACAACAAACATGGGCGCAATTGACATTGATAAAGCAGAAAAAGAAATCCTCGCAGCATACAAGGCCGGGGTAAACTATTTTGATACAGCCTATATTTATTCTGGAAGCGAAGCCGCAATTGGAACAATTTTCAAACGCAATAATCTTCGCGAAAAAATTAAGATTGCTACAAAGCTTCCTCAGTATCTTGTAAACAACAGGGCTGCTTTGGACCGTTATTTTAATGAAGAGCTTTCCCGCCTGCAGACCGATTATGTTGATTACTATCTTATGCATCACCTTACCGATTATGTTGCCTGGCAGAATCTTAAAGATAACGGTGTGCTTGAATGGATTGAAGAAAAAAAGAAATCAGGTGCAATCAGAAATATAGGCTTTTCTTTTCATGGCGACAGCGACATGTTTTTAAAAATCTTACATGACTATGACTGGGATTTGTGTCTTGTTCAGTATAATTATCTTGATGAATTTGCACAGGCAGGACGCCATGGTGTAGAAGAAGCCCATAAAATGGGAATTCCTGTTATGATTATGGAACCCCTTCGTGGCGGCAAACTGGTAGATTTACTTCCTGAGGCTGCGAAAAAAATGATTAAGGCTAATCCCCGAGGCTGGTCTGCTGCAGAATGGGCCTTCAGATGGCTTTATAATCAGGAAGCAATAACCTGTGTTTTAAGCGGAATGAATTCTATAGCAATGATAGAGGAAAACTGCCGCATTGCAAGTCAGGCTACCCCCGGAGAATTTACTCAGGAGGATTTTGAATTTCTTAATAAAATCAAAAATGAGATTAATTCAAAAACAAAGGTAAATTGTACCGCCTGCCGTTACTGTATGCCTTGTCCTAAAAATGTTGATATTCCTGCAATTTTCCGCTGCTATAATGAAATGTATACTGAAAGCAAGCATTCAGGCCGCTGGGAATTTGCCCAGACTGTAGGCCTGCGAAAGAAAGATGCCACTTTCAGTCAATGTATTGGATGTGGAAAGTGCGAAAAGCACTGCCCTCAAAACATCGCAATACGGGAAGAGCTTAAAAAAGCAGACAAGGCCCTGAGACCTCTTCCTTATAAAATTGGTATTGCTGTGGCAAAAAAATTTATGCTTAAAAAGTAATGCCCCGGAAAAATTGAATCAGCCAGGCTCCGATAAGTCCTGCTGCCATGTAGGGAATAAAAGGGAATTTTTTGTATCCGATTTTTTTATTTTCTATGCAGAGGGCAGCGACTGTTTCAATTGCTAGACATACCCAAAGCATTATTGGATGAAGAAACAGTCCCTGAAAAAATCCAAACCATACATCGGCGGGCCCAAGCTTGTTTTTTGTAATTTTACGAATAGCAAAGTAAATGCTGCCCATAATCATGCTTGAGATTATAAAAATCCACATTTCCCGGCGGGCAAAAATAATGTGACAGATAAGGGCGCAGAAAATCGAAGCCCATTGAATGTATAGCCCAACCTCCATGCGTTTTATATCTTGCACCGAAAGGATTATCGAAAAAAAGAGGATTATTACCAATGACACGATCTGGTAGAGAGTCATGTGATAATTATATCAAAAATTTCTCGCAATGACACCTTTATTGACAAAAAAAGGCCAAAGGAGTATAACATCTTTAACGACAAAGAGGTCGTAGATAATATTTCGCATACGCGAAGTACTGTCTACGACCTCTTTTTTTGTTTGGAGGTTTATATGTGTGGTTTTGTCGGTGCATTTGATTTAAGCAGTGGTAGTCAACCAATTGCGGAAGGCTTGAAGGAAGAGCTTCGGGCCCAGGTTTTGGAAATGAGCAAGCGCATTCGTCATCGTGGTCCGGACTGGAGCGGCGTTTACACAGGTAATAATGCAATCTTGAGCCATGAACGTCTTTCCATCGTTGACCCATTGAGCGGTAAGCAGCCACTCGTTAGCGATGATGAAAAAATCATTCTTGCAGCAAACGGCGAAATCTATAATCATAAAGAAATCCGTGCCAAGTTCCAGGATTCATACAAATTCAGAACAGGCAGCGACTGTGAAGTTATTATCCCACTTTATAAAAAATATCGCGAATCTGGTGATTTTACAGCCATGATTGAAGAGCTTTCGGGCATTTTTGCATTTGCACTTTATGACAGCGAAAAAGATGTTTATCTTATTGCCCGCGATGAAATTGGTGTTATTCCGTTGTATCAGGGCTGGGATAAGGCAGGCCGTTATTATGTTGCAAGCGAGCTTAAAGCACTTGAAGGGGATTGTCAGACAATTGAAGAGTTTCCGAATGGAAGTTACTTATACAGTAAACAAGCGGATTTGTTCGTGTCTAACGACACTCACGATCCAGAGCGAAAACCGTCAGGTTTGAGCAAATCCGATTGTTCAGAACCTGTGAAATGGTATAAACGAAATTGGGAGGAATATGAAAATGTTAGAAACTCTCCTCGTGCCACTGATGACAAGGGCGAAGTTATCAACCCTGCAGTTATTGAAAAAGTTCGCAACGGACTTGAAGCAGCTGTAAAGGCTCAGTTGATGTCGGATGTTCCTTATGGAGTTCTCTTGAGCGGCGGTCTCGACTCATCTATCATTGCAGCAGTTACACAAAAATACAGCAAGAAGCGAGTTGAAACAGACAGCAAGGAAGCAGCATGGTGGCCACAGCTCCACTCTTTTGCAGTTGGACTCGAAGGCTCCCCAGATCTTATTGCTGCTAAAAAAGCCGCAGATTATATTGGAACTGTTCACCACGAAGTTCACTTTACAATTCAGGAAGCTTTGGACGCACTCCCAGATGTAATTTATCACATTGAAACTTATGATATCACAACTGTACGTGCCTCTACCCCAATGTATCTTCTTGCACGTGTAATCAAATCTATGGGAATTAAAATGGTTCTTTCGGGCGAAGGAAGTGATGAGCTTTTTGGCGGATACCTTTATTTCCACAAGGCACCAAACGCTCACGAATTCCACGAAGAGCTTGTTCGCAAAATGAGTAAGCTTCACTTGTATGACTGCCTCCGTGCAAACAAATCACTCATGGCATGGGGTGTTGAAGGACGCGTTCCATTCCTTGATAAAGACTTTATTGATATTGCAATGGGATTAAACCCAACAGATAAAATGAACATCCGCCTTCCAGACGGAAAACAGCGCATGGAAAAATGGATCCTTCGTAAGGCATTTGAAGACCTTCTTCCAGAAAGCATCTGCTGGCGTCAGAAGGAACAGTTCAGTGATGGCGTAGGCTACAACTGGATTGATACCCTCAAAAAGATGACTGAAGAAAAAGTAAGCGATGCAGAGTTTGCACGACGGGAAAACCGCTTCCCTGTAAACCCTCCAAAAACAAAAGAGGAATACTACTACCGCGAAATCTACAGCCGCCTTTTCCCAAGCGACTCTGCTGCCCGCTGTGTTCCTCACGAAGCTGGAGTTGCATGTTCAACAGCCAAGGCCCTCGAGTGGGATGCCGCCTGGAAAAACATGGACGAGCCTTCTGGCCGCGCTATTGCAGGGGTGCACGACAAGGCTTACTAAATAAATTAAATAAAGCTCCAGCCATGGACTGTATTCATATCGCAAGACTCATTAATGCCGTGGGTTCCAAGAATGCCGAGCCAGCGATGACAGCCATGGTCAGGGGCAAATGCAAGTGCAGTCTGATGTTTACCCTGCCATTCTGATGTTATGAGATTTTTGAGTGCAAGATATTCTTCAACATTTTTGCGCAAGGCATTTTTTGCAGGGATGCCTGTCGGCGAAGAACGGTGCATCCAGTAATCATAATCTGTATTATAAAGAACAATTAAATCATATTCGTCTTTTTTTATGAGTTCAGCAGCTTTGTCATTGCATTCTTTTACTGTTTTGTAAATAAAATAATCCATCTGGCGTTCAAGAAAAATCAGGCTTATGGAGTCGCCTGCAGTAGAAACAATGGCAGCTTTTTTTCCAGCGGCAATCAGACGGTCAAAAACAGTTTCGCAACGGAGCACCGGCTTTGTGTAGCTTTGAATACCATGAACCTCCGGCTGTAATCCCGAATACATTGAACCAAAACAAACAGGAGTTACCGGCGGAAAAACAGAAAGCATTGGAATAATTAAATCGGTATTCTGTTCAAGGCGCGCAAAATATTTTTTATAATATTTTTTGTAAATCCAAAGGGCAATTGCATCAGGATTATACATCACTACCCTGTCGCATTTTTGTGTGCCAAATTTTTCCTGAGCTTTTGTAAGAACTTCTGGAATTACATCTGCCATCTGCGCATCAGGGGCTGCATCCAAAAGAGTAAGAATTGTTCTTGAAACCCCAGTTATACAAACTTTATTAAAATCATCTTTCATAAGCATTATTTTACCGCAATTACTGAGCCAACAGTTGCCATTATTGAACTCAAAATCACTATAATTTGGAATGGCAATGTTCCAAACCTACCGCAAATCAGACTCTGGCCTACACGCTTTCTCGAACGGCTATATGCAATAATAATTCCGATTCCTGTAAGTACCTGAATAATTCCCGCAAGTCGTGCAAAACCAACAAAGCTTGTCATTCCGCATAAAGCCAGAATAAGACATGGAAGTGTTGCCAAAAGCCAGCAGAGCTTTAAGTTCCATTTTGTCTGTTCTGCAATTATATCGCGCATGTTGAGGGTATTAGCCCAGAATGAAGTTGAAAGGGCAAGAATAGAAAAAATATAACCTACAATACTAACCCAACCGCCAAGGCTTGCGCTCAGGTCTACAAGGGCTCCATTTTTTGTAATTGCCTGACCTGCGCCCAAAAGTGTCATAAAGGTAACTACAATTATAAGGAAGGCGTTTATTCCAGTTCCAGCTGCAATTGCACCGATTATCTTTTTTCTGTCGCCGGCAACTCCCTTTACAACCTGAGGAACACTCATTACTGCCGAAAGTGAAAAGGCTACTGTACTGTAAAGTGCCATTGCGTTTGTGGAAGCAATAAATGTAGATGGAAGTGCGCTTATCTGCCCCGTTACTGTTGCTACAAAAAGAATTCCTATTACAAGAACCATTGCAATCACAGAATATTTTTCGCAGATTCCTACAATCTTCATTCCAAAGAAAACTACAAGACCCGCTATGACGTAGTAAATAAGCATGCCCGCCCACGAAGGAAGTCCAAACCAGCTTGTAAAAACAGCCGCAGAGCCAGTAATAAAGCTTGCAACATTACACAAAACGCTGAAGGCTAAAAATCCAAAAACAATCCAGGTAGCAATTTTTTTGAATCTGCCTGTAAAAAGCTCATTTTCAAAGCATTTTACAAACTGAGCGCCGTTATTGTTTAATGAAAGCTCTGCAATCATAAGATGAAGCAAAAGGTTTACGGCATAAGCAACCGCTAAAATCCACAAAAAATCCCACCATGGTGCACGCGACGCGAGGTATGGGACTGCCAGAATGCCTGCTCCAACCCCATGGCCCACAATAATACTTGTTGCCTCTAAAAAAGTAAGCCGTGATTCACTTTGAATTTCATGATTTTGATCTTCCATTTTAATTCTCAAGATTACATTTTGGATATCTATATTTTACCACAGGTTTTGCGCGAAGGAAAGTTTTGAAAAAAACATAACTACTTGACTTATTCTGTAGAAATTCATTATTATTAAAGAACTAACGGCAAAGAGGTCGTAGATATTATTTCGTAAATTTGCGAGATAACGTCTACGACCTCTTTGTTTTTTATCTCAAAACTGGCAATGGGGCCGTGTGTACAGGATTGGTCGTGTCTGTGCATACGGTCCTTTTGCTTTATTTGGAGCAGGAAAAAATGAAAACATTGTACGAACCTAGTTTTGAACATGATGCATGTGGAATCGGAGCAGTAGTAAACATTGACGGAAGCAAATCGCATAAAATTGTTGATAATGCGCTTAGTATTGTAGAAAAACTCGAGCATCGTGCAGGTAAAGATGCAAGTGGCGAAACTGGAGACGGTGTTGGTATTCTTGTTCAGATTAGCCATGATTTTTATAAAAAGGCAGCCGCAAACCTTGTTGGAAGCCTTGGTGAACGCGAATATGGTATAGGTCAGTTCTTTTTTCCTGCTGGTGGTGCAGACGCTGAAAAAGCTCGTTTTGAAAAATGCTGTGCTGCAGAAGGTCTTAAGATCCTTGGATGGCGCGAAGTTCCTGTAAATGCAGACGTTCTTGGTAAAAAAGCACGCGACTGTATGCCTGGCATCTGGCAGGCATTTATTGAAAAGCCTAAGGATTGCGAAAAGGGACTTGAGTTCGACCGCAAGCTTTATATACTCCGCCGTGAATTTGAAAATGCCCCTTCGGCCGCAGGAACCACAGCAAAAACTTACGTTTGCTCTTTGAGCAGCCGTACAATTGTTTATAAGGGAATGTTCCTTGTACACGAGCTCCGCACATTCTACAGTGATCTTCAGTCACCAGAATATGCTTCTGCACTTGCAATCGTTCATTCACGTTTTAGTACAAACACTCAGCCAAGCTGGCAGCGTGCCCACCCTAACCGCTTTATTGCACATAACGGTGAAATTAATACAATCCGCGGAAACGTTGACCGTATGCTTGCCCGCGAAGAAACAATTCATTCAACAAAAATCTCTGACAGCGACATGTCAAAAATCCTTCCTGCAGTAGACACAACTGGCTCTGACTCTGCAATGCTTGATAACACTCTTGAATTCCTTTTGATGAACGGAGTTCCACTTCCACTTGCAGTTATGATGTGTATCCCGGAGCCATGGAAGCACGACGACAATATGCCTGTCTTAAAAAAAGATTTTTACCACTACTGGGCAACCATGATGGAAAGTTGGGACGGTCCTGCAGCCATTCTCTTTAGTGATGGGGACCTTCTTGGTGCAACACTTGACCGTAACGGACTTCGTCCAAGCCGCTATTACATTACAAAAGACGGCATGCTTATTTTGAGCAGTGAGGTTGGCGTTCTTGATATTCCTGAAGAAAATATAAAAATCAAATCTCGCCTTCAGCCTGGACGTATTCTTCTTGTTGATACAGTTCAGAAAAAAATCATCAGCGATGAAGAATGTAAAAATGAATATGCAAAGCAGTATCCATACGGCGAATGGCTTGATATGAATCTTATTCATCTTGCCGACCTCAAGATTCCAAATAAAAAGATTCCTGTTCATACTCAACATGAACGAAACATTTTGTACCGCGCCTTTGGCTGGAATTATGAAGATGTAAACGAGATGGTTCTTCCACTTGCAAAGAACGGCGTTGAACCAACAGCAAGTATGGGTGTAGATACTCCTCTTGCAGTAATGAGCGAAAAACATCAGAGTTTGTTCAGTTATTTTAAGCAGCTGTTTGCCCAGGTTACAAACCCTCCAATTGACAGCCTTCGTGAAAAAATAGTTACAGACACGACAGTTTATGTAGGAAAAGACGGAAACATTTTAGAGCCTGTTGCAAAGAACTGCCGCGTGCTCGAAATCAATAATCCAATTCTTACAGGTACAGACCTTATAAAAATTGCTGCACTCAATTCAAACGGACTTAAGACAAAGACACTTTCAATTCTTTTTGAAGAAAATCTGGAAAAAGCACTCGACAACCTCTTCTCACAAATTGATGCAGCTTACGCAGAAGGCTACAACATCATCATCTTGAGTGATCGTGGTGTAGATAAAACTCATGCCGCAATTCC
>CAMKDH010000011.1 GCA_946411215.1 uncultured Treponema sp. | reverse complement strand
GCTAAGGTAAACAGCGAAACAGATTCAATTTCTGTTTCAAAAGAAGCCGTAGAAATGGCTGAAGCTTACTACCTTGACAAGGTTGCTTCTGAAACTCCTGATGTAAGAGCTGACCGCATTGCAGAAGTAAAAGCAAAGCTTAAGGATCCTAACTACTTGAGCGATGCAGTAATTCAGTCTGCTGCAGAAAAGTTTATGACAAGTGTTGGTCTCTAATTTGATTATTGACTAAGTCAGCTTACATAATTAATTGCGAAGAAAAGGTTGTCCTGCGGGGCAGCCTTTTGTTTTTTAACTATACTTGACCCACAAATCCATTTTTCCGTATAATAAACCATCTTTTCTAATGGGGCTGTAGCTCACCTGGCTAGAGCGTTTGAATGGCATTCAAAAGGTAGTCGGTTCAAGTCCGATCAGCTCCAGACTACGATAGCAAAACCGTTAAAAAGGATACTTTTATGATAGTTACTTGTCTTGATCTTGAAGGGGTACTTGTCCCTGAAATTTGGATTGCTTTTGCCGACGCTGTTGGAATCCCAGAATTACGACGCACAACTCGCGATGAACCTGATTATGATAAACTTATGAAGTTCCGTCTTGAAATTCTTAAGGAACATAAGCTTGGTCTTAAAGAAATCCAAGATACAATTGCAAAAATTGACCCTATGCCTGGTGCAAAGGAGTTTTTGGATGAGCTTCGTTCCCTTGGACAGGTTATTATTTTGAGCGATACCTTCAGCCAGTTTGCCAAACCACTCATGAAAAAGCTTGGCTGGCCTACAATTATGTGTAATGAACTTATTGTTGGCGAAAATGGCGAAATTACAGGCTATAAAATGCGCTGTCCACAGAGCAAATTGACTACAGTAAAGGCACTTCAATCATGTGGTTTTGAAACAATTGCTTCTGGCGACAGTTTTAACGACCTTGCAATGATTCAAGCCTCAAAAGCAGGCTTCCTTTTCCGTTCAACAGAAAAAATCATCAAGGAATATCCTCAGTATCCGGCCTTTACCGAATATTCAGAACTGCTTGACGCAATTAAAAAATATCTTTAGGCGCGACTCGTCATTGCGAGCGCAGCGAAGCAAACCATAATTATAAAAAAATAATTGTAACCAGATAAATTCTGGTGTATTATTATTATATACCCTATGGAGAGGGAAGGAGATTTGTTAACTATGAAAAAGATTATTGCAATGGCTATTGCCACAATTTGTCTTGTAAGTGCTACATTCGCACTTAATTTTGAGATTGGAGCACGTGGAATTTTGGGCTACAATATGGCTCTTAATTCAGATTTCAAGACAGAATATTCAGAAGCAACTGCTGGAAAGGTTTTTGATTCAGGTTTCGGACTTTATTCAAATTTTGCATTGTTCAATGCCCTTGGAATTCAGGTAGAAGCTAATTATATTCAGGGTTCTAAGGATTTTAATAATAAAAGCACAGGAGAAACAACTCCTTTTGCAATCCGTACACTTGATCTTGCACCAATGGTAATGCTCAACCTTGATTTGTGGAAATTTACAATCAGCCTTGGAGCTGGTCCAAACTTCTCAATTCCTATCACAAACACACTTACAGGCGATTTGAAGGCTGCTAAGAGTGAAGATTTTAAGATGGGTCTTATTGGTGGAGCAGATTTCAAATTCTACATTACAGATCATCTTGGTATAGTTCTTTCTGGACGCTACATTGGTGAATTTAATGAAAGAAAAATCACAGTTTATAATGTAGAAACACCTTATACAGAATACATTCCATCTCGTAAAACAGTTTACGGTGGACTTGGTGTAGAGTGGAAGGTTTTCTAATCCAGAGCTTCTAAAGAGCATCTAAATCATCGCCATTGCCCATTTTGCAGTGGCGATTTTTTTTACGTCGATTGTCATTCCCTGGCAATTTGTCCTGTCATTCCCGGGCTTGACCCGGGAATCTTTTTCTTACATATAATAGAATAAATTCCTTTTTTTCTTGCTTTTTTTAACAAATTTCCTTATATTTAATTGTGGGCTATGGGGAAAAGTTGGCATTACTATGACCGCTTGTTTATCCAGGCCCTTTTTTATTTAAAACGTCTTATTTTATTTCTTTAAGTTTTTTCCAAAAAAGTATTAATTTAAACTCAAGGTCTATCTAGAGGTCAAAAAGTTAATAAAACTTGATTTTTTGCCGATAATATAAATTGCAGTAGTATTTATAAAAAGTAAATTTTTAATAACGTGTTGTTTTTTTTGTAGTGTTTCGAAGATTCTGGAGAGAGTCTGAGGTAGCGTATGGTGTTCTTTAAGAAAAAAACAACAGTTGCTCTTGCGGCTGCTTTGTGTTTGACAACCTTACTTTTTCTTTTCTATTCCTGCGAAGTTGGCCTTGGCGCTGCCGTAGATATTGCAGTTCCAACTGTAGGCATTTCATATCCACCTAAAAATGCAGTTATCCGCGATTCCTTTATAGTTTCTGGAACATGTGACGATGATGTTTCTGTTTTAGCGGTTTCTGTTTTATTAACTAATCCGGAAACAAACGAAACCTATGGTCCTTATGATGCCCAATTGAGTGAAGATGCAAAATCATGGAGCATTCTTCTTAATAAAAGCGACCTTTCAAAAACAACAGACGAATTTGACAGTTTTGAACAGTGGGATTTCCCAGATGGAAGTTATATTGTAAGCGCAATTGCATACGATGGTGCAAAAAAGAAATCTCAGGCTGCCACAAGCCCTCTTGCAATTGACAATACAGCACCAGTTTTAATTGTAAGTAAACCTCTTGCAATTGGAGATGATATTCCTACAATTTACGGTCGTTCTTTAAAACTTTCGGGCGATATTGCAGAAGACCACGATACTTCAAAACTTGTTCTATATTATAGAGAGTATGACAACACAACTGACGCTTTTATAGATTCAGAAGTTAAATCAATAGAAATTACAGATTCTTCAGAGCTTAACGCTATGTCTTCAAGCAATCCTCTGATTCTTGCAAAATATGATGAAAACAAAACAACATCAGCGGCTCATCAGCGATATTTAACAATCTATGGTCAGAACAATGATAATGTAGACAGATATTATTACTGCAGCTTTATGCTTGAAGATAGTGCCCTGGTTTATCAGACTCCTGGTGATGAGGGTAGTGGACACGGAAACCAGACAAATCAGTATTATCTTTTAAGCAGCGATTTTCAGAATGTATTATCTGTAAACTATTCTCTTAATGTCACACGTCTTAAAGATATTTTAAAAGGACAGAGTGAAAATTATGATGATTCTCAAATAAAAAGCATTACAGAACTTCTTTCAAAGACAGGAAACTATGCTTCTTCTTTTGATATTTTAAATGAAGAAGTTACTTCGCGAAATACATTCTCAAAATTGAGTCTTAACCCTCATAATAATCCAACCTGGGCCCTTGATGAATACGGTTTCTCTGCAACAATGAATGCAGCCCAGATAAAATCATATTCTGCAGGTAGCTCGCTTATTCTTTCAATTAAAGCCGGTCGCGATGCAAGTTATCCGGATCCAAAAACTGTAAAAGCCGATTTCTATGATTTGGGCGAATATAATTCAAATACAAATTATTATGAACTCCCGGTTACAGGTCTTAATCCTATAAGTCTTATTGATCCTCAGGGTGAATCAAAATGGGATGAAAGTGCCGACGATTCAGAAAAAACATATACTTTCACACTTAACACTGAAGATTATGAGCTGTTATCTAAGCATGTATATAGAATGATTGTTACTGGTACAGACCGTAACAAAACAGATCTTGAACCGGAAAATGATTATGTTTATCTGTTCAATCTTTCTACAAGCAACAACAGTCCAAAAATTACAATCCTTTCACCAGCCGAAGATATTGTTCTTGGCAAAGCTGTAAATGAAACTGGAATTACAATCACAGGAACTGTAGCAACAGACGCCGTTCCTTTAAAATCAAAGAATGATGGCGGTGTTCAGGTTTCAAGCATTTCTATTACAAATCTTGAAGACGGTTCAATCAGTAATCTTGATTTGAGCAAGTTTGATTGCGTTGTTGAATCTCTGGAAGAGCAGGGCCACAACAAATATCCATTTACTCTTAGCGTAAAAGCAAAGTCTGGTGAAACTTTTGTTCCTGCTGCAGAAAGCAAATATTATTATACAGTAACAGTTCGTGCTCAGGATTTGGGCGAAACTGCTCCTGGCGAGAAGAACGTAAAATTCTATGTAGATAATAAAAAGCCAGAACTTAAAATTATTTCTGTTACTCCTGATGATGGAACCGGCACAGTAAATGGTAAAATCAAAATTTCGGGAATTGCAGCAGATAGCGGAAACACAGGAAGTGATTTAAAATCTATAAGCTATGTAATTAAGAACAGTGCAACTCAGACTGTTGTAGAAAATTTTAATAATGTAGAAATCCCACTTAATGAATCTTGGAGCTTTGAACTTGCAACAACAAAGCTTTCTGCCGGAAATTCCGGAGTAGCTTCTTTTGATATTATTGTAAGTGCACAGGATAAGGTAGACAACGTTGCTGTTACTCAAAAAACAATTGTAATTGATCAGCAGAAAGACCAGCCTGTTTTTGATGTTTCAAATGCCGATAAGACAGTTGCTGCTGTAAGCTCTCTTAGTTCAAGTACAAACATGTTCCCTTCTACTGCGGGAAACAAGCTTTATGGTTCAGTTAAAGATGATGATGGTCTTGGCAGTGTTGTTGTAACCTGTAAAAAAGTAGGCCCTGGTACAAGTGGAACTCCTGCTACTCTTACTCCTGCAAAGGCTCTTGCATCTGGAACTAAACTTTATGATTTTGAATATACACTTCCTTCTGTTGAAGGTCAGTATGAAATTTCTGTAGAAGCAAAAGATATTTATGCTGTTGCTTCTGCTTCTGATTCAAGCAAGAAAGAAACAAATTATGATTCTCTTGCACAAAAATTCTATGTAACAATTGATGACGGTGCTCCTGTATTTAGTGCAGTAACTCCTGTTTTGAATGAATCTACCTGGTTAATGGGAAGCAAAACTGGTGATGTAAAGACACTCACTGTACACGGTACAGTTTCTGATGGAAACGGTCTTGCTTCTGAAGGTGGCTTTGTTACTACACATACTTCAAATTTAACAGCAACACCTGCGTCTGTAACTGCAAAATCATTTATTGATGAAATAACACTTCCTTCTACAAGCGGAAAATATACGGCTGAATATAAAGCAAAAGATATTTATGGACAGGAATCTGAATACAAGATTGAATACTCAGTTGATGTTGATAATCCTGTAATTGACGGTGTTATTAAGATTGGCGAAAACGAAGTTGCACAGGATGTTAACTCTATTGATTCTTACATTACACAGAGCAATATTTCTGTTGAAGTAATGGTTAAAGATGATGATTCTGGTGTAAAGAGCGTTACTTATACATTTGATAATCCTGTAACAGCAGAAACTGTCTTTAGCGATATGACTCACTCAGTTTTGGGCGAAGAAGCAAACGGTGATGAAAAGTGGAGTGCAAATATTACATTCCCTGATGGTGATGATATCCGCTTCTGTATTCGTGTTACAGATAATGTTGGTAACTATATAGATAGAACAATTCAAACAAAGGTTGATAAAACAAAGCCTATTCTTGAAGTAAAGTGGTACCAGATTAAAGGTGCAGATGAAAGCCAGGATGGTTCTATTCTTGAGCCTGGTGATACTGCTTATGTAAACACAAAGGATATTGTGCTCTACGGAAATTATACAGATGGTGACGCCTGCAGTGGTATAGAAGAATTAGCGTTTAAGATTGCTAATGCAGGCATTACTCCTGTTGTAACATATTATTCAGAGTCATTTGAAACTAAGGCTGATATTGCAACAATTCTTAATGCAAAAGAAACAATTCAGAATAACCAGGGACAGAATGTTGAAATAAATCCATACGAAGTTACATATGGTCTTGATTCAAATAACCTCCCTGATGAAAACTCAAAGACAATTAAATCGTTTGTGGCTTTAATTAGTCATGACTCTTATGGAGACGGCGGAGACCTTACAGTTTCTGCAACAGACCATGCGGGAAATGCTATAAACGGTGGATCTATTAAAATAATGAGACTCAATAAAGATGCTACACTTCCTGCAATTAGTGGTATCAATGTTGGCAGAATGAAAGGTGAAACATTCAAAGAGTCTTACAAAACTTCAGACGGAAAATTCTATGTAAGAAATCGTTCCGATGAAAAGCTTACAATCACAGGAACTACAACAGATAACTCAAGTGTTGATAAAACAGTTCTTACAGTAACTGGAACTGTAGGCGGTCAGGCAGATCAGGTTGTGTATAAACAGGAATCAACAGACACAAGCTGGACCTTTACAGATATTGATTTGTCTTCATGCCAGAATACTTCAGCTGCACAGGATGCTGTTATTTCAATTACTGCTTTTGATAAAGCCGGAAATACTAAAAACGCCGCTGATATTGAATTGATTTTTGATAGTAAAGCGCCTGCTGTGCTTACTGGTGGAGAAGGCGGTTCAGATCCACAAGACATATCAAATCCTCATACTGCTGGTTATAAATTAAGAGGAATTGATGTTAAGAAATATAATGGAATAAAAATTGGAGCCGGTGCATATAGCGACGCTTCATTTGGACGAGAAACTTCTGTTGCTCTTACAGTAACTTTTGTTGGTGAACAGGATGCCGCAGCTATTGGCAGCGGTGTTGCAAAAATTGAATATAAGATGCTCCCTGTTTCAAAAGTTACTACAGCTTATGCAAATGTAACAACAGGAAAATATACAGGTACTGTTCCTGAAGATGCTAATTGTACAAGCGGAACCCTTGCAATTGATACAACAGGTACATATAAACATTATAGTGTTGATGGTAATAATCCTGATATCCCTTGTACTCTGGGAAAAGGAACACTAAGTGGTTTTGAAAGTACAGTTGCCGGAACTCCAAATATTGTATTTGTTCGTGCAATAGATAACTGTGGTAACGAAGGCAACTGGTTTGCTCTTCTTATTCAGGTAGATGATTCAATCCCACAGGTTGTATCAGATGCCTCACAGTCAAATCCAACTTCTTTGCTTACGAATGGAAAAAGCAGTTTGCAGCAACTAACTGGAAAATATAAAGACGAAGGTTCCGGCTTAAAAGCACTCCGTGTTTATGTTGACGGTAAAGTGGTAATTGACGGATGTTTGAAAAATCTTTCAACTCCAGAAGGTCAAACATCAATTACTGTTTCAAATACAGATTCAAACAAAACTCTCACAATAACTGCAAAAGATAAGGATGGCGCTACGATTGCTCCATCAGATAACGGCGCCGTAAATGTAACATTCACAAACAGCTACGGAACTCTCACATATAATGCATATTATAAAAATGCAAGCGGTATAGATGTTTCAGATTCTTTTGCAAATGGACCAAGCTATGCAAACTGGACACTCGATCTTACTCCACAGATCGGCGAATGGTTTGGTAACTTAACAAAATCAGTAGTGCAGATTGCTATAGAAGCCGAAGACTGGGCCGAAGATGCTTCCGGCAGCGGAAACAAAGCTTCAACTGTAATTACTTCTCTTGATATAGATGAAACATTGCCTGTTTCTGCAATTACAAATTCAAATGCAAACCTTGCCTTGAATGGTGAACAGACAATAAAAGGTACTGTTACCGAAAATCACACACCAAAGAGCCTTGCAATTTATTATTCTACAGCAGTCGACGCAAACGGAAAGCTTCCTGCTTCTCTTAAAACATCAGATAAACTTGATTCAGCAGATGCCTCTACCGGCTGGAAACTGATAAAGAGCATTACTACTGCACCAAAGAATGAGAATGACCCTTCTGGTGATGAATATGAATATGGTGCTACTGTACAGAAAATTTATAACTTTGAAGTAAAGGATGTGAATTTTAATGATTTCATTGGAGATGCGGTTTCTGGAAAAGTTCATATCCTCGTTTGCGCACAGGATAAAGCAGGAAATATAAACTGGGCTGATAATGATGTAACTAAAAACAAGGAAGACAATTCTGTCGCTTACAAGACCTTTACTGTAGACAGAAATTCAGACCGTCCGGTTGTTACTATTACAAGTACAGAGCTGGTAACAAAACCAACAGATACAACTGTATCTCCGCTTTCAGATTCAAACTATTTGCCTTTGGAAATAAAGACTTTGAACTTCAAAGTTACAGATGATGATGGTGTTCAGAAAGTTGAATACCGCATTATAAAAGGAAATGAAAATTCTGATTGGACACCAATAAATGATACTTCAATAATTTCAACAATCTCAACAAATGGTGCTTCAATTAAACTTACTGATGAAGGAAAGCAGAAGATTGAATTCCAGATTACAGATAAAAAGGGCGGTGTATTTGCATCTGTAGCACCTGCAAATGGCTCTGCATTAAATACAATTTATCTTGCCGACTCAGATAATCATAAATATGGAACAACCGAAGATGGTTACGAAACTCCTGTAGTTTATGTTGATGTTGATACAATGCCTCCTGTACTTACAATTGAAGAGGTACGGTACTTGCCACAAGGATTTAATGAATTAAGTGACACAGAAAAAGCAGCGGCAATCAAAGCAGCTGAACCTCATACAAGCGGCTTCTCAAGTGATATTCTTGGCGGTCCTGATTGTCAATATCTTAGAGTAAAAGCAGGAGCTTCCGATGATGGTAGTGGTATCGCAAAGGTTGAACTTTCTGCAACACTTGATGGAGTCGAATTAACAGAAAAACCATCTCTTGAAACTCCTTCGGAAGAAGGCGGTATTTACTATCTTGTAATTCCTGTTCTTAACGGAAGAGCAGATTCTGCAAAAAAGGATAACTCAACTTATATCCTCACAGTAAAAGCAACCGACGTAGCGGGCAAAGAGTCTTCTGAGGCAATTACCTTTAAGCTTGATGATAAGTTACCGGAGATTACAGTAAAATCTCCTGCTTCTTCAGAAAACTTGAGTGGTGCTTCAACTATAGATGGTTCGATTTCTGAAACTTCAGAATTATGGTATTCAATTTCGCCAATTATTGATTCGCCAAATAATTATAAATCTACCACAGCTTTCTCTTATGATAAATATAATGAAGATGATGAAAAGACTACAGTAACACTTTCTACAGAAGGACTCGATACTCTTTGTGCATATAAAGAAATGGGTTCTTCTATGATGAGCTTCTACTTGTGGCTTGATGGAAAAACACAGTCCCAGACAGGTATTCATTCAGCAACCCTTAATGAATGGATTATCAACATGGGGATTACAAATGAAGATGAATTGTCAAATCCAACAAATCCTTTTAAAGACATTGTTCAATTGTACTTTCACGTGAAGGCACAGGATAATGCTGGAAATATTAATGAACTTCATTATCCAATTCGTCTTGATCCTCTTGGAAAACGTCCACAGGTTAGGATTGGTTATCCTAGTGAAGAAAAAGCAGGTGGTACAAAGAGCCTCACCCTTGGTGGTTCACCAACAATTATTGGTACTGCTTCGGGAACCAATGTTGTAGATTCTGTATGGCTTCAGATTGACTGTAATGCTGATGGTGACTGGGATGCTGCCGACTTTGCTATTCTTGCAGGTTGTAAAGATTCTGAAAATAATCCAGTTTACGTACTTGGAAACATGAAAACCAAGAAAACCGTAACCTCAATTGCAAGTGGAACTTCAGCTGATATATATGGAATTAAAGTTAGTGTTTCAAGTCAGAGCTGGAGTCAGAAGATTAATATTAATGGTGAGTTGAATCCTGATAGTACTCAAGCAATTCCAGGTCAACCAAATACAAGAAAGGTTAAAATCTGGGCTTATGCAACAGATGTTTCTAGCTTTACAAGTAGTGCCGAACTTCGCAATATCGAAATAGATAGTGATGTTCCTGTAATTGATCAGGATATAAGACTTGTTCAGTGGGCTAAAAAAAATCAAAATTCTACTGAATTTTATAGTGGTGCCGATGCTTTTGTTGAAGAAAATGGAAAAATCAAGCTTTCTGATGAAGGAAAAATCCAACTTATATCTGGTTCAACAGTTGCTTCCCGTGAATATATTGAAAACGAAAGTATCATTGGTAAGTGGTATGCAATTGGTAAAGTAACAGATGAAAGCGGTATTAAGAGTATTACTTATTCTGTAAATGGCGTTAGAACTGTAAGAGCTATTACAGCTACAAATGCTTCATATACTGGAGAGAATGAGGATGCGGGGGCCTACGTAAGACCAATTCCTTCTAAAAAGGAAAATTCTTCAGATTATGTATTCTGTATTCCTATTGGCGATGATACTCCAGATAAAGTTGGAGAGTACTCAATTGTATTTACAGCCGAAGAAAATGAAGATTCCGCAACTCCTCGCTCTGCCGAAATGACCTTTAAGGTATTGTACGATAATCTTGCTCCTGTTGTTACAGAATCAACTGTACTTTCAGATATAGTTAATAGTGATGGTCTTTATACAATAAAGGGTAAAGCAACAGAAGATAAAGTTAATAATATTTCTCAAACAGGTGTAGAACGAATTGCATTCTACTTTACAAGAAATATTACGGGTGATAACAACAATGAAGAACTTATTTTTGACCCTATGATTCATATAAACAACAATAGAAATACGCTAAGTTATAATGGACTTGCACAAGATTCAGGTTTGTACTGGCAGTCTGGAACAGCTTCTGGTGTTACAGGAACCGAAGTTTCATTAACTTCTTCTCCTGGTGATAATGTTCATGTAGGTGGACTTGCAAAAATAAACGGAGTTATTTATAGAATTGAAAGTGTAGATAACACCAATAATAAAGTTTCTCTTTCTGGGGCTCCAGGAGATTCTACAAGCAATACTTCTATCTTGTTTGCAATTGCAAATGTTGTAGACAATACAACTCGAGAAGGAGAAGGAACATCCGTTATAAAGGATGATTATGGTTGGGGTTATTATTCAGATGGTTCTTACGATGACCACGATTATATGATAGAGAGTCTTATTGTTGAAGATACAAAATATACTTGGGAAGCAAGCATCAATTCAAAGAATATCAGCGATGGACCTGTAACACTTCATTATGTTGTATTCGATAAAGCGGGTAATGCTTCAGAAGAAAAGACATTCAATTGTTTTGTAAAGAATAATGTACCTCGTCTTGTTGGTATACAACTTGGAACAGATGAAAACGGAAACAATGAGGTTGATAATAGTGAATTAATTTCATATTCTGGTCTCTATGCAAACGGATATTCAGGAACAACAAAAGTAACTGAACTTACAATACCAACAAAGAGCACTGCTGATTCTCCAATTTCTGCGCTTAAGATAAAAGGAAATACAAAAATTATACCAGAAATAGTTGGTGGTAACGGAACAGTTACATATACATATTCTGTTGCAAAACGCAAGAATGGTGGTTGGAATGATGCATATTATACAAAAGAAGATCCTGTCAATCTTGGAACAGGAAAAATAGATGATAATATAGATGATGAAAATCCTGATAAAGTTTATAGCTGGAATGGTGCTATTAAACTCTCGGTAGTTGATTTGCTTAAGAACTTAAGAAACGATCAAGATGAATATATAGGTGATGATGAAAACCAGAAATTCACATTTGTAATTTCAGATTCAACACCACAAACAAGTCAGAGCGCAACTCTTAAAATAATAATGGATGTTGCTCTTAATGACAAAATCCCTGCAAAGAACAAGATAATTCCATTCTACTGGAAGAGTGCAAACAAAAACTCTCTTAAGGATAACAGTTCTGAATTGGGACACATTGAACTTTCAAAAGATCTTGCAGGTACAGAGCTGACAAAAACTCCAAAAGTTTCTGGTGCAGTAAAACTCGAAGGTATTGCACAGGATAATTCTTTGCTCGATTCTCTTTATGTAACAATTCCAGGCTTTAATAATGGAAACGCAGTTACTATAGCAGAATACTTTACACTTGATGTTTCGAACAATAAGGTTTATGGAACCTGGCAAAAAAAATCAGGAACAAAAACTGTTGGTGAAGGTGAAAATGAAACAACTGTAACTATGTGGACTGCGGAAATAAGCCCTGCAACTTATGGTGAATATAAAACTGCAGGTTATACTCTTCCAAAAGATGCACAGGGAAATACAATTGTCGAAGCTGATGATTTTGAACTTCCTTATTCAAGCCAGGAATACGGTCATGTTGTTCATTGGACAATGATTCTTGATACAGAAGCAATGGAAATTACTCCAAAAGCTGACATTGATATTACTGTTAGTGCAAAAGATAAGGGTACGCCATCTTTGAGTGGAAATACAGTAAACTATAATTCAAATACTTTTGCTAATAATGGTGATGAAACTGTGGTTCAATCAGGTGGTAATGACGGAGCAGGTGCTCATACATGTAAATATACAATTGACGTTGTTCCATATATCCGCGGAATTAAGACAAAGCTTTCTACGAAATCAAAGAAGAGCGATTCTTCGGAATATGATAGAACTGCGCTTGGACACTATCCTGTAAATAAATCCGAGACAATTTATTTGTATGGATTCAATCTTGCAGGTGGTTATTTGTATGATAGTGCCGCTACGCCAAATACAGCTGCACTTGGAACTGCAAAGAAAGAAACTGATGCTACTCCATTACCAGAGTTTGCAAAATACGATTCATACAAAGGCTTTACATTGTATCCGGTAACAGACATTTCTGCATTTATAAGCGGTCCTGTTTATGTAGAAGCAGGTGCTACGGGTGCAAAGGTCACAAGCCTTAACAACAAAAATAAGAATGATTCCAAGGGTAGCTATGATGGCTCTGATTATGCTAATTTCTACAATCGTAAGCCTAACGGAAATAACAATGACACATTAACAGATGATGTTAAACTTGATGTATGGAATATAAATAGTGAAGCTGGTTCTCCTTCTGCTGGTGGTCGTATTGATGAATTGACTATGAAGATAAATCATGCCACGGCTGCCAATGGTATAGTAGGGTTTGCATTCCTCGATGGACCAAAACTCTTTTCACGACCAAAAGGAAACTCTAATTCTTATACAAACAATACAACTTACCAAAATTATGGTAATCAAGATGATTCACATACAACAGCAGCATTAGCTTATGATACAAGAGGAAATTCATTTAGCCTAAATGCTGGTGGAAATGAAGGAGATGCTGTCCATTTTGAAATCCTTTCTAGTGATGGAAATACTTCAATCCCTATTTTTATCGATTACGTAAATCAATTAAGAAAAAGAAGTGAAACTTCTGGAGTCAATTATATGGATTTGCGTTATAAAGTTAGGAGTCCGAATATAGCAACATCTCCAGCAACATCTCCAAATGGAGACAACGATACTAACATCTATATGGTTTATTACGATAGTTATAATGATGAAATTCGTTATAAATATGCTTCTATGAATAATATAGTAAATAATACGGGCGATAATACCAAGTGGGATTTGTTCCGTCCAAGGCGAACTAATAATGCCGCAAACTGGAAAGTTGGAGATAATAGCCAACCTTCTACTCAGAATCCATATTCATGTCGGTATTCTCAGGTAATTGCAACAGACGCTACAACCAATCTTCCTGAAATTACTCAAAATGGAAAACAGGTAATAGATCCTAAATATGCCTATACAGATGAGCCTCTCGGAGGAGCTGGAGAATTTGTAGATATTGATGTTATTCCAAAAGGTACTCTTACAGGTCAAACAGATGATATTGCGGTTGTTGTATGGTATGACACAAAAGCAAGGACTTTGAAATATTCCTATAACACAACCCCAAGAGATTATTCTTCTTGGCCTAAAAAAAATGGTGATACTACCAAAGATAATGAGTATTTAGGCTTGAATAGAAAAAATTGGGTAGATGCAATTCCAATTTTCTCTGGAGCAGGAGAATACTGTTCTGTAAAAGTAGATAGCAACGGTGGTATTCATATTGCAGCTTATGATTCAAAATATGGCGATTTAAAATATGCATATCTGAGTAAATATAACGTGGACTATAATGAATCGACTATGTCATTTACAGTTGATTCTGCAGGTAATGTTGGTTCACACATGAGAATGGATGTTGCCCTTGCAAGTGATAAAACAACTCCAGTTCCATATATTTCATATTACGGTTCAAATATGGCAAAGCTTGCATATCCTAAGGTTGGTAGTTATGCAACAAATGGTGCCGAAGGAGATATGTTCACAGGAAACTGGGAAGTAACATATATTCCAACTGGAAGTGAAATTGATGATCTTGATTATAAACGCCTTATGAATGTTGATAGTCGTATAAATGTTGGTGTCTGGAAATACATAGATACTGTTACTAATGGCGATAACCAGCATGTAAAAGGTCAGATTAAAAAGTCAACAATAGGAACAATGAATGGAGCCGCAGGAGGCGGAACCTTCTATGGTAATGGTACCGCAAATCCACTTGTTTCTTATTCCGTACTCAAAGATACTGCAAACAGTCGCATAGAAACGGCGCAAATGCAATAGGAAGGAGGGCGAAAATGATGAAGAAAAACATAATTAGAACAACAGCAATTTTCATAATCTCTCTTGCAGGAATTTTATTTAATGCTTGTGGAAACGTAGGACTTGGTGATGCAGTTGATATTGCAGTTCCTACAGTTGAAATTTCTTATCCTCCAAAAAATGCAATTGTCCGCGACATGTTTGTTGTAAGCGGAACTTGTGAAGATGATATTCTTGTTTCTTCTGTTGAAGTAACATTAACAAATACTTCTACTAAAAAGGAATATGGTCCATATACTGCAACTCTTGATTTAGAACGCACAGCCTGGACAATCCAGTTAAACCAGAAAAATGGCGGTAAAAAGACAGCCCCTGAATATGATGCTTTCAATGCTTACAAGCAGTGGGAATTTCCTGATGGCTCTTACATTGTTTCGGCAATTGCTTATGACCAGAAGAAAAAGGCTTCTCAGGAATCTTCTATTCCTGTTGATATTGATAACACTGCCCCTGTTCTTCTTGTAAGTAAGCCTCTTGCAACTGGTGCCGAAAAAGCATCTGTATATGGTCGTACAATTAATATTACTGGTGATGTTTCAGAAGAACATGAAAGTGCAAAGCTTACTCTTTACTATAAAGAATTTGATAAAACTGCAAATACATTTATAGATCAGGAAGCTAAAACTCTTGAAATAAGTGGTTTTGGAACAATGTCTTCTGACAGCCCTCTTACAATTGCAAAATATAACAAGGCTCTTGAAGAAGGTGCTCAGGATGTTTTGCACAATAACTATCTTACAATCTATAATGAAACTGTAAATCTTGCAGAATCAAATGAAAAGCTTTACTACTGTGGTTTTATGCTCGAAGATAATGCAAAAGTTTATCAGAATCCGGGCGACACAGGAATTGAAGGCGGAAATAAAACAGATCAGTATTATATTTTAAGCGACTCTTATAACGAAGAGCTTTTCAGCGAAAATACATATTCGCTCAATGCACGAAACCTCATGCTTTTGTTGAGCGGAAAATCTTCTTATTCAGAAGAGCAGATTACTAAAATTGTTGAGCTTCTCAAAAATCCTGGTAACTCTGCTTTGAGCAGCACAATTACTGCCGATAAATCTACAAAATTCTCTGTTGACCCTAAAAACAATCCTGTATGGTCAATTTCAAATTTTGAACTTTGGAATGGAGACTTTGCTACCTTTGAAACTGGTTCTGCAGTTCCTCTTAATCTTGAAGCAGGTGGCGATGCAATTGCTGTAGATAAAAACTCCATTCAAATTGAATTGTATCATCTTGGTACAACTCCTGCAGAAATTACTGCACAAACTCCTCATGCAACCTTAATCAAAAAAGGAACTTATGCAGACGGACTTTTAAAAGATGTTTTGAGCCCTCAGAATGAAAAATCAATTGAATTCTACAAAGACGATGATGCAGATTCTGCAGTAAGCGTTGGTCTCAATGTAAATCATTACTACGAAATTATTGTAAACGGAAGCGATGTTGCCGGAAACGAACTTGAAAGCAAACAGGGTAACCGCTACGGATTCAAACGTTTGTCTTCTTTTGCTCCTCCAAGCTTTACCTTCAGTGCTGCTCAGGGTGCGTTTACTCCAAATGAATATCAGCGCGGTTCTACTGTAAATGAAAATGGAATTGTAATTCATGGAACTATTTCTACTGCCGACAAAGATATTTTTGTTCAAAAAGAAAATGTTCAGATTACCGCAATCTCTATTACCGATATTTCTGATTCAAATATAACGGTAAGCACTTGTGATATTAATAAAGCTGACGCAGATGAAAATACAGAAGCTCAGGTTAAGTATTCTTACGAAATTAAAGATTTTGAACTTGCCGAAAATGGAACAGAAAACAAAGGCAAGGCTTATAATTTTACTGCAATAATTAAAAAGGCTTCGAACGCAAGTCTTGTTCCTCAGGAAGAAGGTGCTTATAAATATAAGATTACATTTGTTGCAGAAGACTCTTTATCTGCAACAAATGAAGGAACCGATTTTGAATTCAAGCTCGACAGCAAGGCTCCGGAATTATCTGATGATATTGTAATTTCGCCAGTTGTAAGTAAAGACGATAAAACTTGTGTAAACGGAACAATTTCTATTACCGGAAACATAAGCGATACAGGAAGCGGCTTTAAAAAGCTTTCTTATGCAATTGGAAATAATACCGCAACAGAAATTACAAATCCTGGTTTCCACTGGACCTTTGATTTTGATACAACAACTCTCGAAGATAACAAGGCTTATGTCCTCAATATATATGCAGAAGATACTGTTGGAAACAGCATAACTATTCCATGTAATATTACAGTAGATCAGTCTACAGATTATCCTCAAGTCTCTTTCACAAATAAAGATACTGTATTCTCAAAAACTTCAAATGTTCTTGTCGGAAACATTAAGGATGATGATGGTCTGGATACTGTAACTGTAAAATATAAAAAGACAAGTCCTGTTCCAGATGAAGAATATACAAACCTTACTCTTGCTTCATTCACAAAAGGAACAACTTCATACAGCCTTAATGTTAGTCTTCCTCAGGCCGAAGGTGAGTATGAACTTGTAATTTATGCAAAAGATATTAAGGGACTCGCAACAGGAACTAAAACAGAGACTGTTACTGTAACAAAAGATAATGGTGCTCCAGAGTTCCTCATCAAGACTCCTAATACAACTGCAGATACTTACTATAATAAAAATGTTACAATTACCGGAACTGTTAAAGATGGTAGTGGAGTTGTAACGCTTTCAAGAGATGTATATAAGGTTGCAGGTGAAACAAAAACAAAGGTCGATTCACTTTGCCTTTCAAATCTTACTTCTTCTATCTCAGCTACTGCTGCTCAGATTGTACAAGGTACCGACTGGACAGATACATTTGTAAAACCTGAAGAAGGCGGAACTTATAAGCTTGTATATTCTGCAAAAGATAAGCTTGGAACTGCAACAAATCAAACAATTACATTCTCAATTGATAACGATACACCTTCCATTGAAAAAGTTGAATTTGAAGGCCAGGATATTTCAACTATTCAAAAATGGTTCCATACAAATTATGGTGAATTCACTGTTACAACTGCAGATCAAACTTCTTCTGTAGTTAATGTACGCTGTACAAAAGATGATCCTGATGCGGAAGGTGCAAATCCAACCTGGATTAATATGTCTGCAGAAGATCAGGCAAATCAGTGGAGCTCAACTATAACCTTTGCAGATGCGGGGGAACAAAAGCTTTATATAAAGGCTGTAGATAAGGCAGGAAATGAATCTGAAGTAAAAGAAGTAAGCCTTAAAGTTGATACAGTTTTACCTGTCCTAGAAGTTACACAGGGACCAGAAGGAAACATTTATGTAAATAAAACTGTAGATAAAGCTTTCACTGTTACATATTCTGATAGCGCCAGCGGAACTGTACCATTACAGTTTATGATTGGTAACACAGATGTAACAGAAGATGTTGTATGTACTCAGAAAACCGATTCAGAAGGTGCACCTACAGATGAATACGACATCACAATTCCAAAAGATGAATTCGTAAGCGGTTTGTTCAGAATTATTGGAACTGACGTTGCAGGAAACAAAACAGAAGTTGATCGTTGTACATTTATTGTTGATCAAAAGGCTCCAGAAATTAAAAACATTTCAATAACTCAGGTAAAAGTTATTGATGAATCTACTCAAACTTATGAAACAACTCAAGCTTATAAAAATGCGGATGATGAATATTATATTAAACGAAATGGTGGAACAATTACTATAAGTGGAATTGCCACAGATGATAATGTATTAAAGTGCGTTACGCTTTCTGTAACAGATGGTACTAATACATTAACTCCTGCTGCTAGTGGTAGTGATCCTTCTTCATGGAGTTTTGATATTGCTAGCTTTAGTGGCTGGTCAGATGCAACAATAACTCTTAAAGCAAAAGATGAAGCCACAGATGCTGAAGGAAACACTGCAACAAAAACAATTTCTTTGAAGTTTGATGAAACTGCTCCTGTAATTATAACAGGTGAGTGCCCTGATAACAGATACACATTCAGAGGAAATGAGGTTATTAAATTCAATAACCTTAATCTTGGAGAAGGCCGCTACAGTGAATCTTCTTATGGAAGAATGACTTCTATTAGTGTAACCACCTTTGTGGATGATAAGGAAAATGAACAAGATCGTAGTGGACTTGCACGACTTGAATATAAACTGTATTCGGTTAATGCTGATGTAGATATCTCTAGTGACCTTGAAGGATATTTTAAGGGAACCAAACCTATTGATGTATCTAAAGCCAGTCTGTCTGCAAGCGGAACTTTTGCTCCTGAACCAAATCAACCATATGAGTACTACAATTCAAATAAGGATAATAATGGTAATACAATTGGAACCGTAACAGGAACCGCAACAAAAGCCACAGCAAATATTTCGGGCTTTAATACTGTTTCATCAGAAAAAATCAATTACCTTCTGCTTCGTCCAATAGATAATTGTGGAAATGAAGGAAATATAACTATATTAAAAATCCAGGTAGATCAGACAGCACCTACTGTAGTTGCCACAAGTACCGAGCAGCTTACAAACGGTTCGAAAGCAATAGAATTAGAGGGCTCTGTTTACGATGAAGCCGCTGGGTTAAAAGCTCTTAGAGTTCTTATTGAAGGAACTGTCATTATAGATAGTAATTTATCTGATTATATTATTGAGAATAAAGAGCAATCTAAGATTAATGCACAATTAGAAGATAATGTATTGTATGTTCCAAATAAAGATAATAAAACTCTCACAATTACTGCAAAAGATAAAGATGGAAACGAAGTTTCTCCATTAAATGATAGTGCAGTAACAGTAAAATTCGAAAATAATTATGGAGAGTTTTCTTATACGGGATATGCCCCAACTAATCCAACTATAGATAATGTTGATCTTACAAATGTCAAAAAGTTCTCATTCTCAAGTGCTGCTTCTTATGCAAAATGGACTTTAAAACTCACTCCAAAAGTTGGTCAGGCAGATGACTGGTTTGGACCTCTTGGCGACAATGCCGAAATTTATCTCGAAGCCGAAGACTGGGCAGAACACGAAGGTAAAGGTAATATTGCACCTAATCCTGCAAAGGTTGCAGTATTAAAGATTGATACAAAGCTTCCAAAGATTGAGACTTTAACTCCTGGAAATAATACAAGCTTGAACGGAACAAACACAATAAGCGGAACTTCAAGCGATGAAGGCAGCAGTCCTGAAGAAGTTTCAATTTATTATTCTAAAGCCGACGACCAGCCAAATCATAAAAGCGATTATGAATTACTTCAGACTTTAAGCACAAAAGGGCAGAATGCTGTAAATGTTTCAGAACTCTATAACTTTAATTTTGATGTAAATTTTGATGACCTGATTGAAGATGACAAGAAGACTCAGAATATCTGGATTCTTGCTCTTGTTACAGATATGGCAGGAAATGAAAGTGTTGTTTCTCCTGTATTATATACAATTGACCGCGATACAGACCGTCCTGTTATAAAGCTCATAACAGACGGAATAAATCTTTCTGCAATGAACCAATCTCAAATTGAATCTGAAGATAAACCTATTCTTCTTAAAGAAAAACAGGTATATGTAAACATAACCGATGATGATGGTGCAATTCAAATGGCAGAATTCAGAACAGACAAGAATGCTAGTTGGATACCAATAGAACTTAAAAATGGAAGTGGAAAATTCTCTCTTACAAATGATGGAAAACAAACTGTAGAATTCAGAATAACAGATAATAATGGCACAATTTTCACGTCTTCTGACGAAACCAAGTGGAAACGGGTTTATATAGAAGATGCCGATGGTCATAAGTTAGGCGATGATGAAAGCAAAAAGCCGGAAATTTATGCATTGCTTGATCAGTTCTCTCCTAATGTTGAATTGCAAGGTATTAAACTTTCAACAGATACCGAAAATTCTGAGTGGCGATCGTATTCTACATTTAATACAATTCTTGGTGGATCAACAAAGAAAATAAAATTACAAGTTGAAGCAACAGATGCAGGAACTGGTGTACAAAAAGTTTCTGCTATAGTTAAACTTAATGAAACTCCAGTTACAGGTTCTCCATTTACCGCAAAACATAACAGCACAGATGCTGATAATATTTATACCGTAGAAATTCCTTGTGATTCTGGTAATGGTGTTTTTGATGTTGAAATTAAAGCCGAAGATGGTGCAAGCCGTGAGAAATCGGCAAAATACCAGTTCGAAATAGATAATACTAATCCTGTTATAACTGTTGATTCGCCAGATACAACTAAAGATCATAGTGGAACAGTTACTGCAATTGGATATACTACAGAAGTTGTAAATCTTTCTTATGCTGTTACGTTAAATACAGGTATTCCTCCTTCTGATAAATATAAGAATTATAGTAATAATCAGGATTTCACAACTACTGCTTTCTATATTTATTTTGAAGGTGAAAGTACTACTGAACCTAATTATACAAAGAAACTAAATGACTGGATTGTATACCTTGATGATAATGTTTCTCAGGAACAAATTGAAAGTACAAATCCTTATGAATGGTATGCCGATATAACAACACTTTATCTTCATCTTAAGGCAGTAGATTCTGCAGGAAATGAATCAACTGCTTATTATCCAATTAGTGTAGATCCTCAGGGAAACAGACCAAAGGTCGAATACAGTTATCCAAGAAGCGATGTTGATGATATAACCTTGGGAGGAACAATTAACATAATTGGTTCTGTAACAGGTAAAGCTCAGTCATATACTGTTTATATGCAGATTGATGCAAATGGTAATAATAATTGGGATGATGATAAATCAACGCTCGAAGGTAAAGGTTATACTCTTTCAGAAATTCCAGTTTTATCTACAAACACAAAGAAATATTATGGTATTGAAATCCCTGTAGATGGTGATGTATGGAGTCAAAAAATTAATGAAAACGGTAAAGAATTGGATGGTACAATACACGTTCGTCTTTATGCCGTAGATAATAATGATCTTATAAGCAGTCCAAAAACAAAGACAATTACAATTGATAAAGATATTCCTGTAATTGACCAGGCTATTAAGCTTGTTCAATGGAAGGAAAATAAAAATGGTCAAAATGGAATCACAGTAACAACAACTGGTGCTCAAGCAGGCAGTTATACTATTGACTCAACTGCTGTAGAAGCTATGCGTGATTTTACAGACGGTATGAGTGTTTCTGGTAAATGGTATGTAATAGGAAAAGTTACTGATGATAGCGGAATAACCAAAATCAATTTTGATGGCTCAAAAGATAGCGGAGATTCTCTAGGAGATAACGTACTTAATTCTGATGGCTCAATTGTAATTCCTTATACTGATAATAAAACCGAAAAGAAAAATTATATTTTCTGTTTCCCTGTTGGTAGTGAAGAAACTGGTGCCGTTGGAAAAACAACAGTATCGTTCTATGCAAAAGATGGTGGTGAAGGTAATACAGCTAGAGAAATAGATAAACCATTCAATGTAATCTACGATAACCTCAAACCAGAAGTTACACCACTTAAACAGGATCTTGAAATTCTGAATGAGAATGGTTTCTATACATTCAGTTCAACTTCATTTGAACAAAGTATAGGAAATGTAAACCAGACAGGTGTAGAAAGAGTTGTATTCTATTTTACAAGAGATATTACAAATCAAAATGGTACTCAAGAAAAATGGATTTTTGATCCTATGATTCGTAATGGTGCAACTGGTAATAAACAAAGTTATGCTACCGGTTGGGATAAAGAAGATAACATGTATTGGAAAACAGCAAGCTGTTCTGTGTCAAACAATAAGCTTACATTGTCTTCTACACCAGATTCACATGTTCATGTTGGCGGCCTTGCAAAAGTAAACGGAATAATTTACAGAATTACAAAAATAGATGGCTCTGTTATTACTCTTTCTGGTAATCCAGGCAATTCAATAAGTACTATAGCTAAGTTTGCAATTGTAAATGTAATTGATAATACAAACAGAGAAGATGTTCCAATAAATAACGAGAATTTAAAACTTGATTCTCAGACAACTTACGGTTATGGATACTTTGACCCTGCTAAAGTTGCCGATGATACAGTTTATGATGACGGTGACCTTATGCCGGAGCATTGTAGTAGTGTTGGAACAAAGACTACCTGGAAGGCTAGTATTAACTCAAAGAATATAAGTGATGGTCCTGTAACTCTTCATTATCTTGTATTCGATAAGGCTGGTAACTATGAATATCTTACATCGAGTGCAAAGGTTCAGAATAACTCCCCTAGACTTGCAGGTGCCTTTATTGGTACAGATGAAGATGGAAATGGTAGAGTAGATGAAGGAGAATTTGTTTCTTATCATAATAAATTTGAGCAGGGATATGATTCACAAGGTAGAAAATCTACAAATATAACATTCCCTGTAGATTCAACTGATGCAAATCCTCTCAGAGTAATAGAAGTAAAGCGTGATCTTGTTATTAAGCCGGAAATTGTTGGTGGTAACGGAGAACTTAAATATACCTATAAGGTTGCAAAGAGAAACTCTACGAATGATGGTTGGGCAGATGCTTATTATAGTTCACCATCAACAAATCCTGAATATCTTGGCGAAGGTACAGAAGATAATGATGACGAATTTGCAAAGACTAAACAGGGTAATGCTCCAGAAATAAAGATTACTGTAAAAGATTTACTTACAAATCTAAAAGAAAATGGATCATATGTGGGTGATGCAAAAAATCAAAAATTCTCATTCAAAATCTGGGATAGCACGACAGGTCTTACTTGTGGTGTTGATTCTCAAAGTGCCACAATGAATGTAATAATGGATGTTGCATTGCTTGATTCAACACCTGCTAATAACAAGATAATCCCATTCTACTGGAAGAGTGCAAACAAAAACTCTCTTAAGGATAACAGTTCTGAATTGGGACACATTGAACTTTCAAAAGATCTTGCAGGTACAGAGCTGACAAAAACTCCAAAAGTTTCTGGTGCAGTAAAACTCGAAGGTATTGCACAGGATAATTCTTTGCTCGATTCTCTTTATGTAACAATTCCAGGCTTTAATAATGGAAACGCAGTTACTATAGCAGAATACTTTACACTTGATGTTTCGAACAATAAGGTTTATGGAACCTGGCAAAAAAAATCAGGAACAAAAACTGTTGGTGAAGGTGAAAATGAAACAACTGTAACTATGTGGACTGCGGAAATAAGCCCTGCAACTTATGGTGAATATAAAACTGCAGGTTATACTCTTCCAAAAGATGCACAGGGAAATACAATTGTCGAAGCTGATGATTTTGAACTTCCTTATTCAAGCCAGGAATACGGTCATGTTGTTCATTGGACAATGATTCTTGATACAGAAGCAATGGAAATTACTCCAAAAGCTGACATTGATATTACTGTTAGTGCAAAAGATAAGGGTACGCCATCTTTGAGTGGAAATACAGTAAACTATAATTCAAATACTTTTGCTAATAATGGTGATGAAACTGTGGTTCAATCAGGTGGTAATGACGGAACAGGCGCTCACACCTGTAAATATACAATCGATGTTGTTCCATATATCCGAGGAATTAAGACAATGCTTTCTACAAAATCAAAGAAAAGCGACTCTTCGGAATATGACAGAACTGCGCTTGGACATTATCCTGTAGCTTCTTCGGAAACAATTTACCTGTATGGATTCAATCTTGCAGATGGAAAGTTGTACGATAGCGCCACTACACCACATACTGCAACTCTTGGTGCTGCTACAAAAATCAATGACTATGATTCATATAAAGGCTTTACATTGTATCCGGTAACAGACATTTCTGCATTTATAAGTGGCCCTGTTTATGTAGAAGTAGGTGCTGAAGGTGCAAAGGTAATCAGTCTTAACAACAAAAACTGGAATAACGCTCAGGGTAGTTATGGTGCTGTAGTACCAGAACCAGAATACGCTGGACTTGCAAGTACCCGTACAACCTTCAGTAACTTATATAATCGTAAGCCAAACCAGCAGAATAACTACATGCTTACAGATGATGTTGTTCTTGATGTTTGGAATTTAAATAGTCAGGCCGCAAAACCTGCTGCCAGTGGTGCAATTTTTGACCCTGTAATGAAAATTAATCCAAGCAGCGGCATAATTGGTTTTGCCTACGTAAGTGGTACAAGACGTTTCAGTATGGCAAATGACAATAATTCATACCAGTTGTGGGTAGGTGATTATGATAATCTTTCTGCAACAAGCTTTGCTTATGATAGCGCAGGAAAAACATATGGAACTGCTCTTGGTGGCGATATTAACTCAAGTTGGAGTAACTCTAAATTTGCCTTTATGTCTAGTATTTGGGGACCAAGCGATACAAGCAATGTAGGTACAAAGTCTGATAGCAAACATCAACGTATTGAACAGATTGGTCAGATTGGCATAAAGGGTGATAGTACAAATACAACAAAATATATTGATAAAAACCGTGTTCAAAGTCCAAGTATTGCGGTAAGCGGTTCAGATACAAATGCGACAGTATATCTTGTATATTATGATCACTTGAATCAGGAAATCCGATTCAGATGGGCCGCAAACCCAATAAAAGAATTTAAAAAGAAGATTAATAATGTTGATAAGCGAGGTTTCTCTGGTACAAATTATATAAATGATAATTATACTCAGAATAACTTGGGGTCTAATGGAAATTATGATAAGTATAACACACAAGAATTCCAGATTATTGCTGAATCAGGTGTTACAGATTCAAAAGCTCTTGGCGAAGCTGGTCCTTATGTTTCAATAGATGTTATTCCTAATGGAGGTACAAACTCCGACAATACAAAATATGACATTGTTGTAATTGCCTGGTATGATAAGGAAAATAAAAACCTTCTGTACACCTACAATATAACCGATTTGTCTAAGGTTACAAAAGATAATTTTAAAGGTTCTACAAATACAAAGACTCACTGGCAAACTGCAAGCACAATCTTCTCAAATGCTGGTATGTATTGCCAGATTCAGGCCGCTGCAGACGGATCAATCCATTTTGCAGGTTATGACGGCGATTCAGGTGATATTCGCTATGCAAAGCTTGCCGGATACGATAATACATCTGTGGAAGAATGCGTTGTAGACTCAAACGGTATTGTAGGTTCAAATCTTACACTTGATGTTGCTCTTGATTCTGCAGGAAAAGCTGTTCCTTACATCGGCTATTATGGCAGTTCTGGTCCAAAAATGGCATATCTTTCTGATTCAGGAAAAGCTAAAAATACAGTTGTTCCTGGTGCTATAAGCGACATGTTTACAGGTTATTGGGAAGTAACAGAAATTCCAACAGAAAGTAATGCAGTAAAAGACCGCATAAATGTTGGTGTATGGAAATATAAAGACACAGTTACAACTGGTGATGACAAACATGTAAAAGGACAGATTAAAAAATCAGAAACAGGTCAAGATGCTCATGCCGCTGAAGGAAATACAAGTAATTCCGGTTCCGTTTACGGTAACGGTACCGCATACCCTGTTCTAGGCTACGAAATCCGTCCATCAACCGACACCGGCTTCATGGAAACTGCTCAGATGCAGTAAAGAAGATTGTATTTAAGAAAAGCAGAAATTAGTCCTAATTATTTATCAGATAATAGGACTAGTTCCTGCAATTTTTTCTGAAGAATCTCTTTGCTTGGTAATTTGACTTGATATTGAGAAATCATCAGTGGAGAAAGAGTTCTGCTAAGAGAGTATTCAACAACTTCATTATCTTTACTAGCACATAGAATAAGTCCTACACTCGGATTTTCATATTCTTTTTTTACCTGCCTATCTAGTGCTTCTAAATAAAAATCCATTTTTGATACATATTCTGGTTTAAATTTACCTATTTTTAATTCTATTGCTATTAAACATTTTAATTCTCTATTAGTGAAGAGTAAATCTATTGAGTAATCAGAATTACCGACTTGAACTTTGTATTCTTCACCAATAAATGCAAAGTCTTTTCCAAGTTCAAGAACGAAATTCTTCATATTACTGATGAGACTTTTCCTGAATTTGTTTTCAGAAAAGGTTTCAGGTAAATCAAGAAATTCAATTACATAAGAATCAAGAAATGGATTTGTAGGAATCATGGAAGATGCTTTTGGAGTTATATTAGTTTGAGAAAGAACTGTCCGCTCGTAGTATGAGCTTTCAATCTGTCTTTCAAGTTCTCGTTTAGAGTATCTTTCTTTTATTGCCAGTTTTATATAAAATACTCTCTCTTCTTTTGTTTTGGTACTAGACATAATAATCAGGTTATTAGTCCAGCTTAATTGTGTCACCAACGGTGACACAATTAAATCATTAGAATATATTTCATAAAATTGTTTCATTCTATATAATCCTCTTCGATTAAAACCTTTTAATTCTGGATGTGTTTTTTTTAGCATTTCAGCAATTTTATCAATGAAATGTTCCCCATATCCAGATTCCTTTGATTTTTCACTAAGTTTTTTTCCAATTTCCCAATACATCTTTATTAGTTCTTCATTGACCTTCCTGATTGCAGTCTCTTTTGCATTGGTAATGATATTAATAATATCATTAAATTCTGATGTTATGATTTCAAATTCTTCCATTTTTAATACTCCGTAAAAAAAGATTTGTTTTGATATTCTGCTTCAAAGAAATTCCGTTACTATAATATGTAAAAAAAATGGACTTATTACAAAAATTTAGATAAAAAAGTGAAAAAAAATGATTTTTTTTAATTAGTTTTTACTGATTATCACAAAGTGTGTATTTCCTATTTACTATTCCCTCTGATTTCTGTATTATACTCCTAATCTAAAGGGGTGCTGGGTTGCCCGTTGGGTGGACCTGGCTGAGAATATACCCTCAAAACCTGATCCGGATAATGCCGGCGGAGGAAAAATTATGCGCAAGACTATTGCGAAAATCTTTCTTTTAACAATCACATCATTTTTGGTTTTTGGAATGCTTACAAGTGCTTCCAAAAAAAAGTCAACTCGTACAAACGAAGTAGTAGTTTACACTTACAACTCTTTCAGCGGTGAGTGGGGTGCAGGTCCAGAGATTGCACGACTATTTGAAGCAAAAACTGGAATCAAAGTAACTTATGCAGAAGTTGGAGACAGCGGTCAGATTCTTTCTAAAGCAATCCTTGAAAAGAAAAAGCCTGTTGCCGATGTTCTTGTTGGACT
>CAMKDH010000010.1 GCA_946411215.1 uncultured Treponema sp. | reverse complement strand
CTGTCTTTGTTTTTTTGCCTGCTTTAAGATGACGTTCTTCGAATAAAACTGTCTGAAGCTGTTTTGGAGAGGCGATATTAAAGTCGTGTCCAACTTCTTTGTAAATATTCTGCTCTATAAGTCCAATTTCGCGGACAAGCTCTTTGTTGTAATTGTTGAGTTCGTTTGAGTCCAGATGGATTCCTGTAAGCTCCATTTTTGTAAGAATTGGAAGCACCTGCATTTCCATCATCAAAAGCTTTTTGAGTGTCTGGGTTTTGTCCTGTTCAAACGGTTCTCGGAGTTTAAGTCCAAGCTTGTAGGTAAAATCTGCATCTTCGGCAGCGTAACGGTAAGCCTGTTCCAAAGGAACATCTGCAAAAGTCTGACCTTTTTGTACGATGTCTGAAAATTCAATTCCTTTAAGACCAAGAACAGTTTCTCCAAGATATTCAAGTGAATAACCGTTGCGGCCTGTTCGTTCCGGATTAATGAGCCAGGCAGTAACCATTGTGTCGTAATACTTACAGCCGTCAAAGATTTTTGTAAAGCCTGTGTTGTAAAGGACTTTGAGGTCGAACTTAGCGTTGTGCATTATAACTGTGACTGTGCTGTCTGTAAAAATGCGTTCGAGCTGGGCGTAGGCCTGCTCCTTTGTGATGTAATTTGTTTCGCTGAACAGGTCGCTTGATTCCTGCTGAAGCGGTATGTATACAGCTTTGCCTTCTTCATAACACAAGCTGAAGCCCAGAATGCTGCAGTTGAAGGTGTCGAGCGAAGTTGTTTCTGAGTCGTATGCAATGAGCTTTTTCTTGCTTGAGGATTTTAAGAAGGTTGAGATATATTTTTCTAACTCGCCAATGTCTGTGATGGCTTTGTAGCTGGAGGTGTCGTTTTGCTTTAATTCAAGCTGTGGTCCCTGAGCCTGTCGAAGGGCTTCTTCATCAAGGTCCGGGGTTTTAGGGGTGGAATCTAATCCCAACTCCGCATAACTCTTTGCAACAGCAGGAGTTCCATAGGCCATAAGTTTATCCGCCGCAGCTTTAAAATTAAACTGAAGTGGAGCGCTGTTCAAGGCATCGTCAATCTGGGAACAAGGAACTTCATTGCAAAGGCGGATGAGCTTCTGACTGAAGTATGCATTTTCACGGCCATCGGAAAGCTTTTGATGGAGTGCCCCCTTAATTTCATCCAAATGAGCATATATTCCGTCGAGGTCATGATAATCGGCAAGAAGCTTCGCTGCTGTTTTTACGCCAACCCCATGAACACCAGGAACGTTATCGGCTGTATCTCCATAAAGACTGAGCAGATCCAGAAGCTGGGCAGGACTAACTCCCCATTCTGCGGTAACTCCAGCAGCATCTGTAATCTTCCAGGTTTGAGCGCCAGACTCTGGTTTTAATATGAGCGTGTTATCGTCGACTAACTGCATAAGGTCTTTGTCGCCTGAAAGGATTTTACAAACGGCTCCCTGTTCACCACATTTTTTTGCAACTGTAGCAATAATGTCATCTGCTTCATAACCGTCGCACTGAAGAACTGGAATTCCTAAGGTTTCAAGAATATCGCAAATCCATGGAATCTGTGCATGAAGGTCATCTGGTGTTTTATTGCGTGTTGCCTTATATTCAGGATACATTTCATGACGGAAAGTTTTTGTTTTAGAATCCATCGCTGCAAAAATATAATCCGGTTTGTAATGCTGAAAAATCCAATGAAGGTTCCTGAAAAAACCAAAAAGCGCACTAACATTTTCCCCCTTAGGATTTGTAAGTGGCCGGCTTATAAATGCAAAGTAACATCGGAATATAAGTCCGTAGCTGTCAAGAATATAAACTGTCTTTTTTTCGCTCATGTATTGATTTTAACATTTATAAGCAAAAAGTCATAGGGGGTAAAATTTTTTATAGACATTATAAAATTAAATAAATTATGAAAAAATGATGGATGCGGAGTGGAAACCGGCTGACGGCTGCATCTGAGTGGGGACCGGTCATAGAAAAAATCCGAGGATTTACGAAGTAAACCGCAGGATTTTTACACAACCCAGCTCAGCCGCAGACGGCAGACGGTTTCCACGTGAGCAGCCAGCATTTTTTCATCTTATGATTGAATCTTCTTTATATAATGTCTGTAAATAATCACATTAGCTGCAAAAGTGAAAAGCCAGCTTATAGGATAGGTGATATAAATACAGTAAATATTATGAAAACGAGGAATTTGGAAAATTGTAAAAATCCAGATTATTCTGTAAAGGCAGGCTCCGCACAAAGATGTAATTACCGGGGATAGAGAATGGCCTATTCCGCGGATACAGTTTGACATTCCGTCCATCATACCGCAAAGATAGTAGGTGGTCATGATAATCCAGAAACGTTTTGTACCTTCTTCAACAACTTCTGGGCTGGTAGTGAAAAATCCAATGAGCTGGTATCTGAGTAAAAGAAAAGCCAGCCCCAGAATTAAACCAATTATAAAAATACAGGCTTGCGAAATCCATACCTGTTTTTTAATTCTGTCAATTTTACCGGCGCCCAAATTTTGTGAACAGAAGGTGAGTGAGCCTTGGGAAAATCCGTTCATAGAAGTGTAAACAAAACCTTCGAGATTTACAGCTGCTGCGTTTCCGGCAATACTGATTGCTCCAAAAGAATTTACCGAAGACTGGATGATTACGTTTGAGAACGAAAACATAATTCCCTGAAAGCCTGCCGGTAAGCCGATTTTTACTATTTTTGCAAAGATGTGAGTATTTATAGAAAGCCGCTTGAAGTTGAGTTTGAAATCATCTTTTTCGCGAACCAGAATTGCAAGAACTGCAACCGCTGCAAAACATTGTGAAATTACTGTAGCCCAGCCAACTCCTGCAACATCCATTTTAAATGCAATTACAAAAATCAGATTCAGAATGAGGTTCATGATTCCTGCGCCAAACAGTATGTATAACGGCCGTTTTGTATCGCCTTTTGCACGGAGTAATGCGCTTCCAAAATTGTAAATCATTGTGGCTGTAATTCCGCCAAAGTAGATTTTCAAATATAGGGTAGCGAGTGTCAAAACTTCTGGAGGGGCCTGCATCAAAATAAGGATATATTTTGAACCGATTACGCCTACAACAGTAAGTATTATTCCACACACAAACGAAACAAGAATTGAAGTATGAACAGTTTCTATAAGCTCTTTAGAACGCTTGGCTCCAAAATAATTTGCTGCAACAACATTTGTTCCAATTGAAAGTCCCATAAAAAGATTAACAAGCAGATTTATAAGGGAACCTGTTGAGCCTACCGCTGCCAGGGAATTGTTTCCCGCAAATCTTCCTACAACAACTACATCTGCCGCATTAAAGAGAAGCTGAAGCAGGCTGGACAAAATGAGCGGAATTGAAAACTGGAGGAGCTTTGAAAGAATAGGGCCTTCTGTAAGGTCAAGCTGATTTGATTTATTCATCTACGCCTATTCTAATGAAAATGAAATCGGAGCACAATGAAAAAAGAAAAATAATTACCTAGTGAATTATAAAAAGCTGTGGTATAATTAAAGATATGATTGGATTGAGGACTGTCCGCAATTATTTACTTTATTGTGGGCTCGAAAGAAAAGAATATAATGAAATCAAGAAAGATGCCTATGTTTCGAACTTTGTAGTTTGGCGTGTCCTTCATGTTTTCATGGCTTTAATATTTCTGTTTTTGTTTATAACTTCCTTTTTTAATCATCTTTTAAAATCAAATCAGATTTTTTATTTTTTTGCTTTTTTGTATTCGTCTATTACAAGTTCCTTTTTTCTTATTCTTAAAAAAGATTCCATAGTACCGCAGTTTTTAATCTATCTTTCAATTACGCTGCTTTTTATATTCGGAGGTTTTGTAAGCTCCAATAATTCTGCTGTTCCCGCTACAACTTTTATTGCCTTACTTTTGATTACTCCGATGTTTATGATAGATAAGCCGTTCTGGATGGCTATTGAATTAACTGGTTCATCTACACTTTTCTTAATCTGGATGCATGCAATAAAGTCATACGATACCTGGATGACCGATTTAATCAATGTAACGATTTTTACAATAGTCGGGATATTTTTGAATGTTATTGCAAACTCGCTCAGAATCAAGGAGTTCGTATTAACACGAGAAATCAATATTCAAAAAGATACAGATGAATTAACTGGCTTAAAGAATAAAAGTGCGCTTACTAAAGAAATAAATGATTTTCTTACTGATTCTATGACCGACAAGGGTATTATGTTTGTTCTTGATATAGATCACTTCAAGGCAATAAACGACACTTATGGTCATGATATTGGCGACAGGGTTATTGCGCAGCTTGGACGATTCCTTGGCGGAAAGTTTGTCACAAACGAAGTTACCGGACGTTTTGGCGGTGACGAATTTATAGTATTTATAAAAAACAATGATAATATGGATGCAGTAAATAATATTGCAGAGGATATTGTCAAAGGCGCTTCGCAGAATGTTGTTTTGCCCGATAATAAGCAGATGATTACTGTAAGTATTGGTGTTGCAATTTATAGTGGTCGTGAAACAAATTATTCTGATTTATTTAAGAAAGCCGATATCGCACTTTATCAGGCAAAGGGCAGTAGCAATAAAAAATACGTTGTTTATGAATCGCAATAAAGCTTTAAGGTTTTTTGAAGCTGCTTGTATGCGGTAAGCTTGTCCTGCGTATCCGGATTTGCTAAGCGAACAATTTCTGCCAGCGGCGACGACGAGATTTTTGAATCTATCTGTGTAAGCGTTGCCTCAAGTTCCGGTCCCCCGATAATACATTTTTCCACTGCCTCATTTATAAGCGCCGAAAGCGATTTTAACTCTGAGTAGAAAGATTCAATAATTGGAGAAATGTCAGACCCCTTGTCATTGTCGGGTTCGAATATTTGTGTGTCATTGTCGGGCTCGACCCGACAATCCCTTTCCAAAATGTCTTCCGCAAACTCCACCCCCGGAATCCTCATGCTCGACCTGCTCAAAGTATAAGTTTTTACATTTGTACACGCTGCAATTTTGCTTTCAAACCACCATGCAAACATTTTCATTCTGGCATCAGTCAAAACCTGATTTCCGTCGTAGTCAAAAGCATATTCCGGATTTGCACCAAAGCGCGAAGAACTGTTCATTTTTTGAACTGGAACAAGTCTGTTTGCGCCGGTATGGAAGGTTTGTTCTGCGCTGCTTCCTTTTATATGTGTCTGTCCCTGCGGATACGATAAATCAAGGCCTGCAAAATAGATGTTATGAGCACCAAGCATACAGCACAAGTTCCATGCAGAGCTTGCAACAGAACCACCCGCTCCAAGATCTCCAAAGTTTCCGAGTTTTGATTCAAAATACTTGCTTACAGGAAACATTTCTGAACACAAAACAATTTCACGGCACTTAAAACGGAATACTGCAGGGTAAACACTAATCGGACAGATAAGTATGCTTTCTGGAGCCGCAAGGCCTGCTATATGTTTATATGCATAATACTGAGGATCTGTAATTACAATAAAATCGGGCTGAACTCCTGCCATAAGAAGCGCGTGAAGGGCAGTTTCAACACAAACAATAACTGCATGTTTCTTAAGTTCAGCCATTCTAGGCAAAAGCGTTTCAAGCGAAGGCCCTGCTGCTACAACAACAAAATCCTTAGCGATATTTTTATACGAATCCAAAAGCTGCTGAACAGTTCTGTGCCTGCTTATCTGCTCGATATTCTTCATAGAGTTATGAATCCACAGCTTTTCAAACTTTTTGTAGGTAGCGGCATTTATATCATTTTTGTCGCGGTTTCGTTCAATCAGGGCAATTACAGAATCAAAGTAGGGGCGGGCATGCATAATAAAAGCTGGAATTGCATAAACGTAGGCAGAATTAACTCCTGAGTTTCCAATGTTTATGCTGTTTCCTTCAAGAAGTCCTATTATAGAATCTGCGGGGCATCCAATTGCAAAAACAAGCTGCTTTACAGCAAAAACCGCACTCCAGTCTATATAAAAAAGTGCACCAAAAAAATGAACTGGATCTGGTTCTATAAGAATAAGCTTTTTTACAGGGCACGTGCCAACAGTAGCGCCCATGCCTCCGCCGTTTATGAGCTTTGCCATTGCACAGAACTGCCATCCAAGACCTGCGCCCATAAAAATCACAGTTTCTTTGTTTTTGCCCGCAAGCTGTTCTGCAGTACTCATGCCTTCGCGCTCCGGATTATATGAAGAATGCAAAAGCATGTTTACATTAATCTGTGCAGTAAGACTACCGTTTTTGGCAGTCATGAGTGTCCAGAACGAAAAAATATCCTTTTCGTCACCGTGAGCAGTAATATCTTCTATAATATCGTGATAAAAATCAGCGAGTTGTGGAAATCTTTCTTTGAATAGCGCTATGTTTTTATTCCAGATAGAGTTCAATTATTGTGTTCTCCGTAAGAGGAGTTCCAGGCTCCGGATTCTGACTTGTTACCCAGCCGCTTCCGTTAATGTTGAGTTTACCTTTAGACTGTTCCATAAGTGGAAGCAAATCTTTTTTAGATAAACCTGTAAAATCAGGAGTGAGTTCGCCAAGTGTTACTGTTGCAGTGTTTGGAATTGTGATTACACCGTTGTGTTCAACAGAAGATGCTTTTCCTCGGCTCATTCCCATATAATCAATAATTGTATCTGCTGCTTCTGCAATTACAGGAGCAACAATACGTCCACCATATGTTTCGCCTTTTGCTTTTTCTACAACTATATATAGAACAATTTCTGGTTCATCAACCGGGAAGATTGCAAGACAGCTTGAAAGGAAGTCTGTTTCACTGTAGCCGCCGTTTACCTTATCGGCCATCTGTGCTGTACCGGTTTTTACACCAATTGCAACGTCGCCAATATTTGCACGGGAACCAGTACCTGTTGTTGCAGTTGTTTCCATACAGCTAAGTACATATTCTGCGGTAGTCTGCTTGAATACTCTGTTTTTATATTCCGGTTGATGTTCAAATAAAACAGAGCCTTCTTTGTTTGTGATTTTGTGAATAACACTGAGTTTTACAGGAACGCCACCGTTTGCAATTGCGGTAGCAGCCTGAACCATCTGCAAAGCACTAACGCTTATTTCCTGACCAATTGCAATTGTAGGTTTAGAACGTGCCGACCATGATTTACTGTCGCGGTCCTTTACAATTCCTGTCGTTTCACCCGCAAGTTCAATTCCAGTTCTCTGACCAAAGCCAAGCTGACGGATTCTTGCAATAAACGTATCTTCACTTACACGATCGCTTATCTGACCTAAAACATCATTACAAGAATACTTAAGGCCTTCGCGCGGTGTAAGCCATCCATGATGCTCAAGACATTTGATTCTTATAGTTTCGCCACCAGGGATTTTGTGTTCATAAACTCCATCGCACAAAAAACTGTCATTAGGATTTATAGTGCCTTCATCATAAACAATGCCAAGTGTAAAAATCTTAAATACTGACCCTGGTTCGTAAGCATCAGCAGCGGGTTTGTTTACCTGTTCTGCAGGGGTCGCGCTACCATATTCATTAAGGTTTGCAGAAGGAAGACTTATATAGGAAAGAATCTCACCCGTTTTTGAATCTGCTGCTAAAAGCATCATGCTTTCTGCCTGAGTGTTTTCCATTGTTTTGTAGGCAATCTGCTCAAGCTTATATTGAAGATTTGCATCTATTGTAAGGTAAATGTTTTTACCCTGTTCAGGAGTTTCAAGAGTTTTATCAATTTCGGGGTAGAGTACACCCTGCTGAGAAAATTCAATTCCCGCAAGTCCAATTCCTTCATTTCCCATATAGCCGATAAGCTGAGAAGCAAGTGCCCCGTTAGGATAAACACGTCCCGGAAGCTTTTCGTAGCTTACATAATTATAGCCGCATTCTTTTGTTCGCTGGCTGATTTCTTCGTATTCTGTCTGGGATGCCTTCTTTTTAAGAATAACGTATTCGCGTTTTTTATCTACGCGTGCAAAAAGCTCTTCTTCAGAAACTCCAAGAACCGGAGCCATGTTTTTACTGAAAAGCTCGGCATTTTTAATATCTTTGGTGCTTACACCTACACGGTAGAAGTTTGTTTGAACTGCAAGTGGAAATCCGGAGCGGTCTACAATGGAACCACGCTCAATAACAGGAACATTCTGAGGCTTTGGGGCAACTGGTGCAAGAGCAAGCTTCATATATGCAACAAGGATTGCTATTACAAGAAGTCCGCAAAAAGAGAAAAAAACAATCAGCCTTTTGTTCTTAAAAAATGAATTCAATTTGTTCCCGCCCAAAATTGCAATTAAATACATTTAAACTATACTCTTATTTTGGCCGATAGACAAGTATGGAAATAATCAGTTTTGTACAACAATCCAAAAAAAAGAGGGCAATAGCACTCCCTCTGCGCCGAAAAAGTATAAATTCAGTTTCCTACGCGTATACATACCCTTCAGAAAAGCATATTTTCAAGGCTGGAACTGTTCATAAAGATTTAACTCTCAAAAGCTGCTTTGCTTCACTTGGGCAGGGCGTTTCAAATTTTGGCACTTTTGTTGCAAATAATATAAAGGCAATCGTGATTTCTGTTTTTGTAATACTTGGAATTGCGGGGCTTTCGATTACTGCATATTTTATTACTGATTATTCCCTTAGCCACACAAAAATCATTACTCTTAATGACAGCGATACTTTTGATATAGATTCTCTTGATAAGCTCATGAAAAACTTTGCGCTCGAAATTACGAGTGATGTTGATGAAAACGGACTTCTTACAGACAGTGCAGGAGCGGGCGTTTCAATTGCTGCAAAATATCTTTCTCAGCCTGTAGAATATCAGATTTATAAGGTAAAAAGTGGCGACACAATAAGCGGAATTGCTAAAAAATTCGGGCTTACAAATATTTCAACTCTGATTTCTGTAAATGATATTGGAAACGTTCGTCAGCTAGGGGCAGGTCAGAAGCTCAAAATTCCTTCAATCGACGGAATTGTTTATACAGTAAAAAACGGCGACTCCCTTAATTCAATCGCTACCGCAAATAAAATCAAGCTTGAAAATCTTCTTGATGTAAATGAGCTTAGTTCAGAAACTCTTACAGTAGGGCAGCAGCTCTTCCTTCCAGGAGTAGGCCTCGACCAGAAAACCCTTCAGTCAAGAATGGGTGAACTTTTTATGGTTCCAATTACTTCAAAGTTCCGCTGGACTTCTCCTTATGGCTGGCGTGCAGATCCATTTACAGGAGTTCGTTCTTTCCACACCGGAACCGATATGGCTTGTCCGGAAGGAACTCCTATCTTAGCCGCAATGAGTGGAAGAATCTCGGAAGTTGGAAACAACAGAACTTACGGAAACTACATAATCATAAACCATGGAAACGGATATCAGACCGTGTATGCACATATGTCAAAAACAATTTCTAAAAAAGGACAATGGGTAACTCAAGGTTCTAAAATTGGACTTGTTGGTTCCACAGGCTATTCAACAGGTCCTCATCTGCATTTTATGGTTTACAAAAATGGAAACAGAATAGACCCAATGACGGTACTTAAAAAATAGGTGAAAAAGATGTATAATATCAGTGTTTGCAAAGGGTGCGGACGAACCCTTAATAAGGATTACTTGTATTGTCCCTGGTGCGGTATCTCCAGAGTTTCAAATGACAAGGAATCGCTTGAAATGATGCTTAATCATTACGAGGAAAACAGAAAGGATGTCAGACGAAAGCAGCTGTACGAAATGGAGCGCGAGCTTGAAGATCTTGAACAGGAGCTTTCGGTACTGGTTTTAAGTGCGGAGATGCATAAATGAAAAAATATCTGATTGCTGTAGCGTTTGTTTTGGGAATCATACTTCCTCTTTGGGCAAAAATATCCTTTGGAGAGTTTGATATAAATCAAAATGACGAAGTTTTGTTTTCACTCAGTCAGAATATGCCGGGAACAAATTCCTACAGCTCGCTGTTCTATTCAAAGCTTTCAAATGGTTCAAGCCAGAGCAAGCCGGAGCTTCTTACATGCTTTCCTGAGCAGATGGAGCTTTTGGAAGATGGAACAGTTCTTCAGATTCGCAACCGCTATGGAACAGGACGCTACAATACAAAAACAGATTCATTTTCATGGTACGAAAAGAATAACGGTATTCCCGTAAACTCACTTCCTGTTTCTCCCTATTCAATCAGCTCAGACGGAAAATGGCTTGTTAAAATAGAAAAGTATTCACTTTCTACAGGAACACTTGTTATTCAAAATGTTCAGAGCGGAAAAACTGCTGTGTTGTGCGAAAGTGTCCGCCAGAGTTATAAGAGCCTTCCTGTAAAATGGTCTCCAGACGGAACAATTTTAATTTACGAAAAAGAAGGCAATCTTTATTTCTGTAATCCAGAGGCAGTTTTGCGCAAAGTCGAAATGGACGAAAAGTACCGCAAAATCGGACGTGGAACTATTAATGCAGTAAACTGGTCCAGCGAAAAATCGCTTATATATATAGATGATTATTTAGTTTATCAGATTAATTCAAAAGAGCTTTATACACTCGGACTTTATTCAGGAATTATAGGGCAGGGTAAAGCAATAGGGCGTCTTCCTTCTCAGTTTAATTCTGCAAGTGACCGCTTTAGTGTAAACTCTTCTGCAAAATCTTTTGTAATTGTTCAGAATAATAAGCTCTTTACATATCTTAAGCTTCAGAATCAAAAGCATTCCTGCGACTATATGGATGTTGTTTATTCACGCCCATATACCGATTCTTCTGCTTCGCTTATTGATTTCTTTGTTTTCTGGGATTCTTCTGATCAGCCTGTATTGTGGCTCGAAAAACTTCCTTATGATGGCAGCAAAGAAAAAGGCGCCGTTTATAAACTTGGAACAAAAACAGTTCAGGTGCTCGAAATTGAAGATTCTGGTAAGCCTTTCATTTCTCCAGATGGAACAAAGGTTGCTTTCTACGCAGGAGCCGCAATTTATGTTTATGATATAAATACCTGGCAGCGTGTTGCTGATCTTCTTGGCGAAAAAATTGCTTCTGCCATCTGGGTAAACCGCAATGTGATTTATGTAGGCGGTGAAAAATCAATCCGCAAATGGAACCTTCTTTCAAATACAAATGAAGTAATAATGCTTAGTTCTGCAGTTGCAGGCTATTGGGAAGGCAATGATGATACAATAGTTGCCGACACAGGAAACTCAAATTACTACAAATACAACAACGAAAAGAAAACCTGGAAAAAAACTTCTGTAGCAAATGCAAGTGCAAAAAGTCAGAATGGCCGTTACAGATTATTTACAGGAACAACTTCAAACAACCTTTACGATAATGCACTTTACGTAAGAACCTTAAGTAAAAAAGCAGTTACAAAAGCGCTTTATGAAGAAAGTGTTTCAAAAGTTGCCGCACCTAAAAAAGTTGCACTTGTTTTTGATGCCTACGACAACGCAGACGGACTTTCAGAAATCCTTTCTGTTTTGCGCAAGTACAATGTACCTGGAACCTTCTTTATAAATGGTGAATTTATCCGCCGCTATCCTTCAGAAACAAAGCAGATTGTTTTGAACGGGTATCAGACAGCTTCTATGTTCTTCAGTCAGACAGATTTAGTAAACAATCCGTTTGTAGTAGATGAAGAATTTATCCGCCGAGGCCTTGCCCGCAACGAAGATGAATTCTACAACTGCACCGGCACCGAACTCAGTCTTTACTGGCACGGTCCTTATTATTCTGTGAATAATGATATTATCAGATTCGCCAAAAATGCAGGTTATGAAACTGTTGTTTCTTACAGCCGCCTCAACGACTCTGAACTTTTAGCCAAAGACACTAAACCTGAACAGATTATCCAGGATTACTGCAATACACTTTCAAAAATCAATGGTGGAGTTGCGCCGGTTTCTGTAGGTTTCGCACAAGGTGAACGCACCGAGCCATTATATAATTATCTTGATTTATTGATTTGTGCATTGTTGGATAGTGGATTTGAATTTGTAAATATTCAAGAGTTATAATTCATACATGTAGAAAAATCTTTGCCGGCGGGTCCCAGCGACGGAAAAAAAAGCAAGGTATCCCCCGACATCCGTGTTACGTCCGGCGTAAACGCGGCCGTCCCACTGCCGGTCCCCCCTTACTTTCTTTTTCCTGCGTCCCACTCGTCAAAGATTTTTCAAATGCATATTATTAAAAATAGATATTTCCAAATACACAAACATTCATTATAATAAATCAAGATATTTATATATTGGAGTAACCCCATGTCTCTAGATAAGATGAGAAACATCGGTATCATGGCTCATATTGATGCTGGAAAAACAACAACAACTGAAAGAATTCTTTATTATACAGGAAAAATCCACAAGATAGGTGAAATTGATGACGGACAGGCTACTATGGACTGGATGCAGCAGGAGCAGGAAAGAGGAATTACAATCTGTTCTGCTGCAACTACTACTTACTGGCGCGACCATCAGATAAATATTATCGACACCCCGGGACACGTAGACTTTACAGCAGAGGTTGAACGTTCCCTGCGCGTACTCGACGGTGCAGTTGCAGTAATCTGTGCAGTAGACGGAGTTCAGCCACAGACAGAAACAGTATGGAAACAGGCAGATGAATTTTCTGTTCCACGTCTTTGTTTTATGAATAAAATGGACCGCATTGGTGCAGACTTTTTTGGTTCAATGGACGACGTTGCCCAGAAATTCGGAGTAGAAACTTTAGCCCTGCAAATCCCAATTGGCGAAGGTGCAGATTTTGAAGGTGTAATTGACCTTTTAAAAATGAAAGAACTCCGCTGGTCTGCCGAAGACGAAGGTGAAACAATTACCGAAAGTGATATTGACCCAAGCCGCTTAGACCAGGCAAACGAATGGCACGAAAAATTAGTAGAAACAGTTGCCGGTGCAGATGATGCACTTATGGAGCTTTACCTTGACGGAAAAGAAATCTCAACTGATCAGCTTAAAGCCGCAATCCGTAAAGGTACAATCAGCCGGGCTTATGTTCCTTTTGTCATGGGGTCTGCCCGCCACAATCAGGGAGTTCAGCCTCTCATCGATGCAATTGTAGACTATCTTCCTTGTCCAACAGACGTATCTCCTGCAAAAGGTCTTAAAATTAAAAAAGATCAACAGGAAGAAATTGATGTTCCATGCGACCCATCAAAAATGGCACTTGGTCTTGTATTTAAAATTCAGTATGACCGAGAGATGGGCCCACTTTGTTATGTACGCATGTACTCAGGAAAAATCCAGAACGGTATTCAGATTTACAATGTAAACAAAAAGAAGCGTGAACGCGTAAACAGAATCCTTCGTATGCATGCCGATAAATCAGATGCAATTGACAGCTTGTCGGCCGGAGACATTGCAGTATTCATTGGTCTTAAACTTGCTCAGACTGGTGATACAGTTGGAACAGAAGCTTTCCCAGTTTTACTTGAACAGCCAACATTTCCTCAGCCAGTTATTTCTGTTGCTCTTGAACCAGAAAGCATGAGCGAAAAAGACAAGATGACAGAAACTCTCGAGATTTTGTCGCGCGAAGATCCAACCTTTACAAGCCACGAAGATGCCGAAACTGGTCAGCTTATCATAAGCGGAATGGGCGAGCTTCACCTTGATGTTCTTGTTACACGTATGCGTGATGATTTTGGTGTAAAGTGTAACGTTGGTGCTCCTCAGGTTACTTACCGCGAATCAATCAGCGGAACTGGAGAAGCAACAGAAGAATACAGCCGAGTCCTTGCAGGAAAAGAAAATACTGCCGGCCTTACAATCTCTGTTGAAAAACGTGAACGAGGCACTGGCAACAACTTTGAAATTACATGCCGCTATGCCGAAATCCCAGATGAAATTATTGAAGCAATCCGCGAAGGCTTTAAGAATGCACTTGATTCTGGAATCAACTACGGTTACCCATGTACAGAAGTTGGCGTAAAAGTAACAAATATTGTTTACAACGAATTAACTTCAACTCCATTTGCATTCGAAGCATGTGCCGCTCAGGTTTTTGATAAGGCTTGTAATGCTGCAGGCCCAGAAATCCTTGAACCTGTTATGAATGTTGATATTTCCTGTCCAAAAGAATTTGTTGGACCTGCTTCAAGTCAGCTCAGTCAGCGTGGTGGAAGCATCATGGGTCAGGATTCAAAACCAACAGGCGATATTATCCATGCTCAGGCTCCAATGGCAAACATGTTCGGATTTACAACAAATCTCCGTTCTGCCACACAGGGAAGGGCAAGCTTCTCTATGGAGTTCAGTCACTTCCAGGTTAAGGTTGGCGGATTAAACAATTACTAATATGAAAAAGAAAACCGCTCTTATAAGTTTGTTTCTCTTTTTGTTCTTTGCCAATTTTTCGCTTTGGGGAGTAAATTTCCTGATTATTGATAATTGTAATCTGTTGTCTTCAAAGCAGGCAAATACACTTAAAAATAAAGCAAGAGATATTTCTACAAAATATAAGTGCGGTATTTATATCGCAGTTGTTCCAGATATTAATCAGCTCAACAGCGAAGACACCTTTAACAATATAGAAGAATATGCTGAATATTATTTTTCTGAATATTGTAAAGGTATGGGAGCTTCGGGCGACGGTGTGCTTCTTGTTATGAGCATGAAAGAGCGTGATTATGATATTCTTGCTCACGGAGATTTTGGAAACAGAGCGTTTACAGATTATGGAAAATCAGCAATTTCAAGTTCTTTCCTTACATACTTTTCTGATGATAACTGGTTCAGCGGTTTTGATTCTTATTTGAATAAGGTAGAAAAATATCTTGAAAGGGCAGAACAGGGAAATCCTGTTGATGCAGATGCAAAATTAAAAAACAATAATTATATAGTAGTAATAATCATGTTCCTGTGTTTTGCGCTTGTTGCTGCCGTTATCATTATTGATTCAAGACGGGTTAATAAAAAATCTGGTCCAGAAACTCCGCTTGCTGCAAAGCAGATGAAAAATATCCGGCCGCAGAATTTAAATCAAAACAACACAAATCCTGGAAATATGGGCGGAACGCATATAAATTCCTCAGGCTTTTCTCATCACAGCGGAAAGTTCTGATAATTTTACATAAATCCTTCATTTTTCATTTGACTATTGCCAAAATCTATCGTAAAATTAAGTATTATAATATAACCCTTAAGGAGGCCACTTTAAAATGGCAAAGGTAGAACTTAAAGGTATTGGTAAGGTTTACGACGGCGGTGTTCGTGCTGTAAACAATGCTAATATCACTATTGAAGACAAGGAATTCTGCGTATTCGTAGGTCCTTCTGGATGCGGTAAGTCAACAACTCTCCGTATGATCGCTGGTTTGGAAGATATTACTGAAGGTAAGCTCTTCATCGATGGCGTTGAAATGAACGACGTTCCTCCAAAGGATCGTGATATCGCCATGGTATTCCAGAACTACGCTCTTTACCCACATATGACTGTATATGATAACATGGCATTCGGTCTTAAGATCCGCAAGATGGATAAAGCCGAAATTGACCGCCGTGTTCGTGAAGCAGCTAAACAGCTTGACCTTACAATCTATCTTGATCGTAAGCCAAAAGCTCTTTCGGGTGGACAGAGACAGCGTGTTGCTGTAGGACGCGCTATCGTTCGTGAACCAAAAGTATTCTTGTTCGACGAACCACTTTCTAACTTGGATGCTAAGCTCCGTGTAACAATGCGTTCTGAGCTTGCTGCACTCCACAACCGCCTCCAGGCAACAATGATTTATGTAACACACGACCAGATTGAAGCTATGACTTTGGGTACAAAGATTGTAGTTATGAAGGACGGTGTTATCCAGCAGATTGGTGCACCACTTTACCTCTACAACTATCCAATCAACAAGTTCGTAGCAGGCTTCATCGGAACACCTCCAATGAACTTCCTTACTGTAAAGGTTTTGGAAAAGAACGGTGCTATCGTTTGTGACGAAGGCTCATTCGAAATCAACCCTACAGAAGAACAGGCTAAGAAACTTAAGGACTGGGTAGGAAAGGAAATCACATTCGGTATCCGTCCAGAAGACCTCAAGTATGTTGAAAAGCCAGCTGCTAAAGATGATATGCAGATGAAGATTACTAACAAGGAACCACTTGGTGCCGAAACACATCTTTATCTTATTTCTAACAAAGGACAGAGCATCATTGCTAAGACAACTGCTACTGCTGAATTCCGCTTAGGAGATACAGTAAACGTTGTTCCTAACATGGAAAAAGCTAAGTTCTTCGAAATCAACCCAGATGCTCCAGAAGAAATGAACATCTGTGATGTAATCGAAAAGAAGTGGTAATTTAAACTACCATGTTATTAAAAGGCATTGTCCATTCGGGCAGTGCCTTTTTTTTTGTCGTGTTTTTTTATATACTACACGCATGACTAAAAACTCCCTTGTTCTTTATAAAAATCAGCCGGCCGTGGTTAAGGAAAATGACGGCGATAAATATATAATTTCTTACTGTTCTCAACCTGCAACTGCTACGGGGAAAAAGGCTGTTTATTCGGAGCAGAAGGTTCGTGAAAAAGATGTTGTCGTTTTGAGTGACGGGCCTGTTTCTTCTTTGGAAAAAGTTCTTGCTGTTGCACAGGAGGAAACTCTCTCTCAAAACTTCAATTCTTCTCTTACAGAAACTTACGAGCTTCTTATTTCTGAACCAGAAACTGCTGAAGCTCCTTTATCATTTACAGAGCTTATAGATTACGCAGCCTCCGATTTGGCGCCAGATAATGCATGGGCGTTTTATCAGACTGTATGCAAAATGCCTCAGTTCAATCAGGACGCTGACGCTTTTAAAAACGGCACTTTAACTTTTACTTTGCGCTCTGCCGAACAGATAGAAGAAATCAACCGCAAAAAATACGAAAAAGAACACGAAGCTGAAATTCGGAATGCATTTATTGAACGTCTTAAAAACCGCAAGCTTGATCTTCCTGCCGATTCAAAATTCATGGGGGAGGTAGAAGCGTTTGCTTTATGTCAGACAGATAAATCAAAAGTTCTTGAACAGGCTGGTATTTCACAGAGTATCGAAAAGGCTCATCGTCTGCTTATAGAAACTGGCATCTGGAGCGAAACAAAAAATCCTCATCCAACTCGGCTTGGATTCAGTTTTGATTCTGCTCGTGAACAGCTTGGTTCTATGCCGGATGAAGAACGCGAAGAAGTTCCATGTATCTGTTATGCAATTGACTCTCCTCATGCAGCCGACCCTGATGATGCAATTGGCTACGACGGTGAATACTATTGGGTTTGTATTGCAGATCCTGCAAGCAGTGTTGCGCCTGATTCTTCCATTGATATTGCTGCACGTAACCGTGGAACAACCCTTTACATTCCTGAAGGTGCAAGCCGTATGCTTTGCGAAAGCAGTCTTGAAGATTACGCTCTTGGATTAAAAGAACGGGAGTCAAACGACGACCCCGCTGTAAAATCAAGTGCTCTTGCATTCCGCTTAAAAATTGATGATGACTGTCAGATAGAAGAGTGTCTTGTAAAAAAAGTTCGTGTTCATGTAAAAATGGTTTCGTATGAACAGGTGGAGCAGAATAAAGAAGCGCCTGAGTTCAAACCTTTTTATGAACTCGCCCGACGCAACCTTGCAAGACGTACTGCTAACAACGCAATCACAATTCAAATGCCCGAAGTTGATATTAAAGTAGACCGCGAAAGCAAAAAAGTAACTGTGCAGCCTGAAACAAAATATGAATCAAATGATGTTGTTCAGGAGTTTATGCTTTTAGCGGGTGAGGGAGCTGCACGCTTTGCATTTACAAATAAAATTCCGTTCCCATTTGTAAGTCAGGAATCTCCAAGCTTCCCTGATAAATTGCCTGATGGCTGGGCAGGTCAGTTTGCCCGGGTAAAATGTATGCGTAAGCGTTCTGTTGGAATTACTCCGGCTCCTCATGCAGGCTTGGGCTTGAGTTTTTACAGTCAGGTAACATCTCCGCTTCGCCGTTATTCTGACCTTATTGCACATCAGCAGCTCAGGGCTTTTATAGACGGACGCCGCCTTCTTGATAAGGATGAAATGCTTGAGCGCATTGCCGCTGGTGATGCCGCTTCTCTTGCTGCACGTAAAGCAAGCCGGCTTAGTGAAACTCACTGGAAGCTTGTTTATCTTATGCAAAATCCGGAGCAGACTTATACAGGTGTTTGTATAGACAAACGCGGTTCCGATGCCTTGTTCTTGATTCCCCAGCTTGATATGCAGACAACTCTCAAGGCTTGTAATGAAATTAAACTAAACGATGAAGTCACACTCAAAGCAGGTAAGATTGATATTACCACTCAGGAAGTGACATTTTTGAAACAATAAACTATAATAACTCAACTTAAAAAAGAGGACTATTATGATCGTAATGAAATTCGGTGGTTCCAGCGTAGCCAACGCAGAACGTATTAAGCATGTTGCATCAATCATCAAGGCATATCAGTATCGCAGACCTGTTGTTGTTCTTTCTGCTATGGGAGATACAACTGACCATCTTTTAGAGGCAGCAGATAAAGCTGTAGAAGGCACTGTAGATGTTGCGGGTGTTGCAAAGCTTCACGAAGAAACTGCTGCAGAGCTTGGAATTAATATTGATACAATCGAAGCCTTGCTTGATGAGCTTAAACAGCTGCTCACTGGTATTTCAATGCTTAAAGAAGTAAGCAAACGTTCACGTGATTATCTTGTTTCTTTTGGCGAGCGTATGTCTGTTCGTATGATGGCTGCTTACTTAAACAGCCAGGGCATTCCTGCAAAATTTCATGACGCCTGGAATATTGGTTTTATAAGTGACAGCAACTACATGGCTGCCGAACTTCTTGATGAAACCTGGACAAACATTCCTCAGTATTTAAACGGCTACAAAAATGCCGCTTACGATGATATCCCGATTGTTACAGGCTTTATTGCAAAAGATGCAAAAGGCAATATCACAACTTTAGGCCGTGGTGGTTCAGACCTTACCGCAACTATGATTGGTGCCGCTATGCAGGCAGAAGAAGTTCAGACCTGGAAGGATGTTGACGGTATTCTTACTGCAGATCCTCGCCTTGTTACCGATGCAAAGCCTGTTCCAGAAGTTACTTACGAAGAAGCACAGGAGCTTGCAATGTTTGGTGCTCAGGTTCTTCATCCACGCAGTATGCTTCCTGTTCGCAAAACTCAGACTCCTGTTCGCGTAAAAAACTCATATAATATTCAGAGCCCAGGTTCTCTTATTGTTGAACATCACAACGGAAAGGTTCCTCCTGTTTGTGCAATCACCAGCGTAAAACACATTACTCTTATTGATATTGTTTCTTCACGCATGCTTGGAGCTGCAGGCTTCCTTGCTCATGTATTTAATAACTTCCTTAAATGGAATATCAGCATTGACGTAATTGCTACTTCAGAAGTTTCTGTTTCTCTTACAGTAAACTCAAAGGATAATCTTGATGGTCTTGTTGAGGATCTTGAAAAAGCAAGTGAAGTTACAGTTAGAACAGGAAAAGCAATTGTTACTATCATTTGTGATGCTGCTCATTCAAGCGCAATTCTTGCAGGTGGCTTTGACGCTCTTGCCGATGAAGGAATTAACGTTCAGATGATCAGCCAGGGTGCAAGCAAAGTTAATATCAGTATGATTGTAGATGAAGATGAAGCAGATGAAACTGTTCGCATTCTTCATAAGGCATATTTTAGTTAAGAGGTAAAAAATGAAAATCGCACTTGTTGGATATGGAAAAATGGGCCACATGATTGAGCAGGCTGCAAAAAGAGCCGGTCATGAGGTTGTTGTTACAATAGATGTTATTGCAGAAGATGCAATGGTTAAGGTTGCACAGGGCGACACAGATGCAATTGTGCGTGCGGTAAAATCAAGCGGGGCAGAGGGTGTTATTGAATTTACTCATCCAACCGCTGTTCTTAATAATATAAAAGCTCTTCTTCCTCTTGGACTTCCACTTATCGTAGGAACTACAGGCTGGAACGACAAGCACGAAGAAATTAATGCATACGCAAAAGAAGTTGGCGGAACACTGATGACAGCCGGAAACATGTCTATTGGTGTAAACATGTTCTATCGCATTGTTGAAGAAGCTGCAAAAATCATGTCTCAGTTCAGCGATTACGATGTTGCTATTTGGGAGCTTCATCACAACCAGAAGGCCGACAGTCCAAGTGGTACTGCTTTGGAAATTGCACGCCGCGTTCAGGCAGGTTATAAAAACAAAACAGAAATTGTTACCGATGCATTCCACGAGCGTCCTGCTGCAAATCAGCTTCATGTAAGTTCAACTCGCTGCGGAAATGTTCCTGGTACTCATAAAGTATTCTTTGACGGAACTGCAGATACAATCGAAATTACACACACTGCAAGAAGTCGCGAAGGATTTGCTGTAGGAACAGTAAACTGTCTTGAAAAGTTAGACTCTGCAATTAAAACAGGCAAGCTTTCAAAAGGCGCCCTCTACAGCTGGGAAGATTTGTTTTAAACTTGCAGCAATATAGCCCCTGCACCCAAAAGTGCCTGGGCTCCTATTGTAAGAATTGTAACAATGACCTTTTCAGTTTTTTCATTAATTGCAAAAGGTCTTGTCCTCTGAAAAATCTCAAATACTACATGGCATACAGTTACAAGTGAACCAATAAAAAGTAGTATTGCAAAAACTCTTTTTTCGAATATCAGACTTACAAGGGTAGTGCTGCAAAAAACTGCAGAAGCACAATACTGAATTATTGCTCCAAGATATTTAGCAGTCGGCTGCTTTTTGATAAACACGCATATAACAACAAATCCCGCAATAAATACAATTCCCGTAAGAATAAAAAATATTACCGGTACCTTATAAATCCTGTAAACCGAAACGATTAGTAAAAACCAGAACATTTCTGTAAGCAGGAACAAAAAGTGCTCAACAAATTTCACAAACTTCTTTTTGTCATTTAAGGTAGAAACCATAAACAAACTGGCCGCCACAAACGCCAGCGAAGCAATAAAAATAATATGATGCGAATCCGGCAAATACTCATAAAGAATAGAAAGTATAACCCCCGCAATAAACGGCAAAAACACCCCCCGCGCCGTCTTCTCCATCGGCCTAATACTCTGTACAAGCCCAAAAATATATAAAAAGGCATCCACCACCAGCGCGCCTGTAAAGATCCATGTGTATGTATTCATATATATAATATTAGATTATTTAAAGAATATTTACAACAAAATCTTTTTGCTATTAGAACCAAGCGAAAACAAAAATACGCAAGCGCAGCGGAGCGGCAAACAACATCTAGGGCTGACGAGCGAAGCGAGATATATGGTTTACCATGCAGCCCTAGCAGTTGTTTGCCGATACGATGCGCGGAAGTATTTTTGTTTTCTTCTTGATTCAATATCCCTAAAGAATTTTTAAAATAAATATAATATTTTACTTGACATTATATTATATTCTGTATAATATTATATATATAGAATAATTGCACACAGGAGGTGTAGATGACTTTTAATACGGGTTCTGCGCTGCTGGACGCCGTCGTCCTTTCTGTTGTCAGTTTGGAAGGAACATACGGTTATAAAATCACGCAGGATGTCCGGCAGGTTATGGACGTTTCCGAAAGTACACTTTATCCAGTTTTGCGACGATTGCAGAAAGATGGATTTTTGGAAACTTATGATATGGAATTCCAGGGAAGAAACAGGCGTTATTACAAAATTACTTCTAATGGAATGATTCTACTTGATAAATATCGTTCCGAATGGTTATCTTATAAGAGTAACATTGATAAGATACTGATGGGACAGGAAAACTAGATAAGACAGGATCTGTCAAAATATCGGAGGTTTATATGACAAAAAAACAGTACATGACTGCACTTAAAAACAACATTCAGTCATTGACGCTTGATGAACAAAAAGAGGCTCTTCAGTATTACGAAGATTATTTTGAAGAAGCTGGAAATGATAAGAAAGTAATGGAAGAACTTGGCTCGCCTGAAGAAGTTGCAAAAGTAATCAGAGAGCGTTTTTCAAATACACTTGTTGAAAAAGAAAAAAAATCAGCAGAATCAGACGATGAAGAAGAAACACAAACTTCTGGTGAGCCTGGACGTTATGAAGCCCTTTATTATGAATTCAAAAATTCAGATGTAAAGAATGTTGAATTCAGTTTTGGTGCTGCAGAAGTTGTTATGATTTCTGGAAAAAAATACAGCGTAGAAACAAGAGGTATTTCAAAAGAAAATCTTTTGTGCCGCATAGATACAGAAAAAACTCTTGTTGTAAAAAATCTGAATAAGCTTTCTGGTTTTAATTTCTTTAATCATCATGACCGTCCTGGAAGAATGGTTCCAAGAATCCTTATTACAGTTCCTGAAGGTGCTGAGCTTGGAAGATTCAAGGCTGCCATTGGTGCTGGTAACTTTGTAACAAAAGATATTTCTATTTCTTTTGAAAAAGGACACATTGATGTTGGGGCAGGAAACTTTGTTCTTAAAAAAATCCACGGCAAAGAACTCAATATGCGTTGCGGAATGGGTAACCTGAATATTGAAGGCTCTCTTGCAGGTGTAAGTAATGTTGACTGCGGAATGGGTGCTATAAAGCTTACTCTTTCAGGTAATGCAAGCGACTATTCCTATGATGCAAAAGTTGGACTTGGAGACTTTAAGTTCAATGATGAAAAACGAAGTGGTGTATGCCAGGTTTACGCAAGCAGCCGCAAGCAAAATCATTTTTCTGTAAATTGCGGAATGGGCAGCGTAAATATTTTGATGAAATAAATTTTAAGGAGATGTTTGAAAATGAAGAAGATGCTTAAGAAATCAAATAATAAGGTTATCTGCGGAGTTTGTGGAGGACTTGCAGAATATATTGGAATTGACGCAACTGTAGTTCGTCTTTTAGTTTGTGTACTTTCTTGTATCTGGGGTGCAGGACTTTTGATCTACATTGCCGCAGCTCTCATTATGCCTTCTGCAGAAACTCAGGATTTGTACAATGACAACGTTGACAATCTTAAAAGTGCCAACGTAAATGGAGAAGAGGGTAGCAGTAAATCTAAAAAGAAGTCAACAGCAAAGCCTACTGCCGAAAAATCAGGTGATGATGTTCCACACTCAGACGACGAGTTTGATTCTTATTTTAAGAAATAATACTCTCGATTTGGATTGCATGAACAAAGTTTTGCTTCGCAAAACTTTAGGCGCAGGCAGTATTCATAAAATTATAAAAATGCATTACTGTCCTGCGCCATTGCTCCGCTGAACGAAAATGACGCTCCACAAAACGTAAAATCGCGCTACGTATTATTTCATAAAACCTACTTAAACTTGACAAAAGTTACTTAAATTAAAACGTTTAATTTACCTAATTTAGAATATTTTCCACATATTTTATATAAAAATTCAATTTTTCTTCTATGAAAATCCTAGATTATGTGGTAATATTGTAATATTATGGCAAAACTAAAAATCAATAAAACCTTACGAAACTTTTTGATTGCCATAGGTGTAATCATTTTGATTTTCGTATGTACCAAACTGGTTCCTGAAAAGAAACTTAGTGAAAAGTACGAAGGTTTTGATTTGTCAACATCACAGGGTGCCGTATCGGCCGGAAAAACTTACACAGAGTATCAGGCCGAGCACAAAAATGCTAAAACACCAAATCTACAGGTTGCAGTAGACGTTTTTGCATATGATGCTGATAAATCTACCGGAATAACCACGGTTTCGAATTATGAAGGAAAAGACGCTGTTCTTACTGATGAACGCTCTTTTGTTGTGTGGAATGTAGATGTGCCAGAGGCAGGCTTCTACAATATTTCAATGGAATATATCTGTCCTCCGTCAAGAAACGTCGATGTTGAGCGCATCCTTTATATAAACGGTGAAATGCCGTTTAGAGGCGCAGATACACTTTCGTTTTCACGTCTATGGAAAGACGGCGGTGAAATCAAATATGATAACCGCGGAAACATGATTCGTCCTTCCCAGGCAGAAACTTTTGCATACCAGCAGATTCGTTTCAAAAGCGATTTAGGCTATGAAGTAGATCCATATCGTTTCTACTTTGAAAAAGGCCGGAACACAATTGCTTTGGAAGCTATAAGCGAACCTGTTGTAATCAGTGCAATCGAACTCTTGCCTTTGAAACAATATTATTCCTATGAACAGTATGTTGCAAAACAGCCTGTTAAACCAGAAAATAATAATGCCAAAGATATAAAAGTTAAGGTTCAGGGTGAAAACTCACTTGTTCGTTCTGACCCTTCTTTATTTGCACGTTATGACCGATCTTCAGCAATCACAGAACCATATAGCACAAAAAATACTGTTTTGAACTATGTTGGTGGAGACTCTTGGAAAGCTCCGGGACAGTGGATTGAATGGGAAATTGATATTCCTGAAAACGGATGGTATACAATTTCTCTTAAAGGCCGCCAGTTCTTCCAGCGTGGTTACGTTGCATATCGTTCTATTTATATCGATGAAGAAATTCCTATCGATTCTCTTAAAGCTGTAGGATTTAAGTATAACAAAGACTGGCAGTATAAAACTCTTGCCGATGAAAACAAAACTCCTTACAAGTTCTATTTTACAAAAGGTAAGCATACAATCCGCCTTGAGGCAACTCTTGGTGAAGTAGGTCCAATTATCAGCCAGATTGAAGATTCAGTTTATCGCTTGAATCTTATTTATCGAACAATTCTTGTACTTACCGGAACTACACCTGATGTTGACCGCGACTACGAAATTCAAAAGGTATTCCCTGATGAAGTAGAAGCTATGATTCAGGAAAGCCGACGTCTTTACAAGATTGTAGATGACTTTGTTGCTGTAACAGGTCAGAAATCAAATCAGATTTCTCCTGCAGAAAACCTTGCTGAACAGCTCGAAAAATTCTACAAGCATCCAGACAGAATTACAAAGAACTTCCAGAACTTTAAAGATAATACAATGTCTCTTGCTTCTTCTATGCTTTCGCTTACAGAAACAAAGCTTGATATTGACTACCTTGTAGTTCAGGGGGCAGATGATAAGATTAAACCAGACAGATCAAACTTCCTTAAAGATGCAAAACACGAAATTGTTTCTTTCATAAACTCATTCCTTTATGACTCTGCCGCTCTTGGTAGTACTTATGATGAGAATGATGATCACGTAGTTGAAGTTTGGATTGTAACCGGTCGTGACCAGAGCCAGGTTCTTAAGAACATGATTGATGATACCTTTACTCCACAGACAGGTATTAAAATCAACGTAAAGCTTATTAACCCTGATGCTCTTCTTTCTGCAGTAGTTGCAGGAAAAGGTCCTGATGTTGTCATTTCTACTTACACATCTCAGCCTGTAGACTATGCTTTGCGTAATGCAAACGTAAATCTCATGCGTTTTGATGGTTGTGAAGAAGTTCTTTCCTGGTTTAAGCCAAGTGCCTATGAACCATACAAATATAACGGCGGAGTTTATGCTCTTCCTGAGCAGGAAACCTTCAACCTTATGTTCTACCGCAAGGATATTCTTGAACAGTTTGATCTTGATGTTCCACAGACCTGGGAAGACTTTATAAATATCCTTCCAACACTTCAGTCAAATAACCTTACAGTAGGTGTTCCTTATCCTGATGTAAACAACCTTGATATGTCAGCTCTTTATTCAATGATTTATCAGGAAGACGGAAGACTTTACAACAACGCAGGTGACAAATCAGTTGTAGATTCAGAAGCAGGTATTAAGGCATTCAAAACATACACAAGCCTTTACAACAACTATGGTATTCCTCTTGTTTATGACTTCATGAGCCGCTTCCGTACTGGTGAAATGCCAGTTGGTATTGCAAACTATACTACTTACAACACAATCGTAGTTGGTGCTCCAGAAATCCGTAACCTTTGGGATTTCACTTATCTTCCTGGAACAATCAATGAAAGAGGTGAACTTGACCGTTCAAATGCAGCCGGCGGTGTTTGTACTATGATGATTAAGAATGGTATAAACCTCGACGACCTTGACCTTTCATCTCTTCCAGATCTTGCTTATTCTTCATTCAGTGGAAAGACTTATGAAGACGGTGCAATTCCTGGTGTAGATGAAAAGACCTGGAACAAGGTTATGCATAATGAATCTATCCAGAAGGATGCATGGGAGTTTATGAGATGGTGGGTATCTGCAGATATTCAGGTTCGCTACGGACGTGAAATGGAAGCTCTTCTTGGTGCTTCTGCACGTTATGCAACTGCAAACATTGAAGCTCTAAAACAGCTTTCATGGAATGCTCAGCAGATTGAAATTCTTGAAAAATCTCTTGATGAGACAATCGGTGTACCGGAAGTTCCGGGCAGCTACTTTACACCTCGCCATATTGTAAACGCTGCACGTAAGGTTGTTAATGAGCAGGAAGATCCTCGCGAAACTCTTATTGATTACACAAGAAAAATCAATGAAGAGCTTACAAGAAAGCGTCAGGAATTTGGTCTTCCTGTAGCAAGGGATTAACAGGAGAAAACGATGAGTGATAAATTAGATAAATATATTGCTAAAAAAAGGCTTATGACCACAGATTTAGTTAGAAATGCCCGCAGGCATACATTCTGCTATCTGTTTCTTTTGCCATATGCAGTTTTGTTCATAACCTTTTATGTACTTCCGATGCTCACTTCAATATATTTTAGTTTTACTAACTATAATATTCTTGAAAAGCCGGATTTTATTGGTGTAAGAAATTATATCAATCTGTTCCTTGAAGACGAAGTATTTACATTGGCTGTAAAAAACACTTTTGTAATTGCTTTAATCATTGGCCCGGTTGGTTATATAATGGCTTTTATTTTTGCCTGGCTCATCAACGAGCTTCCAAACTGGATCAGAACTCTCGTTGTATTCTTCTTCTATGTTCCTTCTATTTCGGGACAGGCCTACACTGTATTCAAGTTCTTCTTTGCTGACGATGCAAACGGATGGCTTAATGCTAAGCTTATTCACTGGAATATTATTCAGCAGCCAATCCTCTTCCTTACAAATCCTGCAAACGTACTTAAGGTTGTTATTCCTGTTATCTTGTGGACTTCACTTGGTGCAGGCTTCCTTTCATTCGTAGCAGGTCTTAAAGGTATTGATAAATCTCAGTACGAAGCCGGATACATTGACGGTGTTCAGAACCGCTGGCAGGAATTGTGGTACATTACACTTCCTAACATGAAGCCTATGCTTTTGTTCGGAGCTGTTATGTCAATTACAAATGCCTTTAGCGTTTGTCAGGTTCCAATGATGCTTGCCGGATATCCTTCTGTAGATTATTGTGCACGTACAATCGTAACTCACTTGTTCGACTACGGTTTCACACGATTTGAGTTTGGATATGCTTCGGCAATTGCAACAGTTTTGTTCCTTACAATGATTTTGTGTAATAAGTTTATTCAGGGCTTACTCAATAGAGTAGGACACTAATAGAGGGGGATGTATATGAGTTCTAAAAATATGTACAAAGACATGACTATACATCACTACAAGCACCGTAGAAAACCTAACCGTTCTCTTGGTGGCGATATTGGTGTATATATTTTCTTGGGGTTGTGTTCAGTCCTGATGGTTTCTCCTCTTGTATTTGCAGTTTCTAACTCACTCAAACCACTTGATGAAGTTTTGAAAAGACCGCCTAACTTCTTTGTTATTCATCCAACCTTTGATAACTTCTCAGACTTGTTCGTTACTTTGAGCCAGGGTTGGGTTCCTCTTACAAGATATATCTGGAATACACTTTTTGTAACTGTAGTAGGAACTGTAGGACACGTAATTCTTGCTTCAATGGCTGCTTACGTTCTTGCAAAATATCGTTTCCCTGGTGGAAACCTGTTCTTCCGCATGGCAGTAGTTGCTTTGATGTTTACAGGTTACGTAACAGGTATTCCTAACTATTTGATTATGTGTAAGCTTCACATTGTAGATACTTACTGGTCAATCGTCCTTCCTGCTATTGGTGGTTCTATGGGACTCTTCCTTATGAAGCAGTTTATTGATGGTTTCCCAATGTCTCTTATTGAAGCTGCAAAAATAGACGGTGCACACGAGTTTACAATTTTCTGGAAGCTCGTAATGCCTAACGTTCGTCCTGCCTGGCTTACAATTTCCATTTTCTCTATTCAGAACTTGTGGAATAACCCTCAGACACAGACAATCTATACCGAGTCTAAGAAGATGCTCAGCTATGCTCTTACTCAGCTTGGTCAGAACGTTATTGCCCGTATGGGACAGCAGAACGCTGTTATCGTATTTACAATGTCTGTACCAATTGTATTCTTTATCTTCTCTCAGAGTCAGA